>CAZURU010000633.1:0-2950 GCA_964623585.1 uncultured bacterium
TTTACATTTTCCTCTCAATTATCGTTGTGATCCTATTGCGTCGCCAGATATTTTTGAGTTATTAAAGTTTTGGCAATCCCTTCTTTAGTTCAGTAGGGATGGTATGTTTAAAGCCGCGTTTTGCCTGATTGGCGGTTCAACGCAGCAAGACAAGCCGTTAGCATATTTTCAACCTCTCGCCGCGTATCCTCATGCAACGGGCCCGAAAGTGCTGCGCGATAAAGATTCACGGCTCGACTCGGGTCCCCCGCCTTTTCATAACACGATGCCGCGCTAATCCGATGGACTGCCCCTTCTAACTCCCGCCCTAAGACATCAAGCATTGGTGCAATATGTTCCTCATAAGTGGCAGCGGACAGCCAAAGCGGTTGTGCCGTTTCCATCATGCCAACTTCCCACAATGCTTGTGCTTTGGAGAGTACCTCTGATTTTTGACTCATTATCTCTTTAAGTGTCTTTGTGTATGGTCTTTTAGGGGCAGACATGTATTCACTCCTCCCAACGGTGGTAAGAAAACCGTATAAGATGTCCAAACGTAGAAAAGGCACAGATGACAACATAAGCGTCTAACCCGAATGGATTCGCTAATGCTTGTGTAATCTTTTCTCTATGTCGTCGGGCAAGTTCGGAGACTGTTTCTGTGCCGCTGATTTCAAGAACGCATTGCATGTCCAATGAGCGGTAGTCGGCACGGTCACCATAATTCGCTACGTCTAATTGTCCAAGATTAACAATATTAGGCGTAAGAATAAATGCTAGAGCTGATGCTGCCATCTCTACTATCGGTTTCGTCTGTATAGTTGCTCGTAAACGATCCGCTTTCCTCTCAGTTTCCTTCGACCATGAGACTTCAAGTATAAACTCCGTTTTTTCACCTAGCCAGTCGGAAACAATATTCTCACATGTAACCTGAAACATTGCAGGTGAAGTCGAATGCAAACGCATTACTGCTACGCATGCAACGACATGTGCTTCAAGAAACAGACGCGGATGCCAATCGGAAACTTTTTCGATGGCACATTTAAATCTAAGCATGACGATTACACAATCTACCGAAACTGTCTTATTTCTAACTTATTCGTTCGTGAAAACCAATATCTTACCTGCATTTTACCATAATTCTTATCTAAATCCAAAGAAAATTGTTTGTTGTCTTTAGTCCTGCAGGGGTAGCATGTTTAGATAACCGCGTTATTTCTGGTTTCTGTAGTCCTATAAGGACAAAATGTTTGTGATCTCGCGTGAAGATAACATAATTATGGGCAATAGAGGCTTAAAATTCCATTGACTTTTTCCCCTTTTGTGTTATTCTTGAAAGTTATAAAATTCGCTAAGGAGGTTTTATGAGGAAAAATATATTAGGCATATTGGCACTTTTTGGTACTATTACTATTCTTATTTTGATAGCTTGGGTTTGGATTTCGGTTTCTTTTGAAGAGAAATATGAATTTACGCTTGGATATGTCTGTTTCCAGATTATCGTTGGAGGAATTGCTTTTGGTGTTTTGTGGAAGTATAAACTTTGGTATACGCATACTAATACAATTGCTTCAATTTTAACTGTTATTGGTGTTTTTGGAACTTTTCTCGGGATCTTCATTGGGCTTTGGGATTTCGATATGAATGATATTGAACAGAGTATCCCAGGCTTATTAGAAGGGCTCAAACTTGCTTTCTTAACTTCGCTTGTCGGAATCGGATCAGCAATTCTTTTGAAAGGAGTAACAGCACCACTATTTCAAATATTTCAAAAAGACAGAAATCCAGTCGAAGTAGAACGCGATAAGTTTATTGATGCTTTAATACGCATAGAAACATCTGGAGAAATGAATCTTCGTGCACAATTGGTGACGTTGAACACAACAATAGAAAAAGAAGGTAGCGAAACCAGAGAAGTTTTAGATAACATTAAAACTTCTCTTGCTGGCAAGCATGATGAATTGATTCGATTGCAAGCAGAAGGGCATCGCGAAACTCACGAGATGTTAACCAGTATGAAAACTGAGATCGTTAGCATTAAAAGCGCGCTTACTGGTGAAAATGAAAGTACGGTCTTCGCGCAATTGCAGGAATTAACATCAACCGTTTCAGAAAAAGTTGGTGAAATTGCATCGAAAGTTGGTGAAATTGCCACTGGACAACTAGATGTAGAAAATCATGTTAACATCTTGCATAATGCTCTTCGGAAAGAAGTTAACACGCTGCATGAATCTCTAGAGAAAGAACTGGATATTTCCTTACAAACGTTAGCAGGTTACTTTGAGAGTCTTTCTAACGGTTTTGTTAATAATTATACCGAATTAATTGCTTCTTACACCCAAATAATTGCAGAGCTCCAGCAACTTGTAAATGCAAGCCGCCGAGGGGTTGGATAAACGAAAGGGACTGAATAGGTGTTAGGGAACTTATTTGGTACGAAAGAGCAAGAAACCGAAGAACATTGGGTGTCTATATCCGATGTGATGGCGGGGTTAATGGTGATATTTCTCTTTATCGCCATTAGTTACATGTTAAACGTTCGCCTCAAAGCGAATGAAATTATTGTCTATAAAAATGAGGTTGAGAAACTCCTTGATGCTTACAAAAATTTGCAGGCTGCTTTATACAAAGAATTACGCATAGAGTTTGAAGGAGATCCTACCAAAAAGACGCAGTTTAGGACTGTATGGCGTGGGCATCTGGATATGGAGACGCTATCTATTCGTTTTAAGAAACCTTTTACACAAGGGGATGCCACCGTTCCAAACGACTTTAAAAACGTCTTACGCAACTTTTTCCCCGCGGTACATTGCAATCCTGACCAAGCCTGAATATAAAGATGAGGTTGCTGAAATTCGTATTGAAGGACACACCTCCAGCGAATGGTTTGATGCGGTTGGCTTAGATATAGCTTACTATAACCCAAGTTGCCACTAATCTTCAAATCGCATTTTTATATTTGTAGCGATGA
>CAZURU010000634.1:0-2945 GCA_964623585.1 uncultured bacterium
GGCACAACATCAATAACGGTGCGCCCTCTGAAATGAATAACGCGGGGTTTTGTGACCGGAAAATACATTGCGGGCGCGTCATAGCGTTGGGAACCAATGATGTCGTCTTGATACTTATACTTATAAAAAGACTTGTGTTGAACTGCTTTCATAGTTGTAAACCACCCGCCTCTTGTAGTCCCTCCTGAACACGCGACGTATGGCGTATCCACGCTAGCACTAGATTGCAATCCCTTTGAACAGCGTTTGATTATTACACCCTCCAAAGTGGACTCTCTCACTTTCCTACAAGTGTTCATTTTCGGACACTACTGTATCAAAATCGGACACTTGTCAATCTGTCAATTTTAAGAGATTTTCATAAGTTATTGTTATTTCATTATTTATATTTTTGGCACGGTTATTGCTTAGAAAAACAATAGAGAGATGATTCAATTCAATTAGACCATATTTCACGATCAGCTTATGCGATCAGGAGGCTTCTTATGATCAAAAATTATCTGACAGTTGGGATCCGCAATTTGATGCGGCACAAATTGTACACGTCCATCAATGTGCTGGGACTTGCCATCGGTCTGGCGTGTGGCATTTTGATCCTGTTGTATATCCAGCAGGAGTTTTCAGTAGATCGCGCTCACACCCTGGGCGACCGTATTTACAAAGTGATTCGGGCAGAACGCAGCACAACACAAATAGCTTATGGTAGCGGATCTTCAGGCGCACTCGGTCCTGTGTTGGAAGAAACATTCCCCGAAGTAGAAACAACGATTCGTACGTTTCCGTTGAGAGTATCGGCACAGTATGGCGAGCGCGAGGGGGTGTTTCTGCTGAGGCTGGTGGATGAAAACTTTTTGGATGTATTTGATTTTCCCCCCATAAAAGGCGATCCAAACACCGCGTTTCGCACGCCCTACTCTGCGGTCATTACCGACGACATGGCACAGCACTTATTTGGCGATACTGACCCGATGGGCCAAACATTTTCTATCGACAATCGCAATTTTCCGGGCGAGTACATAGTAACAGGTATTGTGAAAGCTCCGAAACCCTCATCATCTCTTTATTTTCAGTTGCTCACAACTACAATACCCCCCGTAGAAGAAACGCAACAAGTATGGTCGATGTGGCTACCCAAGCAATCGTGGCGTCCTGTCATAACCTTTGTACTATTAAAAGCAGGGCAAAACCCTGAAACCCTACAGGCAAAAATGCAGCTGTTGCTCAAGCAGTATATGGGGGATGAAGTTGCGGCAAAAAACACCTATCATCTACAGCCACTACACCGCGTGTACTTGTATGGCGAATCCGATTTTAACCCGGCTACCAACAGCCCTATTCAAAAAATTTACATACTGGCAGCTATCGGACTGATAGTAGTGGTCATTGCATGCGTGAACTTTACAAATCTGGCGACCGCAAAAGCTGTCACCCGCAAGCTCGAAGTGGGCGTGCGAAAAGTCGTTGGTGCGCATCGCCCACAATTGATGGTTCAGTTCTTGACAGAATCCCTACTTTTAACCTGTTCTGCCCTGCTGATTGCCCTTGCACTGGTCGAGTTATTCCTGCCCTTATTCAACCAATTTGTGCGCGGCGATTTGCACCTCAACGCGGCTACAGTAATAGCAGGTGCGCCAGCAGCACTGGCACTCACATTGTTGGTCGGACTACTGGCGGGATGGTATCCAGCATTTTTCCTCTCCTCTGTTAGCCCGGTCACAGTGTTAAAAAGTAAGGCGTCTTCCTCCTCCGGTTCTGCCTGGCTGAAGAAAGGACTCGTGATTTTTCAATTCGGCATGTCCATCTTGCTGGTGATCTGCACCCTGGTGGTTTATCAGCAATTGCGATTTATAGACACCAAAGATATGGGTTTTGCACATGATCATATTGTGAGTTTGCCGATTTTTGTCCGAGATTTTAAGAAAGAACCCGATCCACAAAAACGTCTTTCAGCACGCCACCAAATGGTCAAACAGGTATTTCTCCAGCATCCTAATATCCTCAGCGCATCGGCTCTGCGATACAACATCACGGGATACAGTGGACGATCGCGACTGATCTGGCCCGATGGAGACCGAAGAAAAGAACGGACAATTTATGTAAACGAGGTAGATGATTCATTCTTTGAAACATTTGATATTCCCGTGCTTCGCGGTCGCGCCTTTTCAGCCGATGTTGCCAGCGATACATCTCAAGCGATTATTTTAATCGAAACAGCCGTGCGTCTGCTCGGCTGGGAGGACGACCCAATAGGCAAACAGATTGAATCACCAGCATTTCCCAATAAAACCCTGATCGTGATCGGCGTTGTAAAAGATTACCACAGTTTATCGTTACGAGAAGAAATAGCCCTATGGGATTTGTGGCTCGAAGAGAGTTGTTTTATTCCCTGGTCCTGCGTATCCGACCAGAAGAGACCGCGCAAACCCTGTCTTTCATCAAAATGCAGTGGAGACGATTTGTGCCGGGCACGCCCTTTGAATATCACTTCCTGGATGAATTCATTGATTGGATTTATTTCAACGAGCGACTCACTGGCAAAATGCTTGGGGTATTTTCATTGCTCGCAATTTTTGTAGCCTGTTTGGGACTATTCGGACTGGCGGCGTTTATGGTTCAGTCTCGCATCAAAGAAATTGGCGTGCGGAAAGTACTGGGCGCATCCACACCGCATCTGGTGATGCTGCTCTCCCGCGAATTTATGCTGCTCATCCTTCTTGCCAATCTCATCGCCTGGCCAATCGCCTACTATCTCATGCGCGACTGGCTCTCCGGGTTTGCCTATCAGACAGACCTGAATGCATTGCCATTTATCGTGAGCGCAATAATGGCACTCATCATCGCATTTGGGACCGTGAGCATGCAAGCCATTCGCGCAGCGCGATCCAATCCAATTGATGCGTTGCGATATGAGTAGAGAACAATGACAGGGGCTTCTCATGATTAAA
>CAZURU010000635.1:0-2944 GCA_964623585.1 uncultured bacterium
TGATTAACAAATTTATCTGTTGAATTCCCATTTTAAAGTTAATCCCCAAGAATATATAATTATCCACAAAAGGTATTATACTACATAATTAAAGCGAATGCAAACTTTTTTTCTGATAATTGGCAGAATTTTACGGTATTGATCCTATTTTTTATGAAATGGACACGGATTCCCGAGTTCTGTCAAGTGTTTTTGAGGTGGATTTTCCCATTATTATTGCAGTTTTTCCCATTATCTGCTAAAATATATATATAGAATACATGACTATCAGTCAGGGAGACAAGAATGGCATCTATTGCGGCCGAAAAATACATCACACCTGAGGAATATCTCTCCGAAGAACGTAGAGCAAAGATCAAAAGCGAATACATCTACGGTGAAATATTCGCAATGTCTGGGGCGAGTAACGCACATAATCTTATCACCTTAGATATAGCGACTGAACTTAATCTCCAATTGAGAGGGAGTGGTTGTTTAGTTTACAGTAACGATATGCGGGTAAAAACGGAAGCGACAGGGTCCTATTTCTATCCTGATGTCGTTGTTGTATGCGATAAACCCCGTTTTGAAGATAATGTTTTTGATACCCTCTTGAATCCCACCCTTATCGTAGAGGTACTTTCACCATCAACCGAGTCTTATGACAGAGGGGAAAAGTTCGCACATTATCAGAAGCTTATGTCTTTGCGGGAGTATATCCTCGTATCACAAGATAGGATTCGTGTTGAGCATCACCGTCTGGTTGAAACGATGTGGGTAGGAAAGACGTTTGAAGCACCGGAAGATATTCTGAAGTTCAATTCCATTGAATGCGAATTGCCACTCAAGGATGTGTATACCCGTGTTTCATATTCGGATTGACATTAGGAAACAATATTACACTGTGGTAATGAGTCTATAAAGAGTTTGCCGTATCTGCGTGTCCTGATTCTTGAATCCAGGATGACAACGATGCCTTGGTCGGTTTGTGTGCGGATAAGCCGTCCAAATCCCTGCTTCAATCGGAGAATCGCTTCTGGTAAACTGAACTCCATAAACTCGTTTCCGCCTTTTTCCTTAATCTGTTTGACGCGGGCTTCTAATACAGGATGGGTTGGGACTTCAAACGGTAATCTTGTAATAACGACGCTGCTCAATGCTTCTCCACGAACATCAACACCCTCCCAAAAACTTGACGTTCCAAACAGGACAGAATCTGTATCTTCTCGGAATGCTTCAAGCATATCTGAACGGGATAGATCGCCTCCCTGTTTGAAAACCTCAATACCGATTTCAGCAAGGTAAGGCGCGACCTCCTCGTAGACTTCATCCAACATCCTGTAGCTTGTGAATAGTACAAATGCCTTGCCGTGTGTCATTTTCAGATAGTGTTTTATCTCCTTAATTGCAGCGGGGACAAATTCACTACTATTCGGCTCGGGCATTGACTTAGGAATGTGAAGTTCAACCTGCTCTTTGAAATTAAAGGGGGATTGCACAAGGTGTTCTTGACAATCAACTATACCGATTCTACCCTTGAAATAATCAAACGTTCGATTGGTGGATAGTGTTGCACTTGTCATGACAACACTCTCTTTCATTTCAAATAGGGTTTCTTGCAACATCTGACTCACATTTACGGGTGTAGCATTCAGCATAATCCGCGGCGTGCGTCCCCATCTTGAAGTTTCTATCCAGTAGATGTAGTTAGTGTCTGGCTGACGTATCATCAGGTCCAGCTCATCTCGCAGTCTCACACACTGGTTGTAGTAGGAAGACAATTCCTGTTCATCATCTTCCTGTGAAGTATTATCCCGCAGCTGTTTAAGTGTTCTTTCGATGTGTGAGAGCGGTTGATCCAGCGTATTTCCCATTGAGAAGACCTTATCCAGGTTGTTCTCATCTATTCTAACAGTTGAATTTCTATCGTCTAATTTACTAAAGAATGTTTCAACGGCGTCAAAAAACAGGTTGGCTTGTTCACGCGTTTCATAGACCTGGTTTTTTAGGGTGTCCGAATTATATCTGGTTGCTGTACCACTCTCATTCCGGTCGCTGAATAATGCATCTAAGAACCATTTGACGCGTGTATTGCTAAGTTCAACACTGGCGTGATGTGTCGCTGTAGCTTCCAAGTGATGTGCTTCATCAATGATGAGATAGTCATAGTCAGGAAGTATACCTATAGAAGGGTCTTTCTGTCTAAGAGCCAAATCGCTAAAGAGGAGATGATGGTTGACAATTAACAGGTCTGCCTCATGCATCTTATTGCGTGCCTTAAAATAGAAGCAGACTTCATAAGTTGGACAATTTCTCCCGAGACAGTTGTCTCTATCGGATGCAACCTTGTCCCAGATATGTGGTTTTGGTTCAAGAGGCAGATCTGCACGACTGCCATCATCGGTTGTTTCAACCCATTTGACAATATCCTGTACCTGCTCAACTTCTTCGTAAGTATCAAATAATCCCCGATCGTATTGAATGAAACTCTCCAATCTTCGCCGCGAGAGATAGTTTCGTCTTCCTTTCGCGAGGACTGCATTGAACTCCCGTGGGAGTACTTTCTGAAGGAAAGGAATATCTTTTGTAACGAGTTGTTCTTGCAGGCTAATGGTGTTTGTTGATACGACCACGGTCTGTTTGTTCCTCAGCGCGTGTGAGATTGCCGGGATAAGATATGCAAAACTCTTACCAACACCTGTGCCAGCTTCAACTATCAGATGATCGGAAGCGGCAAACGCTCGTGCAACAGCATTCGCCATGTTGAGTTGTCCTTCGCGAAACTCATAACCTGTCAGATGTTCGGAGATGATTCCGCCTGGACTAAATATATCTCTAAGTGTAAGTGTTTTAGAAGTTTGTGACATAAATTTTATTGTTTACTATAGTTTGGACAATTTTCAGATCTTTTTTTGAGGGTTTTCTCTTAAATAATGATACCAAGTTCGGTTTTCCCGATTTTTAA
>CAZURU010000636.1:0-2944 GCA_964623585.1 uncultured bacterium
TTTTTTGAATGACATATCCTGCCCCTGTACTATCTGTTAGGAGCCAACCTTGTCCACTCAGCGTAACTTTTATATTCGGCGTTTTAGACTTCAAGCGAATGCCGACTGCTGAATCCGCAAACATCTTCTGCCAATCAAACCCAGTGGAAATTTCTTTATCTAATAGAGGTGCGTTGTACTTTGCACGAACACCTAAAACAACATTGAACAACAGTTCTCCTGATAAGATACTACTGTTTAAATTGCTTAGATATGTGCGGTCTAAACTGAAGAGATGAGAGTTCTTTGTAGTTGCAACAGGTACTGAATTGACGGTAGGTCTTTTGCGAACAGCTGTCTGCACATGCACCAGCAATTTTGGTTGTTCCTGCTCCGGGACAGGTGGTGCTTGCATCACATAGACGCAAAAAAAGAAACCCGTAATTAGGAGGACAAATACAAACACGAAAAGTTTTTTGAGTACTGATTTCATTTTAGCATTTAGTTGATGAACGATTGAGTAATGTTGTTTCAACATAGTTTACAACATGCAACCGTCTTAATGCAAGTCTTATTTTTTAGGGAGTGTAATGTATTGGTTACTGGGAGGATGGTCATTACCCCACGGGTAAGCGCAAAAATGATTGAAGTTGGCAGAATACTTGAATACATGTTGATAATCTGATAAGATAGAATGCAAACGGAGAAAAGGGGGCATTTTGAAACCCTTTCATAATGAAAATAAAATTTCATAATGAAAATAAAATATACTGAAAGGATAACCGCTTTTCTGCTTTTTGTCACAAAAAACTTAAAACTGTTCAAACTTAGTAGTTAATAACCAACAGTACGCAAGGAGATTACAATGTCAAATATACTCGTACTATCAGGTGAAAACCACCGTTTCAATGCAAGTGCAAGTGTTATCCACAGCTTTCTTGATGAGGACGCTGAAATAAACGCAACACTAACGGATGACAAAGACATATTAGCTTCATACGATCTCAATTCCTACGATGCATGTGTCTTCGGAACCGGTTTCACACGCTCCGAACGACAAGATGATGGCACTTCAAAACGGGTACCAGATTTAACGCCATCACAAGAAGACGGTCTGTTCCAATTCGTTGAGAACGGTAAAGGATTAGTGGGTATACACGGGACAGCATGGTGGATTGGAGGAAAAGCAGTCGACCTCATCGGTGGACATTCAAACTGGCATCCTCCCGGTTCTACCTTCACTGTACGGATTGAAGATACAGAGCATCCAACAACACAAGGCGTCTCTGACTTTGACGTTGAAGATGAAATCTACATCTCAGCTTATGACCCACATATACACATCTTGGCATCAGCAGAATGGTTCGGGAGAGCACATCCAATGGCTTGGGTTAAAACTTACGGATCAGGACGCGTCTTTTATACTACGTTGGGACACGGACCAGGAACATTCGAACGATCCGGAATGCAGAAATTCCTTACACAAGGTGTAAGATGGGCAGCGAATTCCTAACTGAAGCATATTTAGAAACACAATGACAGATTTGCACACATCAAAAATAAAATCGATAGATACCGAGACCGTTCATGTAAATCACCGCGGCAACTGGATTCTCGTTAACATAATCGCAGATGATGGAACTACCGGTATCGGTGAAGCATCACACGGTAGAGATGATGAACGCATAACGGAACTTGGTGAACGACTTCGAACACTGACAGATTTTGAAAGACTACTAAAACACGGACAGGTTGACTACATATTGCCAGATGTCAAACATGTCGGGGGGTGTTGGGTTTGAAGAAGATCGCAACACTGGCAGAAACGACGAATGTTAAAGTAACACCACATAATCCAAGCAGCCCTGTCGCCAGTTAATATTTTATTGACGTGCCTATACCCAACCTACAACCCATATTGCATTTAATTATCAAATTCACGTTAAGGAACAAAACTCATGAGATACATTACTATTTTTTCATTACTATTCACTGTGTTTATGTACGGATGTTTAGGAAGTCAACAATCTGCAATACAGACTCCTGAGACAGCCACTGCGACTACTCAAGCAAATGAGTCTCAAGCAATCGCATCCCTTGAACTTTCAACAACCAAAGAAACATATTCGGCAGAAGAAGCAATCCCGCTTGAACTGACTGTACAAAATAGAAAGTTCGATCTACTTGTACCAATTTCCACCGTAACATCGCTCAGAGCTTTCAAACAACTGACCGTTACAGATAGCAACGGTGAAGTAATAAAGGCAAAAAAGATTATGCCGTTAGGAAATACGCTCAAAACACTCTATAAGGAGGGAAAATCTATCAGGTGTATTAAGGGATTAGACATGAAATCTGAGACATCTCAGAAGGCCTCTTTAGACAATTTGCAGACATACTATCAACTCGGAACGGGTAAGTACACAGTAAAGTTGACGTTGGAATTAGAGGTATACAAAGAGTTCATGCAAGATCAACATCCAGATATTATCGCGTTAGAACGCGAAATAATGCAATATCAGAATAGCACGAATCCACAGTTTACCCCCGAAGTAAAAAAGACTGCAATTGAATATACGCAAGGACAGATTGATATTATAAAGGAGAAATATAAGGAGGAACTGCAAGATATCTATCTACCACTCAAGTCACGTAGAGGTAAAGCAATTCTTGAATCTAATGTTATATCTCTTACCGTAGAGTAGTAAAAATTACGAGAGGTATAACGGTAGGTGCGATTTCCTAATCGCACCTGTCTTCATAGATTTACAGCATCCTATCCTTTGGACGCCAAAGCTGTCCTTCTACAACACCCAATTCTTCCAAAATCAATTACCAACCCTTCCCCACCACCGCTGGCGAGGTTTCCTAACCTCCCCAAGTACCAACCCTTCCCCACCACCGCTGGCGAGGCGGGGAATGCCTAAATGGTATTCATACCGTTGATTTCTTCTACAACCACCTT
>CAZURU010000637.1:0-2692 GCA_964623585.1 uncultured bacterium
TCAGCGATGATGCACCTTTTTCGTTGAAACTTGTGTCTTTAATTATAACCCAAGTTGCCACTTACAAGATTTAGACCGGTAGGCCCCATTTTTCACCAAAACGCGTTGATTATCCGAGAGGTTTTGTAGCGCAAGCTTTCAGTTTGCAGCATTCATACGCACAATCTAACAGGAAACGCCTGAGGTTTAACACACCTTGGGCGTTTTTGGGTTAATCAGGGACTCTTTTTTGCAATTATGCACGATTTCTGTGAAAAAAGAGGTCTTTAAAAAAATAACTTAATGTGTGTGTAATGCCAATTTTTTTCACGCGCAAAGGAACGATTTCAAAACGTATGGTTTTCTTGGTGGATATTTCCAATTCCTATTTTCTGCCATTTTCACTCTTTTATCTCTTTGAGCTGCTTTAGGAGGTAAAACGCAATATTGAAACCTATTTTTCCGATATTATTAAAAAAACAACAATTTTTCATTTTTCTGAACCTTTTGGCGATAATCTACCCTCTATGCCTGAATCCAAACCGGTTATCGCTTAATGAACAACAATATATTAACAACAGATTCGATTCGGAAGCTTCAAGCAGGAGATGATAAACCTCTCAGTGAGCTCATGGAACGCTACAAACTGCATATATGGCCCCTGATTCTTGCTGAATCTCGGAACTACCAAGATGCTGAAGATATACTCAATAGCACATGGCAAACAGTCTGGGAAAATATCAACGGCTTACGGGATGTGAGCAGCTTCGGCGGATGGTTGCGGAAGATCGCCTACAATCAATGTCGGCGGTATTACAACAATGCCTACCATTCGGAAGGCGAACGTCCTTATGAAGATGAGACGTTGACGTGGCACGTCAATAGGAGTGCTGAGATTCTTCTTCGTGAAGAAGAATTGAAGGCAGACGTTGTTGAAACCGTGCAACACCTGCCGAGTAAACCCGAATATGTGCGAGAAGTTGCAATATTGTTTTATCTTGATGGATTAACGCTGAAGGAAATTGTGGAGAAACTTGATCTGCCGCTTGGCACGGTCAAGCGCAAACTTCACGAAGCGCGGGAACTTCTCCGAAAGGAATTCGGCGTGGTGTCTGAATGAAAGGAGCGGAGGCTGGTTGGATTGTGTTTTAAGTAATGGTCATGATTATTAGCTTTTCGTATTGACCAGTTTTTATGCTAGTGCTAATCTAATTGTACAAGACTCCTCTGTTTTGTAGGAATTTTGGTTAGCACCTAATCACAAAGAATGGATTGCGACAGAAGGCAAAACCTTTTTCTTTTTTCTTCTTTTCGCAATCGCCTCAAAAACAATAGGAGTACTTTTTAAATGAGAACTTTTGTTTTTTTTCTTTTCGCGAGTTTTGTTATCTTCGTCTCAGCGAGTTGCGTAGCACTTGCACAGGTTAATGGACCAAATGGTGACGGCTTTGATTCTGAAGTAGGATATGGAGATAAAATGACTCAAAATGGTATACAGGAAAAACTTCCATTCGTTTATGGTGTAGCCGTTGTTCACGATATGTTCCTTTCCTATCCTAATGCTGTCAGCATCCACTCCATCTGGATTGATAATAGAGCGGATGAGGATAATGAAGAGATTACTGTACACTTCGACTACGATTTTGTAGGCGAAATCGAGCTGCCTAACACACAATTTGTTGAGAGACATGAAGGTTCTGGTGAAGTCGAGAGTGGCGAACACGATTCGGATTGGAGATTCCGCAACGAATTAGATGTCGGCGGCCTTGAGGAAGGATGGTATACTTTTGGTGCCTATACGCTCTTAAACGCACACAAAGAACGCGACTGGGGCACAAGAGCAGACTGGCATGCGTATGACACTATACCTATTGAAATCGATTAACCAGAAGTCTTTCATTTTCACTTACAGAACGCAGGGGCACGTTTTCGCTGCCCCTGCCCACCTTCATAAAACGGAGTCAGTATCAAATGCTAAAATTTCTGTTTTCTTTTTCTTTTGTTTTTTTTCTCGTGACGGCCGCATCGGCAAAAATTGTTTTTGAGTCAAACCGTGACGGAAATTACGAAATTTATGTGATGGATGATGACGGCAGCAACATCCGCAGATTAACAGATAATACAACGTATGATCTATATCCCCGCTGGTCACCGGATGGAAGACAAATTCTTTTTCGCAGAAATATCGTATCAAATGGAAAAAACATAGATGGCGTATTCGTGATGAATGCAGATGGCAGCCAACAAAAACTTTTGACAGAAATTCCAGGAACACCTTACAGCTGGTCTCCGGACGGGAGGAAAATCGTTATCACTGCTGTAACGGAGAATCTCCCTAATATTCATATTCTTGATCTGGAAAATGGGGATACGCGAAAATTAACGCGCAGCGGTGCCTCATACGCAGATTGGTCGCCGGATGGACAATATATTGCCTATGAACATTTTATTGGTGGGAGTTTTCGGAAAAATATATATACCATGACAGCAGATGGGCTGAATCAGAAACCGTTGTTGCCTGAACAGATAGGTTTTATTATTAGAGCCGCGCCGCGTTGGTCACCTGACAGTGACAGCATTCTTTACCTCGAAAGCAAATACGAAATCAACGATGTAGAGATAGGGAATGGAAAAAGACAGCAGCGTATTGATGTTCTTTCCAGCCACCTCTTCGTTCGTACAAGGAACCTTGACATACAAGAGACTGTAAAAC
>CAZURU010000637.1:2702-2928 GCA_964623585.1 uncultured bacterium
TATTTTTTTATCTGCAGATGAAGTTGGTCTCATCACAAAAGAGCACGGAAATTATGATATCTATCGGTATCATCTGGGGACCGGTGCGATAACACAACTCACACATCATCCTGCCAGAGATCGTAAGCCGGATTGGATAGAAGGTGCATTATCCGTTTCACCTGATAATAACCTATCTATGACATGGGGGGAAATCAAAAGTCAATAGATGAAGATGGATCCCCTC
>CAZURU010000638.1:0-2927 GCA_964623585.1 uncultured bacterium
CTTTGCCGTGTAATGGGTGGCAGCTTTCGTGTGAAATGGGTGGCAGCTTTGCCGTATAATCAGTGGCAGCTTTACCATGAAATCTGCAAACTAGGAAATTCCGATATTAAATCATGGACATGCTGATATGAAATACGACGAACTACGTGCTCATTTCAGGGAGCGTGGTTTCGAGATACATGGTCGGGCCAAGGGTCGAAGCGGCAAATGTTACCTTGTAGTTTCAAATAGAGGGAATTGGGATCATGGAGACAAAGAATGTCGAAATTTCATCGGAGCAAAGCTCAACAAATCCAATGCTGAGCCTGTACGTTTCAGGTTCTCCGTGTCTGGCAGTGCACTGGCTTCCCGTAAGGTAACGGATATTATAGGAGACCCGGAAAAGTTTTTGCTTAATGCAGGGCTTCAACGATTTCGACGCTTCCTGCAAGAAGATGACACACCAGGACGCAATGAAGATTTCATGCTTCATAGTCGTTCTCCCGAGACTGATTTCGTAATGGATGATTCTGATAACCTCAGGAAAGAGGTTAATCGAATCTGGAAAGAGATCCTTGAACTCCTCTGGGAAAATAAATATAACGGTTCGGGGCCTGTTCTAAAACAGGATATTGAAGCGAAGGCGTGTGCATTGTGCGACCTGACCCCGTGTTTCCTGCACTCAACAGTCATATTCAGTGAAATACGCAATCTGGTGTATAATAGCATTCGGACCTAATATAAAGGATTTCCTGCAGTGTCAGACCGCTCGTACTACTAAAGTATAGATTCTCGAAATGGATAGTATCATTCTAAAAAATTTCCGATGCTTTCGTGAAGAACAGATAGCTCGCTTAGCACCATTGACACTTTTGGTAGGTGAGAACAGTACTGGTAAGACTTCCTTCATGGCAATGATTCGCGCTATTTGGGATATTGCTTATCTCAATCAAGTACCTGACTTCAAGGAAGCTCCCTATGACTTGGGTAGTTTTGACGAAATTGCCCACTTCAGAGGGGGCAAAGGAGGTAGGGCAGACACCTTTCAAGCATCTTTTACCTGTACCAGTGTAAAGGCCAACAGATCGAATGTAAGACGAGGCAAAAAAAATCGAGATAAATTCAAGGACTATAGCTTCGAAATTGAGTTCGAGAAGAGGGGAACAGCACCATATATAAGAAGAAAACGTCTCAATAGTAATAATATCTGGCTAGAATATAACGCTGGGAAAGACGAAAAATACCCAATCAAATTAGGAACTCCAAATGGAAGCTGGGGATTACCAGCACATAATGGTCAAAGACGTTCGCTTGATGCCGGTCGTTACATGCATCTTCCTTTTGTTTATTTATCATTTGAGTTAGATAATTACATTGAGAATCAAAAAAAGGATTATAAATTGGCACCTTTGCAAGGTTTGGATCAACCGAGTGAGGCTGATTTAAAAATGATTTCTCTCCTTGCCAATTCTGATATTGCAGACTTCCCCAGAGACGATACGACACCTTATGCAAGCGCACCAGTACGCTCCAAGCCACATAGAACTTATGATCCCGCTCGCCCTGTGCATGATCCTGAAGGAGATTACATACCCATGTATCTTGCGAATATATATTTCCAAGATCATAAACAATGGACGGATATGAAGGCCGCGCTTGAGAAGTTTGGACAAGCAGCAGGTCTTTTTGATGAGCTCTCGATCAAACCTCTAGGCAAGAAAGGGAGCGAACCTTTTCAAGTGCAGGTCAGAAAATTTGGAAAAGCTGCGAGAGGACCAAGACGTAACCTGATTGATGTGGGCTACGGTGTTAGCCAAGTACTTCCCGTTGTGACTGAATTGCTGCGCCAGGATAGACCTGAAGTGTTCCTGCTACAACAGCCTGAAGTGCACCTCCATCCTAGCGCGCAAGCTGCTCTAGGTAGCTTATTCTGCCAACTCGCACATCCGAAGCGCCAATTGATAGTTGAAACACATAGTGACCACCTACTTGACCGTGTGCGTATGGATGTTCGCGATGCTTCATCGTCGCTAAAGCCAGATGACGTTTCAATTCTGTTCTTCGAGCGTGGCGCATTGGATGTCACTATCCACTCGCTTCGGCTGGATAAAATGGGAAATATTATCAATACTCCATCAGGCTACCGAAAATTTTTCATGGAAGAAACACAACGCTCTCTGGGGCTTTGAACTATGTGTGCGATTGTAGATGCAAGTATCGCAGGCGAAGTATTTGGCACAAAACGTTCTGAGGCTGGCAGCAAGTTTTTCAACTGGCTGAATACAGGATCTGGAATTTTGATATCCGGTGGTGAGTTACTTAATGAACTACATAAGACAAAATTTCGAGAATGGGCAAGGCAAGCGATACTTTCGGGGAAGATCCTAGTCGAAAACAACCAAGCCGTCGAAACCCGGACTGCAAAACTTAAGAGTGAAAAAGTGTGTAAGTCAAATGATCCCCACGTAATAGCTCTCGCACAAATTAGTGGTGCTCGTTTGTTATATACGAACGATGGTAATTTGCAAGAGGACTTTAAAAACAAATATTTGGTCGATAATCCAAGGGGACGAGTTTATTCAACAAAGAAATACAAACACTACACAAACAGTCAGAAGGAACTTCTAGAAAGGAAAGATCTTTGCATGATTTCAAGCTGATCCGCCCCGGGAATCCCGGAGACCCGTATACCCCTTCACGGAAAAGTTTGGGCTCACGTACAAAAACGTATATGAGCTCAAATATCTGACTCTCCTTTTATTCAGCTTTTAGCAAAGACCTTAAATCAGGAAAAGTCGTGTGCATTGTGCGACCTGACCCCATCCCTCTTTGTTGGGGATGGTTCCTTGGCTTAGCGGGCATCTCCCGATCCATCCAGGGAGTTACCTGACAGGATTTGACAACCCGGGCCAGAGACCGTAAATTACAGACATGGGCGGAAGCGAATC
>CAZURU010000639.1:0-2926 GCA_964623585.1 uncultured bacterium
CCAGGATAATCACCTTTAGGGTATAATAATCCGTCAACCATGACTTTAATAAGGTTTTCAGTATCTTCCATTACTAAGTGGGTATAATGAATACTGCTTATGGTCCCTCCTGTTCCTGTGCCGTCTGGTTCAGTTATTATATTGTAAAAAGGTCTACGTGCAAATATTATCTCTGAAAAAAAATTTTGGGGAGATCGGTCAATAAAATAATCTGGTGAATAGAAAGATGCAAGTTTTGTTAGGATACTTTGAAGTGCATCAATATACAACGCATTTATTTCACAGATGTCAATAGTCGTTCCACCTTTAGGGGTTTTGGAATCTTTTATTGTCTCAATTTCCTGCAATAAATCCGATTTTATTTTTGGGAGTGATTTAATAAAATCAATAGGAGACATATCTATTTCGAAAGAAATTATTCTATTTAATCTTTTTCGCTCTTTAACATATCTGTTATTTCTATTGTGCTTTTTTGCTTTATTGTTTGTTGTATTTTTCAATTGTTCACCGTTTATTATGTTTACAATAGATTTAATACCGTTTTTGAACTTGGTATGAGGAAATAAGTTGATCCATTGTAGGTGAGTAAGTTTTTCACCTGATCTGATTTCTCTATCAGAGATTGTGCATTCATTAATTTTGATTGGAATTATCCATTTTTTCCAAAAGGGAATATCTTTTGCACATTTTATGGCATAATCCAATTCTCTATGTGCGACACTTTTTTTACGTTTTTCAAATTCTTTGGAAAAACATAGGATAAAATAATCGCTGTCTTCTATAAGTGTTTCCAATGTTTTTTCCCAATTTGAACCACCTTCTATATTTTTGTAATCAGTAATTACATTAATACCGTATTTTGTGAGACTTTGATCAATAGATTTGATAACTGGTTCATTTTCTTTTACATGTGAAAGAAAAATTTTAGGTGAATTCATTTTATTATCTCCATTTATATGAAGTGCCATCGTTAATTTACACCAAAAGTTAGCAAAGTTTGGATGATTCGGAGTTTATCTCTGATGGGATCAACGGTTCTGAGTGCATTGGGTCCCCACTCGCCGCCGGTATCAACGATAAGTCGTGAGGTGAAGAGTTCGCTTGCAGAAGCGGAGATGAACGAGTCAAGGGCAGGCTTTGAAATCCGTGTATCTTCTGCGTAACATTTACACTGGATAGCACAGTATCCGCCATTACGTTCTTGTGCGACGAGGTCGATGCCTATATCGTTTGCGTCGAATCCTGTCTGGAGTGCTGCCCACTGTTTATAGAGCCAGACTTCAGAGAATTGTTCTTTGTAGTCGGGATCCTCACTGAGATATGTGAGCATCAACCGCTCAAAAAGTTCGCCTTTGCGGTATTCAGATGTGGCTTTCTCACGGATGTAATCAAGGACGCTTTGGAAGCCGGGGTTGGTTTGTGTGCTGCTTTCGCTTTCAGTGGTGAAGTAGGTTTGTGTTGTTTCTGACATACAGGTTCCTTTTCTATCCTTAATTTTCTTATGTTTTTTACCTTATCCATTTACAGAGCGTATGCTGTAATGTAAAGTTTGTACCATCAACGATGAACTCCTCACTCGGGTGAAATGGCACTGCCGAGTAGTCTACGGACTGATCCGGGCGGTCACGTATCTCCTCGTAGTCATCCTTTTCTGCCTCGGCAAGGCACATACCGTAGACGCATCCCATGTCGCAGACGTAATAGCCCGATTGAGACAAGGAGTAGTTCAGGTCAAAATTGATAAAAGTGTTCTCGCCTCTTTGATAGTGTCGGAGATACAACGAATAACCTGTTTTTCTATGAATGCCCGTTTCTACTTCCGCTGTTTTTGGCGTTGTAAAAAGTCCGGAGTCTCGTTTTTCCCCGCGAACCCATTTCTCCCGTTTAGAATGTAGTAAGTCGCAAAGAGCACAGTCGCAAACGTAGTAACCTGTAGCAGGTTGCTCACGCACAGAATAGAGCCGATAAATTTGTAAACCACCGTAGAAAATGAATGGTGCCGCTCTGGTGGGAATGGAATCTTCGCGTCCAAATTCAAGGCAATCTGGAAGCAGTGATATGAGGTCAGGTAGATCTGCCTTATGCTTTGAGCAAACTGTTAATACAAATAGCCCTTGGTATGATGTATAGCACAATAAAATATTTGACCGTAATTTTTTACGGGTTAAGGCATACCCAATTTTCAGTGTTAGAAAGCTATCAAGACTCATCCCTTCGCTTCGGGCTGCGTCTGTTACTGTATTGAAGTCATACAAGTATGCTATACCGGAATGCCATGACTCATTCCGACAAATATCGTTTACATTGATGCTAATCATTGGTAACATATTCACTTCCCTCCCATATCATTGCCTGTGGACAACCATAACGCATTTCTGCCTTCAAATCTCTTATTGTGTTGTCTTTCTTGGATTTTTCCAGCCCAGTCCTCTATCTCCTTGCTACGAGGGAGGGCGGCAAAAACAGCGTGTACTGTTCGTAGTAGTACCACCCAAACTGGTTAGAATAGCATAGCACGAAAGGCGGGAAATAACAAGAAAAAGTAATATGTGGGCAGGTACAAGACCTGCCCCTACAAGTCTTTTCTGGAGCAACATTACCGAAATATTTATTTAAACTTCATGAAACCACACCTACCAAGACACCCAACCTACATCAGCGTCGGGAACAGATTTCCCTCCTACAAAGAAATCGTCAACGGGGTCAAGACCGCCTATCCTGTAGGGGCAGCCCTTGTGGCTGCCCACAAAACACCACCCACAATGTATACATAATTCTAAAATTTACCACAAATCGCCTGAAAATTCTGATACAATAAGTTAATTTTATTTTCACATTCGTTTTTTTCACGGGGAAACGGAATATTGCGGCTTGGCAACCCACGGCCCGCCTACGTCCGTAAAAAACCTCCGTGAAACCTCCGTGA
>CAZURU010000640.1:0-2924 GCA_964623585.1 uncultured bacterium
TTTTGCGTTGGTGGTAGGTAAACAGACCTGTTGCCGGATCATGTTTTCCTACCACCAACAGTTATGTAACTTCTAATCTTTTTTCAAACTCACGTTAACGTTATAAGCTTAACATATTTGAAGTGAGAAGTCAAAGTAATGTAAGTCAGTGTTGCGGGTTTTAGCACAATTAATTCCTTGCATTTTGTTATGGGGCATGGTAACTTTATACTAAAAAGAAGTGAATGAGGAACATATATGTCAAAACAGAAGTTAAGATTCGGTTTTATAGGATGTGGTGGAAACTCACGAGGACACGGACGTAGTGTCTCTGGTGTTGAAGATGTAGAAATCGTAGCACTTGCCGACCCAAGCGAAAATGCTCTCAAAGCATTCAAGGAAACCGTCGTTTTAGATGATTCTGTCCCTACTTATGCTGACCACGATGAGATGCTGGCAGCTGCTAAACCGGATGCAGTCGTTATTAGCTCACCACACGGTCTGCATTTTGAACATATCATGTCAGCACTGGATGCTGGATGCCACGTGCATACTGAAAAGCCAATGGTTTGTACCGTAGACCACGCTAAACAGGTGATGGCGAAAGTTGAAGAGACCGGTTTACACCTGATGATCGGTTATCAACGGCATTTGAGTCCTACCTATCAATACTGTCGTAAGGTCGTTCAGAGTGGTGAACTTGGTAAAGTTAATTTTGTTGCTGCACATCAATCACAGAACTGGTATCGCAACCAACAAGGAAAATGGCGACAGGACCCATTTCTCGGTGGCGGTGGACAGTTAAACGATTCTGGTAGCCATCTTATTGACATTCTTCTCTGGGTGTTGGAGGCCAGACCAGATACAGTGTTCGCAATAATTGATAATCTTGATATTGAGGTAGATGTCCTCACTGCAATGTCAATCAAGTTTGATACGGGGGCATTGTGTAATATCAGTATTGTTGGACATGCACACGGCGGCGTTCAAGAAGACTTTTCTATCTGGTTGGAGGAGGGAGGACTCTTTCTACGCGCAGGTCAACTCAATCGTCAAGGCAAAGGTGGAAAACCGACACCTGTTGATAGTGCTGATTTGCCTAAAGGTGGGAACAAAGATGTCGCTTTCATTGAGTTGATACGAGGTGAACGTACGGAAAATCCGATTGGCGTTGAAAACGGATTGCATGTTATTCAACTCACCGAAGCTGCTTGGCAATCTGCGGACCTTGGAAAACCTGTTAAGGTGGATCTGAGTTAAGGAGCGGAAGAAGGAAGGGTGGAAGGGTAACCAGGATTTTCAGGATTTTGAGGATTTGCTCAGGATAAGAGGGAAGACTGGAAGGGTTGAAGAAGGAAGATGGAAGATGGAAGGGTGGAAGAGGGGAAGGATGGAAGAGTAGAAGAATGGAAGAAGGAAGGATAGAAGAATAGGAGTTTGGAAGTGTTGGATGTCCAAAACCTCAGCAAATCCATTGACAAGAAGCCATTTCTCTCAGACCTTACTTTTCAGGTAGGGACAGGAGAGTCCCTCATTCTGCTCGGTGAAAACGGTTCGGGGAAGACCCTTCTCATCAACATTTTGGCAACGCTTGTTGAACCGACATCAGGTACTGTTTCTATTCTTGAAATGAATGCGTTTTCAAACTTGAAACAGGTTCGTCCACACATCGGATATATTCCTATAGCATTTGAGGGGTATCCTGAGTTATCCGTAGTTGACTACCTCAATTTTTTCGCTTCTGCTTACAAATTAGAGAAACAGGAACGTGCTGCTGCCATTGATACAGTGCTTAAATTAATGGACATTCAACATCTCCAAGACTCTTTAATTGGCTTTATGTCACACGGGGAACGGCAACGGCTACTATTTGCGAAAACTTTTCTCCACGAACCGATGTTGTGGTTACTTGATGAACCGCTAACCCCCTTAGACCCGCGGGGACAAATTGAAATGGTGGAATTACTACGTGAACTTCAAGCAATGGGGAAAACACTCGTCATGGCAACCAATCGCTTGGAGGATGTGTATAAACTTTGTGGGATTGGTGCTGAGGTTTCATCGAAGAGGGACTATCTCGGCATTCTCAAAGATGGGACATTCGCTGTATTGAATACTATAGGTAAGTTGCAACAAGAACAGATAGCAAAGAATGAATCAGAAGACCTTAAGCCGAATTGGCTTGCTGAACTATATTTGGAGGTTACAAAATCGTAATGTCAGATATTGGACAATTCTTTAACGAAAACGGATACTATTTCGCAAAAGGTGTCTACGCACCCGATGAAGTAAAATTGATGGAACATGACTTTGATCGCGTGGTAGACCAGTTGGTTAAAAGCGATGAGAACATCAATGCACGTTGGGGCGGTAGGTTGATGGACGCACTTGATGGCGGTGAATCCATTGTTATCCATACGCATAATATACAGAGCTTTTCTGGTGTGTGGATGAAAGCGTTTCTACAAGATAATTTCCTTGATATTACTGAATCCATCCTCGGACCGGATATTATGCTGCACCATTCAAAACTTTTCTGCAAACCGCCTGAGAAAGGTTCACCATTCCCGATGCATCAGGATTGGCAGTATTTTCCATCTGACAAGGATAGTATGATCGCTGCTATCATATATGTATCAGATGCAACGGATGAGATGGGCTGCGTTCGTGTATATCCCGGTTCTCACAAAGAACTTGGTCGGACTGACGGCATGATGGGGGGTGGACAGAACGAAAAGATCACTGATAGATACCCGATTGAGAATGCTACGGTATTAGAGGCGGAAGCGGGAGATGTGCTTTTCTTTAGCTACTTCACACTGCACGGTTCAATGCCGAATAGGTCAAAAAAGACGAGAAAAAGTGTTCTTGTTCAGATGCATGCAGGTGACGATCAGATTCAAGATGAAAATCGACACACCAACGTGCAGTTAGTGCTACGGGGT
>CAZURU010000641.1:0-2923 GCA_964623585.1 uncultured bacterium
CCAACGCGGTTGGCATCTACCATGGAACGGGTTACGATTTCCGCTTCAGCTGCTGGGATGTTTAATTTTCGGAAAACGTTGCGGCAAATAGCGGTGAGTTCTTCTGTTGTAAAGTTCGGCACTGGACAGATCCTTGAAAATGGCTATTTCTCTTTCGCCTGCTGTAACACCTCTGATAACCGATCGGCGAAACGGCGTTGGCTGTCGTCTTCTGGGGCGTAGCCGATCACCTTCCGTGCGTTGGTGATACTCCAGAACTTGTGCGTATTGTCACTGATACCGTAGAAAATCTGGAACGGAATCCCGTTTTCGTCCTCTATATTTTCTGTTTCAATGCTCTTGACGAAGAGTTGAACCTGGTCGCGAACACTCAAATACGCGCCGAGTCCGCGGTGCATCGCCTTCAGGTCGTCGGCTGAGGCTTTATCCATATCTGTCTCTCGCGGACCCCCGATGCGCAATTGGACATTCTGTAACTTTTTACCGTCAACGTGTCCAGTCGCAAAGACAAAACCGAGATGCTCATACGCCTCTTTTGCCCATCCATAGAAGTTATCGGAGAGTGGACGCATCTCTGGCGTTACCACATCCCACTTATCTGCCCAGATAAGCCGTTCGTAATAGTCAGCAGCATGATTAGAACTACAGACAACGACGCGTCGGACATCCGTTTCTACACAAGTTTGATAGACGTTGTACGCCATCTGGACGTTGGCGAGTTCGTTCTCAAAACTCCCACCTTTGAAGGCGCAGTGGACAACAGTATCAATTCCTTCAAAATAGTGGCGATATGCGTCTCGGTCAGCGTTAGTAAGCTCAACGATCTCAATGCCTTCAACCTCTTCGTCTTGCCGATTGGTAGTTTTTACATCTAAGAGGACGAGTTCGTAGCGTTCGCGAAATTCTGGGAGCATCCGACCAGCGATATAACCGGATGCTCCAGTGATAAGGACTTTTCTACGGTTTTTCATTGTTTTCGGTATTTCCTTCTGTCAGGATTTTACTTTTTTAGGAAGCAGGTTTGTGTGCCGCAATTTTGCCCTTTACTTTTTCCATTAATCTATCCAGCAATGGTTGCTGTTCAGGCAT
This sequence comes from uncultured bacterium, assembly GCA_964623585.1. Lineage (GTDB taxonomy): Bacteria > Poribacteria > WGA-4E > WGA-4E > WGA-3G > MSPOR6. The sequence continues at coordinate 1,090 of CAZURU010000641.1, forward strand.
TCTAAGTGCAAAGTTGTACAGAGCATAGTCGTTAAGGCTTGCCTTCTCAAAACCGTGGGTAGGTTTGCTCAAAAAACGAACCAATAACTGGAAAAGCTGTTTTCCTCTAAGTAAAAGTTGATATGTATTTCTGATTTGTTGCACTCGCCCTGCATTAGGAGTGCGAAAGCCTTGACGTGTGCAAAAGCCTGTGTCCAGTTCAGTTTTACCAAGTGGAACCATTTCGTCACAATGCAGATCGAGCTTTGGAGCGTTTCCTGCTAAATACTCCTCAACGGCGAATGCAAACCATGTACTGATAGCATCCAAAATTTGTTGATGTTCTGCTGTTTCGTTATCATCTAACAAACGTTCCAAGTCAGCATCTGAATACAGGTCATTTTCAATGCTATATCCATTAGTCCAAATAACATCCTCATAACCTGGTTCAATTCCTGAAAACAACCACATATCTTGGTCCGCGATAAAAGCAACGGGAGCTTGGGTAAACTCACCTCTGCGCTTATAAACTTGGAGTAATTTTTCCCTTCCTCCAGAGGATCGTAAAGCAACTTCAAGTATTCCAATTCGCTTGGCTAATTCCCGATAGATGATTACATCATCGTTTCCCTCAACAACAATGCTCGGCTTGCGAGACCTGCGCAGCACACCAACTAAATGCTCCACCGTTATGGGATTCGGTGTTGGCATTAGATTTCTCCTTGATATCCGCGAGTATCATCTAACATAAATTCTTTATCAGGATACATGGTATAGATAAAAGGTGAATGTGTTGCTACAAAAAGCTGGTTGGTTGTTGCCTGTTCAAGCAGAGTCGGTAAGATCAATCCTTGCCAATCTACGTGCAGGCTTAACTCTGGTTCATCAATGAAAATAGGCGTATTTTCGCTAAAGGCGTTGTAACACAAAAAACTGAGCATCTGTTTCTCACCAGAGGAGAGTTTATCAGACGAGATAGCATTTTTTCCTTCTCCAACTGTAATCCCGTCTCTATCTTCTCCCAAAGTAATTCCATCAGTAGTTTCCCCGTGACCGCTCCATCCGGTAACGCGAATCGCGTCATATCGTAGAATCTTCCGAGACAACTCAGATAACACAGAAAAGGGTTTACTTAATTGTTCTCGTTCCTCATTAACTTTCTGAATAGCATTCAAAACAGCCGAAGGATCTTGAGGAATCTCAGAAACTTTGTTTTTATCTGGATTGTTTTGTATCTTTTTTGCAATATCTTCTAATACTTGCGACTGGCGGTTATTGATTTTTTCATAAATATCAGCGTATTTCTGCGTAAGTAGTTCACGAAGATCCTCTGTTGATATCGAAGCAACGAACTTGTGTTCGTTGATTGACACCTCATCGGAGAATCTCGACATTGAAACTTGCAACATTTCCGGTACTGACAAAATTCTTACATCTGAACCTTCTGCATCTGGGGATAATGAACCCCCCCCCTCAATCCTTCTAAAGGTTGGGAAGAACAGACTCCGTTTGGTTGTTCGTGCTATCCGCTTTTCAAGTGAATTCACTCTGTCTATATCCGTCCGGTTGATTCTTCCGGTTTCTGCATCTATAGCAATAGGTTCGTACACGGCTTTTTCTTTACTGAATCTGTAATCAAATATAACTTCGTTGGGTTCAACCCGTTCCATGCTCAAAACGAACAAATCCGTTTGAATTGCAATGTAACGGAATGGAATCTCAGCAAGGATTTGGGCAAGGTGTCCACTGATGAGATACCACAGCAACTTGAGGAGTGTCGTCTTACCTGAGCCGTTTGCGCCGGTAATAATATTCAAGTCTTCATTAAACTTGAATTCATCATCAAGCCGCCTAT
>CAZURU010000642.1:0-2912 GCA_964623585.1 uncultured bacterium
GGAAAATGTTTAATTGGGATGTCGGAAAAGCTAAGTTTTTCCGGTTCTTGAGTACTTGAATCTTTTTACATTAGTCCCTAAACTGAAATTCATCTATTACCAATCAATAACAGATTGGAATGGCATTATATAATCGTTTCAAATCATTATAGTGAAAACCAGAATTAATGATACAGGTTTAGAATTTCATTTAGTGGAATATCCGAATTATATTGACGGATCCGTTTAATGTTAGCGAAATCATGTTCTATCGGGTTGTAGTCAGGTGAATAGGGTGGTAAATACAAAAATTCTGCTCCCGTTTTTTCTATGAGTTCTTTCGTTTGTTCAGTTTTATGGTAGCGTGCATTATCCATTATCACAACGTGCTCTGCATTGAGATGAGGACAGAGTTCTTTTTCAAGCCAAGTGTTGAAACGTTCTCCGTTACAGCTTCCCTCAAATAAACTGTGTGCTGTAAACACTCCCTCTATTCGGGCAGCTACCATACTCGTTGCGCGATATTTTTGACTTGAGATGAGACCGAGAACAGATTCGCCTTTTGGGGCATAAGCATAAGGCCTAAAACTCTCTTTGCGAAAACCGCATTCATCTACATAGACTGCAGATTTACCCACGATTTCTTTGCGTTTGAGCTCTTTGCGATAAGTTGCTCGCTTCTTATCACAACGTTGTTTATAGCCTGTTTCTTTTTTTTCGTGCAATACCGAGTTTTCGCAATCCATATCTGATACAAGACGCTGAAACACCGAAATGTTCGGCTCGCTCTTTTTGGGTCAAGTCAGGGAAGTCCGCAACATGCTTTCTGAGTGCCTCCTCATCAATCACTCTCATTTTTTTGGGACCTGTTTTTTGCGGAGTCAGTGGGTTTTCTTCCGCTAACCATCTATAAAGAGTTGAACGGGAAACGGAAAAACGACGAGAAACTTCGGACTTTTTCCAGCCAGTTTCTACAAAATCTAACACGCGTTTGCACAAATCTAATGAATATGCCATAATACTCATAGGTTACCATAAAACAAAAAAATGTCCTATTAAATCTTGTTTTTACTATATCCCATATTCCGCAGTGCATGAATACAAGGTTTATGGCAATTTTGATGCCCAAATTTCCCTATATTATAACTTATTTGAATTAATTTCAGGGTTCAATCAGAGCACAAAAAATTGAAGAATTCAATATCTACAAGGGTCCATAGATTTTCAATAATTGTCAAAATACAAAAAAAGAACTGCGGAATGTAGGCTATATACTCCATAATCTTTAAATTTCTGAAGTGCAGAACAGATTTACAACTGATTACACCGGAACCATTAGTCCATTTTTAAATCTATGGTCAGGCCCTTTATTTACAGTTTTAAGAAGAGACTTCGCAAGTTCAATGCCGCGTATTTTATTTATGTCCGCATTGCTAATATTGTAGGATTTGGCCGGTTCAATACAATTTTGACATCCCAAACGGCATTCACAATTTTCGGCAATTTCAATTCCTTTCTCTAAGACATCTTGCCATATACTAAATAGTTTTTTGGCAATACCAATACCACTTTTGTAATTTTCATAGTAGTAAGCGATTGGTTCGTCGCTGGTCTTGGAGTAAGTGCTGGTATCAAAACGGTCCGCCGGAATTACGAACATCGATCCTACACGAATCATGTGCTCCAGGGCACCAATTCCATCAGTAGTGTCTTCACTATGTGGCATATTGATCCAAAAGGCATGTAGATTGTTCAGAAAATAGGCATCATTAGCTTGATGTACTTCTCTTGGGTCACCAGTGTGTTCATCAACTACTTTGTACCCTGCAAAATTCATTGTAAGATTTACTGATCCATAGTACACCTCAATTTCGCCATAAGCAACTCCTTTAAAAATGTTTGCTGGAGTTAGGATTGTGAAGAAACTTGGATCAGTTCTAAGATTATGCTCAGTTTCAGTGAGTACAACGGTATCAACTTCATGAGAATGCACAGTATATTTTCGCCCAAAGAAAGTGAAAATAGATCCGATGTAAGCTTCTCTAAATTTCCGCATCGCCGAAATTTGTCCAAGTTTTTCATTACCACGTTTCAACTCAAAAGACTGGCCAATACCACCACGAATGTCAAGATTCTGATGAGGTTTGAAACCTTTAACCTTGGGAGCCTTTCCAGCAACCTTCCTGGCTGCATCATAAAACGCGCTACCAAGGATGGTTTCTTCAGAAGGAGACAATCCACCATCTGTTTCCACAGCGAGCATTGGAAGGTGGTTTTCAATGAGCACTTCGTTGGTCGGATCAACCACTAATTCATCAAAAGGTTTGTTCAAAAAAGCATCTAAATTACCCACGAAAAAACTGTCAATCGGATCATTCATAGCGTAAAACAACACAAAAGCGTCCTTAGAATATGTGGTGGTTTGTTTCTCAGCCAGTCTTTGATGTCCTTATCTGTGTCACCATCATAAGGAAATGATTCAATTTGGAGTGGTTCACAAAGTTGGTCTATTTGTGCACGTTGGTCAAAAGCTAATGCCTTCATTGGATAAATCATGAGAGCGTGAGAGCCTTCGTTACGGATCAAAGAGTGAAGCATCGGCGCGGTAAATGCCAATGTTTTGCCGCTGGCGGTAGGTGATTCTAAAACCACATCTGCACCGCTCAGTGACTTACTGATAGCATCTGCCTGGTGTTGGTAGGGTCTAGGGATACCAGCATTGATGAGTGCGTTTCGTACAGACGAGTCCAACTCAGATGGCCATGCGTCAGCGTACATGGGTTCAATGCTCTCAACGGTACCCGTTTGTATCTTATCATCGTCACGCAATGCATCAAATTCCTTTAGTTTTGTCACAAAATTATCTATTTCAATCATTAAATTCCTCCTTATCCTAAATGTTAAACCACCGGTTTACGATTTGAAACGTAAGG
>CAZURU010000643.1:0-2899 GCA_964623585.1 uncultured bacterium
GTTCTGGATACGGAGGGCAAGTATTCACATACAAAATATCGGCATCTCTATCATACTGGAAAGTTAGGTTCGTTTCCATCCAATGTCTCCTTCTCTTGTGAGTCTGTTAGTCATATAAGCAGTGACAATCCAATGACGTTTCGTTGGAACAGGGTTACTGACTACAACAACCACGACGTACTTGCCTCCACGCAGCCACTCAAACCAGCGGCTAAATAACCGAGCATTTCTAATACGAGAACTCTGACGAATTTCATCTGGAAGTATTAATGTGTCAGGAATGCATTGCCGATACCTTGGCAGAAGATCTGGATGGCGTAAGGTAATATGATGTTCTCGTTCATCTGTCAGTTCAACATCACCATCCAGATAAGGACATGGAAAAAATGTCATAGTGCGTTTACAACATAAGTAGTTTGATTCGTATTAATCTTCAATATACCCTTTTATATCAGGGTGATAGGTCAGTTCATCCATAAAAAAAGTATATTTAGGCTTATAGGATAGGAAGTAAGGGGTTTCTAACATATTAGTATATTTGTCCACCAAAGCTTTTGTTTTCGCTTCACTGTATCCTAAACCCTCAGCAGACCTGATATGATACCAAAGTTCAGCATACGGTAGTTGGGAAGGCAGCATACCTCTTATCTCACCTCCGGCATAGGCATAGTGAAAATTTCCTTCCTCTTTATCTACAACTCGAACCCGTAATGGTTCGGTCATAAAATATAAATCTTGGATTTGAAGGTTCATTCGATCCATTTTTGTTTTTAGACTCTCATTTTCACGGGCCAGAGTTAAGACTTGCTTCTTTAGGTCCTGAAAATCACTTTGTAATGACGCTTGGACCGGGTCTGGTTTTTGGTTTTCGGGCATGGGTTCATTACATCCAATGACTACTATCACCGCTAACATTGCCACGAAAATTAATCTCTTAAACATTGTTAATTTCCTTTTTGGGTTGGGACACAATCATTTTCACGGGCCTTCTTATCTGATGTTGTATCATTTGCAGACAAGACTTTCAGAAAAATCTTTTATTTTTTCCAACTCTTGCAGGTCTACGATGCCAAGAAATAGAGTAGGACCTTTTGAATCGCTATATTCAACATGAATCGCTAAGGAGATTAATGATGGACTTAGGAGCAAGTCTTGATAAATGCAGTAAATAGTTTTGCCGCGTGTCCTTGAAATTCAGCGATTTGAAGCATTCTCTCTGGATGGTATTGCACACCGAGCACAAATTGCTTTGACGGGTCTTCCAGGGCTTCAATAACTCCATCTTTTGATTGTGCGGTGGTAACAAATCCATCACCTAGACATTTTACGGTTTGATGATGTCTTGAATTGACTGCAGCGATAGTATCACCTGTAATTTGATTGAGTAGACTACCCGGTTGAATCTTAATATAGTGCCAAGAATCATCCTTATTTTCCAATATCTTGTGTGTTAAATGGGTTGTAAACTGTGAAGGAATATCTTGGTACAAACTCCCGTCCATTGCGACGTTCATAATCTGGATACCGCGACAGATACCGAAGACAGGGATATTTTCTTTAATTGCTTCTTCATATAACGCCAATTCCCATTTATCACGCTCTTTGTTAACACTTTCGAGAGCAGGATGTTCCTCTTCACCGAAACGACTTGGATGTATATCAGGTCCACCTGTAAGTAAAAGTCCATCAATGCCTCCAATGGGGTCATTAGGATACAGCGGGTTAGGGGTGCCCCCATATCTTTTTATGACTTGGATATAGTCATTGTTAGTTTCAGAGTTGGGTCGATAAGTAAACGTGATTCCGATAGTTGGTGCCATTTTACCTCCTTTCGATAAGCACAGGTTGTTTTCCCCGACAGGACGCTTGCATCAGCGTGCGAATACCTAATAAAGAACTGTCGAGAGTTTCATTTCAAGGTTGTTAGTATCAAGAGACATCCTACGTAGTGTTTACATTACAACATCAAAATCACTGAGAGGTCAATGAATATCAGCGAATGGGCTGCAAGGTAGAGAAAGTTTTGCAGAACCTTGGAACCCTTGTCATGACTGGATCCGGTGTCGAAAGGTAAACACAACCTAGAGACTAATGACACCATTACCTACGGATGCAAGCGTTTTTCCATTTCTATTCTCAATCTTCCAATCAAGACGCTTCTGATTTCAAGTTTACTTTATTCAATTCTGCTTCATAAATCGCGATATCTTTGAAGAGAGGTCTTGCTTCTTCTCGAAGTTGTGCCCAACCGACGGGTTCACCGTCCAAATGAAAGTCGAGGCTTGATACATTTCCAAGCGCATTAACAACTTGCGTTAGTGATGGACATGGCTCAAAGTATTCTGGGAAGAATGCAAGACAAGCATCAATAAGAGCATTTGGATGATATGGCCCTGATGGAATAATTTTCTTAACTCTACTCATAGGTTTTATTTTCCTATTAAAATACCGAACTTCTAACCACTGTCGATCCCCATCACCAACAAGGATTTGGAAATGAATTGGGTTTATGCCATCGGCACCCATGAATCCACCTTCACCTCCGATGCAATAGATTTTGGAATATCCGGCCATTTCTTCTCCTTTTCACAAAATAAATTATTGATTACCCTTAGTAAACTGTTTTCCCGGTAATTGCTGAACGATACCCTTAAGCTCCAACATCAAGAGCACACTTGAAACCTTACTAATCGGTAGCTGCGTCATCCGAACGAGCGTATCAATGTGTGATGACGGTGCTTCGATAGCATCAAAAATAGCCTTTTCATCTGGCGTTAAATCCGGTGGCGGTGGTGTAGAAACAGGTGCTTCGGCGGAAGGTTGCGCGGACACAGATTTAGGGTCATTCTTTTCAACAGGTGGTACTTGCGTAGACGTTACTTCCCTATCTGGCACCGAT
>CAZURU010000644.1:0-2894 GCA_964623585.1 uncultured bacterium
CTGGCTGTTCAACTGCGAAAATCTGAGACGTGTCATCTAACACTCCGACCACTACTGGAATGACTTGAGAGATGCCAAAACCAACGTCTAAGGGATGAAGGGGTATCTTATGGGTTTCATCATAAAGTTGAATCTCATTTTCGTGGTCTTCAGATTGTCTAATGCTATATCCAAGTGCTAATTGTTTCAGATAGTGGTTTGTCTTTTTCAGCAATTGAGGGTCTTGTACAAGGACATTCCAAGCCGCCTCGGACGTTAAGATTGAGCCAGGATATTGAGGGGCTACAGGGTTATCCCAATCCCCTGATGTCCATGGTGGCCTTATCGGCACATCTGCCTCGGACGTTGAGTTTGGGCCAAGATTGCGAAGAGGCATATCTCGTACTGGTCCCAAATGTCGTATGCCATCCAAGTCTCCAAACACAATGTCGTGCAATTTTTTCAGTATATTTTTTGCACTATCTTCGAACGCACACTTTTCCAATCCGGATTTTATATTTTCCAATTTATTTTCATTCAGGCCGAAATTTTCATCCTCAATATTATCAATGCCCAGAAGCCTGGAGAGGTCTTTCATCCATTCACTCAGGCCGAACTTCTTTGAATATAGGTTTAGATCTATACACCTTCCTTCATCATTCCATTCTGCTTCATCGGGCATTAGTCTATGCGCCGGTGTGAGACAAATCCACTCAGTGCCGTTCAAAGCATACTTGCATGAATCGAGATAAGCCACATTCTGCTGTTCGTCCCAGCCTGTTATCATTTCTATCCACGCGGACTTCGGATCTGTCACACCCTTCGGTCTCATCGCATGGCTCAAAATATCATTCAAACTTTCCCACTTTTCGGGTTCTATATCAAATTCAAGGCGGATTCGAATTTTTCGATCCAATTCATGGCGATGGACCAAGGAAGGAAAATCACCCAGATCAGTAAAGCGACGCTCCGGTGTTTCTACTTCTGCTTGAACTTGCCAATCATCTTTTGATTCGAATAGATTATCTCTTTGCTGTGGGGTTTTTTCAAAGTCAGATAGATCATCATTTGGTATATTTTTTATTATCTCTTTTTGTATGGATTTTAGGTCTTCGGGATCAAGTTCCTTGTGCGCTGCCTTCAACAATTGGTATTCCGTGCGTAGAGGTTGGTAGAAAAGGTCAGGTGGGGATTCCCTATGAATCTGAAGCTGCCATGCATCAAGTTGTTCCTGAAAATTTTGTTCAAAATAAGTTTGTTCAAATTTCAGAGCATCTTTCAGATCATCGCATCTTTTGCACATATAGCGCAGAGCCTGCAATGCTGTTGACTTGCCCGAGCTATTTTTGCCAAACAATAAAGTGATCGGGCGAATGGGAATGGTCACGGCGTCGCCAATGCCTTTGAAATTTTCAATGGTGATAGATGTAATGGGCATGATTTCTCACAAGGGGAAAAAAACGTTCAGATTTACCTGAAACGCTTGAGATTGGCAAATTTTGGAATATCCAATTCCATCCGCTTTAGAATGGGATAGCATACAACCATTCTTCAAATAAAACGCAGAATTGTCAAAAGGGGAAAGATCATATTTCGATATCCCCTATCCGTGACAAATCCCAATTTCATGGTATCGTAAAATTAAACTGCAATTTGTGTTTACTACTCCCGCGAGCAAATTCGCGCTGTACATCATCTCGATTTGATCGTCCAAGGCGTGACCATGTTGTTAAGTCATCAGGCTTGCTTGATGTGTCAAATCCATAAGGGACCAGTATTCCGCCTAAATTGCTGATCAGATAACGATCGTGAAAATCGTCCCATATAAAGACTTCTGCTTTTAAGTTTGACTGCGAAAGCACTGGGCCAAATTCGTTTCGAAATGTATTCTCCATATCTTGTTGATCCCATAAGGGAGCATTTTTCCCAGAGCCGCGAAGACTTTTGCGATGTATCTCAACGAGTGGCTGGGGTGATTGTGATGGTCTATTACCTGCTGCTTCAAGCAATTGCATAAAATCAGCATAGTTGCTCTTTTCTGGATCAATATTGGGGTCGATAAACATAATGGATTTCGCATGTTTGAGAATCAGCTTAAGAGCGTCTTTATACTGACTGATAGTACGTTCTAACCGAAGCGAGCTATTTGTGGGTTCCCACCACGCGCAAGTAGATTGCGATAGTCTGCTCACACTTTCAACCAACTGATTTCTGCGATAGGTACTTCGGATGGCATCGCTTACTATAATGCCATTCAAAGGCGTGGTTTCATTTGACTCCAACGCCTCGTTGCACCATTCACGGTCAGTTTGAGGTATATGACTTAATGCTGGATCACTTGGTAGCAAACGACCAGCTTCTGCCAAATTTTTCAAAATATGTTTTGCGCGGTCGTGCCAGGATCTTGTATGGTTTGAAAAGAACGCCTGCCATTCGCCATTGCGAAGATTTCGGACGAGTCCCTCAGTAAAAAAAACTTCCAGTAATTGTCTAAAATATGCGTCACATAATGCTGGCGAATCATAACAACTCTCATTAAACACATCAGGTGTTACAGCATACTCAGAAAATAAAGCCATTAAGCAAATACCTCTTCTATATCTTCCTCAAAGAAACCGCCCGGCCAGGCTTTTACTAAATCTCCACGTTCATTAACAGGCATTTCTCGTATAATTGTTTGCGAATCATGCCATTCAACGAATAGTACGGCAATATCATCAGGGGTTACAGGAAACCGATTTTCTTCAATCCGACCTTCAAAAGTCTCACGCATCCGCCTCATAATCCTCAGTAACAAGTGTTCTGAATGCGTTTCGATGAGCATGATGCGATTGCTGTTTTTTATTCCGTCAATGAATAAGTCGCCCAAAGCCACTTGAGCGGCAGGGTGCAAGTGAAGTTCGGGCTGTTCAACT
>CAZURU010000645.1:0-2891 GCA_964623585.1 uncultured bacterium
GAAATACCAGATTGATGTCAGTGACGGCGCATCCACAGGTGTTCCGATGGCGTTGGGTGGGATTGTGCTTGCGTGTCTTGTCGTCGTGTTTGCGTGGTGGCTGGCGCAGCGTCCAGAACCTGTAGAACCCGCGAATTCGCCTGTCCGTGAGATGGTTGAGGATCGGTAGGGCATGTAAGAATTTTGTCAATTGTCTGAATCACGGATTTACAATCGGAGTCAAGTCACGCGGCGAAAACCGACGATAGGCTTTCGGAATTAGTCGTTTTGGACTTGAGAAAAGTTGTTAAAAATGCGATAAACCCAATGGGAATAAGAAGTTATGGAAGATAGGAAGGGATTAAGAAAGCCTTATCTGCAGCAAGAGAAGGTAAACTTGTTCATTCTGAAGAAGCTGCACAGGGTTATGCGGTTATATCCATTCAACCTTACGGATATATCATAACTTAGCCTGCTTTCCAATAAGATGCGTTATTTTCAATAGCTGTCATTAGGCTATTAAAGGCTGACAGTGCCTGTTGTTCATTCAGAAATACTGCAATATCGTAGTAAGGATCATCTTCGATAGGTAGATTGAATGCGGAAAGTGCATAACCATTTGAAGTACGGCGGATAGTAATAGCATCAAATCTATTGATGTTGATTGCAGAAGCAAATGTTGCGTCTTGAATTTCAACAAACATAATTCGTTCCTTTATAGGTTAGAGGGGCCGAAGCCCTTCACGGTTGGTGTTGAAAGTTTTAATAGGTGACATGTTCCCAGTCAACTGCTCGCAAATATAGCAGCGGATATACTTCATCAAGCAGTTCGTATAAGAGGGGGTCCGCATGGTATAAGTTCTCCCCCCATTTTCCAGTTGGACTTGGAGATGCCACTTTACGGAACCAATACTTTGTGGCTTCTGCCCAAAACTCTTTGTCATTCGGCATGCCACCAAACCAGCTGCCTCCATCGCCTATCTTCGCATCTTCATAGGCAGCCTCTAACCGAGCTTGGAATGTTGGGTCTATATCCTGCAGTGCAAAAGGTATTGCATGTCCCATTTCATGAATGAATGTGCCTGAAAAGGAAAGCTCATCTTCGTGTCCGGGGAATGGCGAAAATTGTACCACAACAACACAATATGCCTCAGAAACACACGCACCTCCGTATCTATCACATATACGACCATTGTCTTCAACTGAAACGTGTACTTGTGGGTAATCGCAATTTGGTGATGCTAAAATCATACGAAACCTATCAGCGGGCCACGCCCCATGATACACTGATAACCATTCGCGAGTTTCAGGACGTTTAGCAGTCATTCCTAATGCAACCTTTTTGGCAGCATAGAAAAAAACATCGTCTACTTCATCACTACCGATAATGGCGATACCGTCTGCATCAATGTATTTTTGGTAGTAGTTGCGTTGTGTCTCTATAAAGTTTATCTTATAGATAAATCTATCACGTGCGACACCTGCGGAATCGAAAATGGTATTTCCATCTTCGGTTACGTAGCTGCCATTTTCGGTCACCTCTACTAACTTCGCTCTTGTAGCATCTATATCCCCCCACAACAACTTAGCAATCTCTGGTGGTGGCGGTCCAATGACGCTATCTGTGTCTGTATTACCTGTGAGAAGATCAACAGCATTAGATTGTAGATGTTCTTCAGAACATCCACAAAACACCAGTGAACATCCGAGAACAAAAAGTAGGATTTTGACTCTCATGGATTTATACCTCAAAGCACGTAGGGAGGGGTTTTCACCCCTCTATAGTGTAAACTCTATACCGCGCGGCATAGCATAGTTGGTCAAGAACCTATCTGCTAATGAAATGCCACATTATATCCGTTTAGATCATTAGATCATGAAATGGATATAAATACCAGAATTTACGTGATATGCTTTTTTCTGAGGATGCATAGTTTTCCTCGTGCATAGTTATCCGATCTGACTCCGTAAGCGGTAGAGACCGTGCCAAGCGGCGCGGGTCAGATTCTCTACCAACTATGCATGGAATTATAATACAATAATTAGCAAAAAAAAAGTCAAATTTTATTTTCTCTATCTCCTTGTATAGGTCGGCTTTGTGTCAAATTTGTATTGACAAATCTCTATTTCTATAGTATACTTTTTGTATGTTAGAACAAATGGAGGTGCTACCATGCCGATGTGGGCAATTATTCTGACAGTTGTGTTCTCTGCGGTAATCATGCTTGTTACTGTTGCAAATTTCCTAAAGTCTTTCAAGTTTGTCACAAAGGAAGATTTAAACGAGACAAAAACTGAATTGAAAGAAGATATTGCGAGGCTTGAAACAGAAATGCGAAGGGTAAATGAACGAATAGACCGTCACCTTGAGGGACATGCTTAAGTATTTAAGTTTTTTTCAAGTCCAAAACGACTAATTCCGTAGGCTTTTGAAAGTTCTATTCGTGAAAGCAAATATAACTTAAATTCGCTTTCACGGAGAAAACACGGATGCAAGTCCAGGGAACCCCTGAAATACTTACGTTAAAAAGTCCTCCGTGAAAGCTCCGTGAATTCGGTTGTTATAGTAAATCCCGAAAGTATATGCACACACAAGATTTGGTACTTCCCTACTCGCTGGCGAGGTGTTTTTGCTGAGGGTGTTTGATAGGGGTATTTGCAAACGCTGAAATCCAACGCGAAGAAAGTGTTTCTGCGGATTTCCTTCCGAACCTCGCCACATTGCAAAGTGTAAACTTAAAATGGATTGATTGATGAGCAGATACTTCAAGACAGAGATCGTTATCTGGCACTCATAACAGGTAAGAAAGATTCTCTACCAACCGAGCCGACTCCACACCAACTCACGCTTCCTCTCCAGTAAACCCAGATTTTTAGGTTGACGCTTCAAGTCGTACATGGTAAAGTTATAG
>CAZURU010000646.1:0-2872 GCA_964623585.1 uncultured bacterium
GTCCATAGATTTTCAATAATTGTCAAAATACAAAAAAAGAACTGCGGAATGTAGGTTGCAAGTATAACAAATACCGATTATATAACAAAAGTAGCAAATGGAATATAATTTAATGGAAATGGTATAAGTGACAAAAACTTTACATATCCTTGATTGATTTTTATCTTGCATTTTTCACGCTTATAGGATACAATTGTAGAGTTAGCATGGGGTGGGACGGTCTCCCATATCCCTCATCTACTTATTACCTAAAATATTGAATAGGCAATGAGGCAAGAGCGGTATGAGGTACCTCTGTCTCATTATTTTACCGAAAACCCTCAATGTGTCAGCCAGATCACAAGGTAAAGCTGATTTAGGAGAACATAAGGATGATTCCCGTTGTTCAGAATAACGTAACGATTAACGTAATTTCGGTTAACGTGGGTTCGGTAAAAGTCTAATTCATCTTTCATTGTCCGATTTTTCCCTCGCTTGCGGGGAGATAAAGAAGGACAAATGTTTGCAACACCGATTCCAGCATAGATTAAAGTTTTACCAAACTCACGTTAACGATTAACTTTGTTGTATACTCAACAATTGCTGTGTTGGACGTTGTCCGACACAGCTGAAAAAGGAGAAAACATGAAAAAACGAATCCTTCTTATCACAATTTTGGCCAGTATAAGCATCATTACATTATATCTGGTGGCAACAATAACGCCGCTTCGTGAACCATTGCAGAACGTTGCCAAGAGTACAAAACAAGGAATAGATGGTGTCTTAAAAAGATCCGATAGAAGTAAAGATACTAACCAACCCGATCCCTGGAAGACATGGATTGATAAGCAGGTTGACATCGCAATAGAGGAAGCTATACGAATGCATAAGGAAGTTGTTCCATGGGAGTTGCATCTCCTCGAAAATAATATTGAAGAGTTTGAAAAGGGTACCCGTTTAGCACTCAAGCAAATGATGGATGAGCTTAAAGATGGATGAGCTTAAAAAGGACTCAGATTCGCCGCCGCCTTTACGGGTGATTCCACTTGAAGAATTATTTAACAAGCCGGATGAGGAACCTGATTCAGAACCTAAAAAGCATGAAGGTCCTCAGACTGCTGAGGCAATTTATCAAACCTTTGAAGGTATGTTATACACAAACTCTGAACTTGAGACAGCATATCCCGAAAAAGAGTTTCTTCAAATGCTTCTTAACAGAGGGGTTGTTATTAACGACTATCTCGATTATTCTGGTTATGTAGGTGGGCGTGAGGATCTGTACTTTCTTGACCAAAATCCAGATGAGCGGAGATGGTACGCTTTCGCCAGTTCAGTTAAATACACTGAAAATTTAGAAAAACTGAAAGAACGTTTTATTGATGACCGCATTTCAGATTATGATGTATTTAGAGCTGCTGTAGATGCAGACGACACCATTACAGGCGGTTACCACATAGGTGATAAATTTTTCCCTGCTGGCGGTGGGCGCGTCTATATCCAATTAGAGCGACATGAAGATGGGCATTCGAAAGGTATTATGGGAGAAGAGTTAACAGAAGAACAGAAATTTAATATTTTCTACCGAGGTATAGAACCTGTAGGTTATAAGGTCATCTACCTTGATGAAAATTATGATCCGTTGACTGAACCCTTTAGACCGCTTACGCCTAAAGAAGTTTTGCCACCTGAAAAATACGAAGAATATCTAAAACGAAAAAATAAGACAGAAGAAAAATTTCCGACTTTTGAAGATGAGGATTGGGAGTTTCTCAACGAAGATCCGGAGTGGCGTGATATTTTTGATGATATTACTGAAGATCAAGTTGAAGACCAAATGTCTGATGATGCTAAGCGCGAGTTCCGAAAAGCACAATTTGAAGAAGCACAACGCAAGTTTGAAGAAACTCAACGGGAAGAACAAGCACAGTTTACAAAAACAATGGAAAAACTGATTGAATGGAGTTCAATGAGTGATGAAGAAATAACAGCAGACTTGAAAAAGACGTTCACGTTTGAAGGTATTGAACAACAACTTCAAGAAAAGTTAGTCTCGAAACCGATAACCCCTGAGCGTATTGAGAAAGCACTTGAAACTTTGCATCTTCACGGACCGGAGGCAGGACTAAAAAGACTGAGAGAAGCGGATCCAGAGATGGCTAAACAGATGGCACAGTATTTAAACCTTAAGGCACCGTCGCGTGATGGGGATAATAGACGTATCCCTCCCACACAGGAGGATCCCCAATGAAACAAAAACTCATGATCGCATTCTGCTGTCTCTGTATTCTTATTGCTTTTGCCATATTCATTACATCATCCATATCTACAGTATCTACAACAAAGGAGACTTCTACCTCTGTTGTTGTAAAACGGATTCAAGCAAAACGGGCAAAAGAACGAATAAAGAAAAACTGCAACTGTTGTTCTAAGAAAGTTCTATTAAACCGCACGTCAAAAACTACGCAGTGAAAGGTTTTTTGACGCTTGCTTGTAGAGAAGGCTAAAACTTTGTAAGCATGCCTCTATCACTAAAACATCTTCTTGCACGGATGGGTTTCTCAACCTACTAAATTCACTCAGGTTAGTTGAGAGTCTTTCCATACTCTCCACACGGTTTAGGTCCCTATCCTGAAGTGTCTAAAGAGTATTTTCTGCAAAAGGGACCGACAAGTTGGCAAACGATTGACCTATTTGGGAATCCACCGGCGAAATTAGAAACTGAATTGATTGAACGAGTCCTTCTTAAGTTGTGGAATGATGGCGACACGACTTGGAAGAGTGCAACATTTAGAAACGGAAAGGTATATGTCCTTTACCCGAATCGAGCATTAGTTCGGTCTTAGAAAATACTATCACTTATGTGAAACGGGAAGTCGAAAACGCAAAACTAAAG
>CAZURU010000647.1:0-2870 GCA_964623585.1 uncultured bacterium
TGTCAAGTAAGTCTGTGTATCGTCTGACATAGATTCGTGAATTTGCTAAATTTCGCCTTTTTCCTGCCACCCGATAATTTTTGACTAAATCTCCACAGAGTAGGTATCCAATAACATCTTCATACTGATACTCAGGATCAGTGGTCTGTTCGATGTGATCCCGCATAAAGCTAACATATTCTTCAATTTGGTTAAGCTCGGCCACTGATACTTTTAAATTTGGTCGTTTTATTTCAACGACAATCAAATTGGTGCCTTCTCGAACACATATAAAATCCATTCTCCTATCCTTCTCCAGGACAGGTTTAGTTTCTCGAAACTCATCATCTAGTACATCACTGTATCTCAATTCGTTAACTACTAATGTCCACCGTGGATCAATCATCCAAGGGAATTCTTTTAAAAAATTATGGAGCTCTGGCACTTCCAATGCATTGTTCTCTATTAGTTTCTGGAATTTTTCTATTGCCTTTACCCTCCCTTTGCTAACCCTTGCCATTTCTTTTGCCTCAACAATCTGCCATTCTCTGATTAAATTAAGAAGTTTTTCAGTGTCCTCAAAATCCGTTTCTGTCAGGTCTGTAGCAATTTCCCAAAAAGCATCAAATTCCAGAAAGTCAAGACACATTTGAGTCAACGATTGAAGTTCTTTGTCTTCAATAAGTGAGTTTTTCTCAATCGCTTGGCGAATTAATCGATCCGCTATGCCCAACGCTCGCTTGTTACCTATTTCTTTTGCTTGTTCCTGAAAGTCGCGATATGGAAGGTATTCTTGCAACCTGTGTTTATTGTCTGCACTACGCTTCTTTGCCCATTCACGAGCGATTTTATTCATCTGTTTTTCGCCCCATTCTTTGAGGGCAATATTTGGTTCAGTGTCCCACACTAATGAGTTGCGGGTTGTGCCAATAGTATCTTCTGCTTCATCAACAAATTCAACGTGAAGTTCACCAACGAGATAAGAAAGGGCATATTGTTGACCAACTACCGCTTCAAAAACAAAAGGTTCTTGGACTAATTTACCTCTTGCCATTAGAACGATTCCGCGATCTATATCGTCAATCCCCGGGCTAGACCGGTTCAATGCCCCAATCCAACCTGACACTTGCCACCCAGTTTCTGGTTGGATTTCTTCGTTATTATATTCCCACAGGTATGGCTTACCATCTATATCTTTTTCAAGTGAACGTTTCAAATCTCGTTCTTTGACGGAGATTGGTTCGTTGTTAATGATGATTTCAAAGTTTTGTTGTGGTCCAATAACAGAAAATCGCCTAGCAAGTCTTCGACGAATTGTCTTAATCTGAATACTCCGAGTTTTAAATTTTGTGATGTACCTGAGTGTAATTTTTGTGCCCTTAGATACGGTTTCAGTAGGTTCTAATGGTGGAAATTCAATTTCCCGTTTCTTCTCTTCCTTCAGAAGTTCGTCATAATTCATTTGAAAATGGCTGACATCGCCATCTTTCACACTTTCTACAGCAATTTCCTTAGCGATTCCAAAAGCAGAAAACTTACCAATTCCTTTTCTTCCCATGATTTTACGCTTATATGGAGGAAGTGTTTCTTCGGATTGTTCTTTCTCTCGACGATCTCTGCCCACAATGAGATATTTGTCTCGTACATCCTGATCTGACATACCGAGTCCATTGTCCTTAATTATAATTTCTGAACTTTGTTCATTAATTTGCCCTTCCGGAATTGTAATCTCAACTTTGGTTGCGTTTGCATCCCAGGCATTTGCCACTAATTCTCCTATTATGGGAGGCAATGTTGAGTACATCTGCAAACCGAGATGTTTAATAGTACCAACATCAAATTCCATTCGATATGGCTTCTTAGGACTAACTACGTCGTGGTTCATGGTGTGTTTTCCTGCCATGTTGGGATGAATGAACAATTGATTTTCCTAATTGCTCAGCGAGTTTGACTGGAACAGCATTACCTATCTGACGGGATATTCCAGCAATGGATGTACCAAAAAATTTGTAATTATCTTTAAAAGTTTGAAGAGCAGCTGCCTCACGTAGTGAAATTCCCCTATCTTGCTGCGGGTGTGTAAAGCGCCCACAGTAAACGTCTGCACACCGACAAGTCAATGTTGGGGCTGGTGCATTCCATGCCATCCGTCCAAACACATCTTTGTGGGCATTCGGTCTCTCTTGGTGGCACTTTAGCAAAATGGAAGTGTCAATCACATCCTGACGGTTACCACCATCTTTCGGTACTGCTTCAACAATACGTTTAAGATGGGGTTTCAACTTCCTCGCAACGTGATTGAGGTAATCTTTTGATTCTTCTCCATCAACAATTTTCGGATATTTCTCAATACAATCCCTGACTGTTACAAATCGGTCTGGATCTGTCTGTGGAATAGGGAGCGAAATTGAGCCTTTTTTCGATGCCAAAAGGATGAATCGCTTTCGTGTCTGTGGAACCCCGAAATGCTTCGCATCAAGTAAATCTGCTGCAGGATCCGAAAATTCGCAAGTCTTCAGAATCTCCAGAAATTCTTCGTAAATTTCTTGCCCATAACCATTATTCAATCCGGGCACATTTTCAACGAGAATAAAATCTGGTGGATATTCTTCTACAACCTCAGCAAAAGTTAAAAGTAGTTCTTTTCGCGTATCTGTATCTTTCGCTCTGCTTAGCGTTGAGAATGGCTGACATGGCGTGCAAGCAGCATAAAGCGTTGTATCTTCGTCTTGAATTCCGAGTTCTTCGCGTAGTTCGTGGATTACAATTTCATGAACGTCTTTTTTGTTAAAACGACTGGGTTTGTTATTATAAGTATAAGTTTCTTTTAAGCGTTCATCGTTATCTACTCCAGCTAACACGTCTATACCAGCATCTAACAAGCCCCTTGT
>CAZURU010000648.1:0-2862 GCA_964623585.1 uncultured bacterium
CACTCGGTTCACCCAGGCCCCGATCTGGTCAACAATATCTTGGATGCGCGGCTCTCCAGTATCTTCTCCAATAAGCCGCAACTTTTTTAGAAGCCGCCGCGCTGCTCGCATTTCTTTGCGGCTTTCGTGCTCAATTGCTAGCGCGGCCATGCCTGCAGATGCAAGGGGTCCCAATAGTAGTTTTGAAGCCTCATCAACCTCACGTTCTTTGTCAATTGTAGTAGTAAGATTATCTAACTCATCTTCAAGCTCAACCAACGTCTCATCTTTAGGGTGCGACGTACGAGCTTCAAATAGTAAGGATTTTATCCTCTCTAGTTTCTCATACGATGGCTCCTCTGGCCGATAAAGTTCAATTTTATTTTGCTCTCTTAGACGCTGCCGTGTTGCGTAGTAATCCAATGACCACCGGACAGCATAACGAAGCCATTGATATGCTTCATTTCCAACAAGACGGTCACGGGTAACTTGTATCTTTAAGAATTCTCCTGTCTCTTTCTGAAGTTTATTGGCGGATCGTGATTCTTTTCCAGTATCAATTGATACAACACCAAAAAGTCTGCCTTGCGTTGGCAAATCATTCAACGCCCTGTGAACGTGCAATCGTCCGGGAAGCAGCATTGACTTATTCTTTCTATGAGAGTGATCATACTCAATTCCAAGCCAGTCTTGTTCAACTCCATAATATGGCAGTCTAAAACCAGCATCGTACATAAGTACACCGCCAAATCGTTCAAAATATTTCCGGGCAGTTGCGACATCTATGCCCCCGGCTTGACGACCGGAAAGTTTGAACACCCGGATTTGCCACTTAGCTGAGCCAATTAGTGGATCAATGCTGAACCTCTCAGAATAGCGTTCGCCTGTACTGAAATTAACCCTGACATGAGCCTGCGTAATTTCTCCGTCACGTTTCAATTCACCATGAATAACAGCAATATAATTCTTTAATGCCGTCTTCATCTGACTATCGAAGGTATCCTCCACTCCTGGTAGTGCTGATGTTAGTTCAATTCTGAAATCGTCTGGATCAGTATGCTCACTTGTTAACACTCCATATTTCTCAATCGGTGACTGTAACATCCATAATTGACGACCGAGGTCGCGAATATCATCAGAACCCCAATTTTGTTTAAGCTCTCTCATCGTAACTTGAGTGCCATAAGGCTTGCCTCTCGGGAAGGAAAGATCACGAGGCTCAATCCTATAGAAAGCTTCAGCTTCCGTTAGTTTCCCAGCGTCTATTGCATTGTCCCAGTCAACAATTGCCCTTAGCTGCTGAGTCGGCTTTTCTCTTGGTACAGTAATTAGTTCAAGTTCATGAGCAAGAAACTGGGCTGAGAGCCTACCAACACCTTTAGAACCAGTAACATTACGACCTAAGTATGGGCTTACATCGCGGTCTTGTTTATTCGGAGTCCCGATGGTCATCCACAGATCAAGAAACTCTTTTTCAGTCATACCATGACCATTATCTGTGACTATAATTTTTTCTTGATCAATATAAACCTTACATAAGGTGGCATCAGCGTCATATGCGTTCTTGATTAGTTCAGCTAATGCAATATGGGACTGACCGACAAGCCTTTCACCAAGCTCACGCAATAACGCTGAATCGGCTTGAAACGTAACCGTTTCATAACCATAACTTTCTGGATCTTTGTATATTTCGACATTATCCATAGCTAATCTGGATTATCACTCTTTCCTCTCACTACACAGTAAGACTATTCAATCCGGCGTTATGAACAGACATGGGTATTCATGAGGAAATCTTGCTGTTATTTATAAATCTAATTCTCCTTCAACCAGGGAAATCAGTCCATCGCTAATACTCTCAATTTTTCCTTCGACTGAAACCTGTTGTTCACGGTCAATCAGTGCTAAATGTTCTTCCCATTCTGTAAAACTGAAACTAATAAAAATTTGTCTGCAATCTATATCTGAAGGGCAAGGGTAAAAGTATCCCCTTACTATCATGAGTTTTTCTCCATAAAGCTGGGGTTCTTCCCCTATATCCCAGACTACTACGTTACACTTAAGCCATTTTCCAATATATTTTTCGGTCATTTTTTTTAAGTTATATCTTGTTAATTCAGGATTTCTTTCCAAGAATTCAAATATTCTTTCGACAGGCACATTGATGTAGTATCGTACAGTATCAGTTTTGATCTCAGATTCGGTTCCAACATCTTTTTCTTCACTCAGACTTATAATTTCATTTGTGTTGCTACTGGTTTGTTTGATGCTCTGTAATTCTGGTTGAGTTGACGTATCATTTCTCGTCGTTATATCTTCTTTTTTTCCAGATCTGAAAAGTTCTGAAATTTTAGAAAAAAGATTTAAGACACTTGTAAGGAAGGGTAATATTTCACTCATGGTGAATGATCTTCTTAAGATTCAATATCCTACAACTTCCGAATCTAATTGCTCCCCATATTTTGATGAAATCAAACACCGAAGATAGGGTCGAACCGCCCTAACTTCGCTTTAACTATCTGTTTCGACACAGTTTATATTCTGTTATTGCCCGCTATTCTCCCCTAAACCCCATATTTTACCAGCAAAAAAGGGAGTTTAAGATTCCCTTGCCTGTATGATGCCATTTTTGATTCAATCTGACCTGCCTGTTCAGCTTCTGATATTTTCCTTAAACTCCTGTTTTGACACACGAAAAACGCAGTCTTAGTGTAGTCCTGCTGATATATCCTGCCCGCGTTAGGAGCTAGGGCGGGATCTCTACAATCCCTTATTTGATTTCCAACCCCGGCAATGCGCGTACGACCCGCATGGTTTCCAGGCTAACGGTGGTCACACGCAGGAACAGGTCAAGGGGGTAGCGGGGGTCGCCGACAGTCTCAA
>CAZURU010000649.1:0-2860 GCA_964623585.1 uncultured bacterium
CTCGTAGATTGTGCTGATGCGATGCTCTTAAAATCCGCGAAATCTGTGAAATCCGTGAAAATCCGCGATTCAGACTGCAGCTTCAATTGCTTGCATCCTAATTACGTTGTGAGAGAATTAGTCTTTTGTACTTTACACTTTTCTCACCGAAATTGATAAGTAAACCGACTTCCAAATGATACGCTTTCAAGTAATTTAATAGCTGCGCCTCATGCACATTTTCCAATTGAGTAATAGCCTTCAATTCCACTAATACTTTTTCTACCACTACGAAATCGGCTCTACGTTTCCCAATAGGTTTCGGAAAATCTCTATAGAAAATATTCTGCTCAATTTCACGATCAAATTCCAACCCAGCATTTCTCATCTCAATAGCCAATGCACGTTGATAAATCACCTCTTGGAATCCATTACCCAAGAACTTATGTACCTCAAACGCAGCACCGATAATCTTTTCGGTTATGTCTTGATGTTTCAGATTTGTGTTCATTTTGTAGTATCCTTTTATATCTCAGAATTATAAGTTATACCAATTTGAATTATTTTTATTCCATTCTTCCGTAGGTTGGGTTGAGGAACGAAACCCAACATCTTGACCCATTATAGAGCAATACAGGTCGCCAGTTAATATTTTATTGGCGTGCATCTACACGACCTACGCAAATGGTATATTATAAAGTAGAAATGGTATTAGAATCTCGGATTATAGCGGATGGACGCAGATTCTGTTTTCGCCCACCCTAAGTCTATTCCCAAAAGAATGGGTCATGAATAGGAAAGACGCTAAAAATCCGCGAAATCTGTGAAATCCGCTTCAATCCGCGATTCAGCATTCTTTTGTTTGAATCACGGATTATCGCGGATGACGCAGATGAACGCGGATTATGTTATCGTAAAACCTAAGTCCATTCTCAAAGGAATATTTTAGAAACAAGAAACCTCTTAAAATCCGCGTTAATCCGTGAAATCCGATAAATCCGCGATTCAGACATTCCCCTCCACAATAGCAATCTCATTTTCTGTCAAATTATACAAATCGTATTCCAGCTTATAAATCCCATATTCAAGGTCGGCAGCTATTTTTGTGGTTTTGCCCTTGATAGACGAAAATTTACTTGTTCAACCAGGGCGTTACGGATATCATCCAGTCTGTCATGAAAACCGAAATAACCTGCAACTATATCATCTATGTCTAAATGCTCATCTGTATCAATTTCCTTTGAAACTGGCATAGGTTCTCTATCTTTAAGCATCTCATATATATGTTTTGCTTCCTGAGCGAAGTCAAATTTAAAATCTATGGGTAAAATTTTCATGTCTGTTGCTTCCGCTTTCAATAATCCACCTCCGAGATTTTTCCTACCAGTAATTTCTCTGAATAACCAGACAAAAGAAGAATTAAGATAAACCCATAGACAATAATGTATATCTGAATCCCAAAGATCTTCGGGCAAGTATAATTCTACGTGACTATATGAAAATGCACCACAAGTGTTAAAAGTGCAGTAATGACGCGAACCAACTCCTCGGGGCATAACTAACGCTGGTATCTTATTCTTTTTCTTTCTCTTACTTGCTAATGCTGATTTTATTCTTTTATCAGTAGAAGTAGCAACGAATTGAGCACTCTTAACAATTATCGGTAAATCAGAATTATCATCGCTCAATTGACTTAAAGGAAAATTTAATCCTTGTCCGAAAGAAATTTTGTTGTATGTTTTAGTTTTTTCCCGCATTTCTGATAGAATTGTACGATAAAATTCAGGCATTGAAATGATGTGTCCCCACTTCATCAATTGATCTGATTCTACTACACGCTTATTAGTGATGACCATACTCGCATCTGCGATTCCGTATTCCATATTTTCCACTATTTTTTTCGAAAAAAGCGTAATAATCGCATTTATATTCTGACTTTTGGTATCAGAGAAAAACTTTGCACTGGTATCAACAATTTGCAGAAATGAAAATTTGTTGATTGAGAATCTTTGGAACTTGTGTCCATAATCAGTATTTAGCCAAGCATTTTGTGTTATAAAACATCCATAACCGTATTCATTCAGCAATTTAACAGAACGGGCATAAAAGTAGATTAATAGATCACTACCACGAGGCAGAGATTCTTTCCAATCAGAAACAACTTGTTTCCCATAGACTGTTTTCTGTTCGTCTGAAAGTAAGCTATTCCTGGATTCAACATAAGGTGGATTCCCAAGCACAACATCGAACCCATCTATGATTCTAAACATCCATTCCGGTGCAAACCAATCCTCCTTAGTATTCTGGTCATAGGGTTTCCATTGTGCGATTTTGCGAGCATTTTCAAAGTCAGCATCAAACACTTTTTTCCGTGCTTCAAACGTTTTCTGTTCTCTTTCGCGTAACTGATCCCGTTGTTCTGGATTGGGAAGGGATGCGATTTTGGCTTCTATTTCTGCTTGTCGGTTTTCTATCCATTCTGTTCGCAGTCGCTCCAATTCATTCTCCAATTGTGTGCGACATTTTTCTTCTTGCTCTTCAAGTTTACGTTTTGTCCCACGGTTATTTGCAAGAAAAAACCTTTCACGAATCATGTCAATTTCTTTTAGCAATTGCTGTACAGTGTCATCTTGGAACAGTCCTTTTGTTTCGGATAAATCTATGCCTATCAATGTATTCGCTGTAACAAACCGTGTCTCTAAGTTTGGCAACGGTTTGATGCCGAAATTTTCAGCATTTCTGTCCGGTTCCTGCTCAATCGCGAGTGAGATAAAAAATCGGAGTTTGGCAATTTGACATGCAATCGGTTGGATGTCCACACCGAAAATACTATTCTGAATCAGATACAACTTCCGTCCGAAGTCAGAATCTCGGTAACGTT
>CAZURU010000650.1:0-2856 GCA_964623585.1 uncultured bacterium
CACGCAGTTTATGACGGTGGCGCAACCCTGGCCTGGAAACCGGCATGGGCTCGCAGTACAAGTGGAGCAGGGTTAGGATCAGTTATTTAGTTTTCATCTTTCTTCCTATGCATCAATCTCTAAACACTTTGAGAATTCATTCACAGCGTTATCCATATATCTCGGCATTGGCTCGGATAATTCACCAATTTTACTACGAGACATCAAACTGATTGATTTTGATTAACCTTTTTGAGGCAGTAACCTCCTTCCTAAACTACTTGTGATATAAGAAAGGGGAGAGGGTGAATGACTATTACGTCATTTAACATCTGCAAGGGTGTTTTGCCATAACAATGCCTCTGAAAGAATGAGTGCGACAAACATTATTTACACCGGGCGATTAGTTTACGTCTGTTGAACTGTACCTTCTCCTCTGCGGATGTATCGGGGAAAAAATGACTTTGGCAGGTATGACAAAATGAATACAGAGTACATTTCCAAAATAAGAGAGCTTTGTATTCGACAGGCCTGGTTTTCACAGGAAAAATCGTCTGTATTAACGTCTTTATTTGAAGCGTTATCTGGTGAACCGCCGGCCGTGTCTGCTGGTCGATTCAGGGCAGACAATTGTCAATGGATACAAACACTGAATGATTTTGAGTATAAAGATCAATTCCTAAAAAGAACAAAAGACGGGCAATCCTACCTGTTTAACCCTTATGCACTACCTTTAATTGAGATTGCGCGGGCAGTACAGTTATTGATCCTCATGGAGAAAATATATCAAAACTTGAAGGAACTTTATCAGGATCACCTGCAAGACCCCGTTGAAGCGGCCATACTGATTGATGGCATTGATGGCTATGATATAGAGAAAAAAGAAGATAAGGAGGAACTATTTGAAGCGCTTTATTACCTAAGCGAGTTGAGCGGTATATGGTCAGGAAAAACCAACAACTTTCCATATGCTGAAGAAAGTACGATGTGTATTTCTGAAAATGTGCTTGAAAATGAGACTATGGGAGACATTATCATGAGGTTCTACCAGCATTATGAACACATGAATTCTTCTTTATCCCAAAATTCCAGTATGAACCCGGGAAGTAGTGAGACCAATCTGCCTAGTGGTAATACTATTGCTTCGGAGATTGTTCCTGTGCAGCTTGAAATAATAGGTAAACTAAAATGGATATTGGAAAAATGGCGTATCTTTCTCAAGCCGAGGAACATACTGTTATGTGTTGCAAGCATTGTGATTTTACTCATCTTGTGAACCGCCCCAGATTTGCTGGAGACTCCATTTCTTGAAAAGAAGGAACTAATGAATAAGACAGGCCAGTGCAAGTTATGTAAACTGAACCGCCCCGGATTTGCCGGAGACTCCATTTCTTGAGAGGATGGATTATATCTCGGAGATATGGAAACGGGCAGCGCACCTTGTCTTTGAATATCATAACATGCTGGTATATTGAGCAGTTTCATAACCCGTGGACACGAAGATAGCTTGAAACATCTAAACAGAATCATTTACTCTTGACTTAACCGTCCATAAAATGGAGTAGAACTCGATGGAAAAATTGGGAGTAGGGAAGTCGTGGTCTTTGGATATCGATAGCCCATATAACATCGTCTTACAATAAAGATGAGGAAAGACAGAGATATTTGTGGCTAGTATCGGATGGTTCGAGCTGTTAACCGCAGCTATCGGTGGTGGTTTAATTGTCAAGTTTTTGGATATTGCATACCAAGAGCATCGTCGCCGCTTGGATGAGTCGCAGTCATCAAGACAATTTGTTGATGAAAATCTTGATCCTGTGTTGAAAGCTGCAGACGAACTTGTTGGCAAACTTCGGTCCTTAGCTAAAGACGACTTCAGAAGTATCCACCATGTAAACTTGACTGGCGATTATATTGAAAACCACCACTTCAGTGCTCTCCTTTATTTGCTTGCAAAGCTGTGGGCTAGCATCGAGATATTCCGACATAGAGGTCTTTCTGTATCAATTACCCAAGACACGCGTGGGGCATGCAATTTCAGAGTTTCATGGACTGTATAGAGTCTCGAAAAGTTCGAATCGTCGATAGAATATCGCAACGCGCGATTGGAGAATTGATGTTAAATCGCGTCAATGAAGTTCACGAGACAATTACGTTCATAAAGTTTGTGCAGTTAATTGAAAGTGATTCTGAAGCACAAAGGTGGATTTCACCAGTTATTCACGTTTTGACTAGGACTTTACATACAACAACGCGCCAAAGACTTTTACAATACGGGGCGATCATACATGCAATGATCGACACGCTAGACCCAGATCATAAGGTCACACGTGATAGACCATCGTATCCTGATAAGCTATCAAAGAAATCACGACGAGACCTTAAATATCGTGTCTTCGGACTTTATCTGAATTTTGTACCAAAACCAGGGAAATTCTTAGGTGCACCTAAAAGGCGCAACTAGTGGAAAAGAGAAGGCGGCGCGAAGAGATTTTGGCCCTATCATAGTAATATGACGTGCGGAACATCTGTCGGGCCGCCTTTATTCGGCTAGTGTTGTAACTCACACTTCACAAGAAGCATAACATACTACGACCTAAAAGTCATATTAAACATTGTTCTGTTTAGTTGAACATTAGGCATGAAGTTAATGTCAGGTGATCTCCAGCCAAACGATTCGTAAAATAAGAAAGGGGAGAGGGTCAATTGTGAAAGGGGACATCAGATTCGCCCGAAGTGATTCAGCTAAAAACATGGATGTCACTAAACCCTTCAACATCGCCTCCTACTCCCTGCTCACCATGATGATGGCCCAGGTCACCGGCCTGAAACCCGGCGAGTTCGTCCACACCCTGGGAGACGCCCACCTGTACCTGA
>CAZURU010000651.1:0-863 GCA_964623585.1 uncultured bacterium
ATTATACAGCGTTTCGTGTCCGTTTTCAAGAGGGATATTGTCGGAATCAGGATTTACGGGATTCAAGGGTTTGTGGGTTTTGGTAGGTATCAACGGCTTGATAATTTAACTGTTTCGGGGGAACTGAATGGCTCTATATTGTATACAAAACACCTTGACACCAATTCGCATACGTGATATAACCAACGCAATGAAAAATCGGAGCATTAGGAGAACAAAAGTCTTTATGAAACCAGAAGATAAAGTAGTAGAAGAAGTTATTGCATATTTTTCTGAACCGAAATTCTCGGAATTTTCTATTATCACGGAATGTGAAATTCAGATGGGCACAGATAACCGCGCAGCCGACGTTGTACTTCGCGATGCTGATGGGAACTTTATAGCTATTGCAGAGTGCAAATCCCCAGGCGGAGCGAATTATGGAATTGCGCAACTAAAGAGTTATCTTAGTGCGACTGATACATCGTTTGGTATATTTGCCCCTCGGATTCAACGGGATTCTTGGGTTTTTTACGAGAATCTCCGACACAACCGGTTTCAGCAGATTGGCCTTGCTGATTTTGAAAAAGAAGTGCTTAAAGAGGAGGCAGAAATGGCAGATAACATCGTTCCTATGAACACATCGTCAAAAACCGAATATAGCAACGTTCCTATTGGGACATCTAATCCAGGTTGTATCGTTATCTTAGTTGATCAATCTTGGTCTATGTCAGAACCATTTAACGATGGAACCAAATCAGAACGTGCGGCCCTTGCCGTCAATCGGGTTCTTGAGGATCTCGTTTTGGCGTGTCGGCGTGGGGAAAAAATAAGAGAGAGGTGTCATGTTACTGTTATCGGCTATGGTGAGCGTGTTGACTGTG
>CAZURU010000651.1:1003-2851 GCA_964623585.1 uncultured bacterium
AATGCATGAAGCTTTTCAACGTGCTTCTAAAGTTATTGAACGTTGGATTTCTGATAGACCTGATAGTTTTCCTCCAATAATCATTAACATTACGGACGGTGCAGCTACACGTCCCGATTTAGCAGCAGATGCGGCAAGAAAAATAATGGGTTCCCGGACTACAGATGGGACATCTCTGATTTTTAATCTGCATATCGCTAACAGAGGAAATATGGTTACTTTACCACATAACACGAATCAATTTTCAGAACAACCCTTAGCAGAGTATCTCTTTGATATATCCAGTGCTTTGCCACCAGAATTGTTCAAGTCGGCGGAGGAAGCAGGATTTTTACCGGAGCCAGGGTCAAAATGTTTTGCGTATAACGTTGATGAATCTGTGATGATACGACTTTTGCAATTTGGTAGTACAGGTTTAACTGGAGTGCGTGCTCTCCCCACACCGTCTGACTAAAGTGATGATGAATATAACAGTTTACTCCTTCGTTAGACATAAAAAGGCCGAAAGTCCTGATGATTGCCAAGATGCTTTTGAGGTGAACGAAGAACACTCCCGTTATGCTGTTGCAGATGGCGCGACTCGTTCTTTCTTTCCAAAACGGTGGGCGGAACTCCTTGTTAACCATTTCTGTGAAACCTCCAACCTGGTTTTAAGTCAAGAAAATTGGGAAGAGTGGTTACTCCCTATTCAAGAAGAATGGTACAAACGAGTTGAAGAGAGAGTTAAAACACTCAATCTATTTTATTTAACAAATTCTTTTAACGCTAGAGAGCCTGCTGTTTCTACCTTCATCGGGCTTGAAATTGACAAAGTTGAAAGGAAATGGCAAGCGGTAATTATAGGTGATAGTTGTCTCTTTCATAAAAGTAACTCTGAATTTAAGAGTTATCTGATAGAAAATTCAGAGGACTTTACGAGTCATCCCGTGGCTCTCGCTAGTTTTCCCGAAAAAAATCGTTACGAACCGACTTTTGTCAATGGTGAAATTCAATCGGGAGATATATTTATCTTAGCAACGGATGCTTTGGCGAAATGGATTGTGCAACATGAAGAAACTCATCAATTAGAAGGGGCTCTCAATCAACTCAAACAAATAAAAACTGACGATCAATTTTATAGTTTCGTTGATTTAGCGCGAGGTAGCGAAAATATTCGTTTGGTGAATGACGATGTGACGCTGATGCTCATTTCAATTGGGGAAGTTCAATCGTTAGAAGTTGAAGGTGTTCAACCGGAGATTGATTCAGAGATACAAACCTCAGAAGAAGATCAATCCCAGCTAGATAATTTGACTTTTCTCTTTTGGGTGGTACTCGCAGGAATTTTTGGGTTTATTCTTGGGGCTATCATTCTCATCTTGATTTTATTAAATAAAAGTTAGTGAGTGGTATAACAGGAGAAAAAGATGCCTTTTCCAAGTCGATCTGAATATACGGAGGCAGTCCGGGACTACCCTCATGTAAGTTTGCAAGATCCAAAACTCAGGGGCGGAAAGCCCAGACGGGGAAGATACAATTTCGTGATAAGTGACACAGGAGCATTTTCTATTGTTTTTCCTATTGGTATAGTTTCCAAAACTTTTGCGTTACGGTGTTGGATTAAAGAAATCGGTAATGTTAAGAATCTATATGAAAAGATATCCGTTTACTTGAAGCAAGTTAATTTACCGTATTTTGTTGATTTTGAGTATGTTCCGGAAGGGATTTTGGTAAAGGGAGCTAAGTACCCAATCACACGGATGGAATGGGTAGACGGCGTATCGCTTCGCCAGTTTGTTGAGCAAAATTTACAGAATCCTCACATCTTCAAGATTGTAGCGACTGAATTTCAAAAAATGGTTGCTACTC
>CAZURU010000652.1:0-2846 GCA_964623585.1 uncultured bacterium
ATAGCAGGCCGTATGGCACCAGAACCACCAAAGCGACCAGAAAGAATAGAAAATATTCAGGATTTGCAAGAATATCGAGAATTGGTGCGAGCATATTATGAAAAAGGCTGGCCACTTATCTTAAATGAAACAGCCGCACAGCACCTTGGATGGGACGATCCAATTGGCAAGCGTTTTAAAAAAAAAAGAGGACCTGAGGGATATGTAGTAGGTGTGATGAAAGATTTTCACGTTCAGACAATACACAATGCCATTCGACCCGTTGTATTCAGACTTTTTACGGGAGGAGCCAAACACCTCTACCTCAAATTGGGTACACAGAACATGCCTGAAACCCTCGCTTTTATAGAGAAAACATGGCATGAATTTTTACCTCAAATTCCATTTACTTTTTGGTTTTTGGATGATGATTTGACACGCGTGCGTTACGAAAATGAAATTCGCACGGGAAATGCCCTAACAGCGTTTTCCGGGCTGACAATTTTCGTAGCCTGCCTGGGACTGCTCGGCCTGATATCGTTTCGCGCAGAACAAAAAACAAAAGAAATTGGCATACGGAAAGTTCTGGGCGCATCGGTATTCAGTATTTTTGGTTTGTTATCCAGAGAATTTGTCAAATTCGTAATCATCGCCTGTGTAATCGCCAGCCCAATAGCCT
This sequence comes from uncultured bacterium, assembly GCA_964623585.1. Classification (GTDB taxonomy): domain Bacteria; phylum Poribacteria; class WGA-4E; order WGA-4E; family WGA-3G; genus MSPOR6. The sequence goes on from CAZURU010000652.1 coordinate 659, forward strand.
ATCTGTTTGCGAGCAGATGGTTGCAGGACTTCGCCTATCGCATTGATCTGCACCTTATGTATTTTCTCATAGGCGGTGTTCTCGCTCTCTTGCTCGCACTCACAACCATGACCTATCAAGTACTCAAAGCCGCACGGACAAATCCAGTGGATGCCTTGCGGACGGAGTAAAAACAGAGGCTGGGCAAGGCGCGTAATGCGACGATTACCGGGGCCGAGATGGCGACCTTGTGCGTAATTGACCAGAAATTGATTTTCGTAACTGGCGACAACGACATTTTCGAACTGCGACGTGGTTTCACAAAGCAGATTGTGTCCGCACGTGGCCCTGTACCATTGTGTCGCATGATCGTCACCTGCAGATGTGTAAGTGTTCATTTTCGGACACTACTGTATCAAAACCGGACACTTATTAAACTACGCTCATGACACAAATTTTCGTAACTAATTGTAAAACATAGAGAAGAGGGTTTTGGCACAGAAATTGCTTTATACTTTTATATATTCACCTTTTCGCGTATCGCCTTGAGACGGTCAACAGTGTATTGATGCGCTTGATGCCCAATCTATAAACACTTCACCAAAACGAGAGAACTTCATGAGATATCCACTTCTAATATTATTGCTCGTATTTTCCGCAGCGGTGCAGTGTGAGGATTTGCCGCAGCGCGAAGCGGTTCCCCGACTGGCGGTGTTTCCACTACTTTCAGAGAAGGATCCCGATTACGGGGTTTTTATGGCTGATCGCCTGGTGGATGAGTTGATGCGCCATCGGGATATTCCCACCTATCAGAGACGCTGGTTTGAACTGGTGGAGCCTGATACGATTCCACGGATCAAGATGAAGTGGATGGTGGAGACCAAACAGGCATTACGGGCGGATGATGCGATCAGATGAGTGGCCGTTGCAAGTGGTATTCGCGCCTTTGCATACTTCGCAAAAAGCGCTGGCGGGCGTAAAAATTGGGAGATCTTACAGGGGTAAGTGGGGGTATATCAATACAGCAGGCGAGTATGTAATTGAGCCACAATTTTATGATGCCTATTCTTCCCAAGAGTCGGATGGACGCACGACCACAAAGTACGTTGATAATCCCTGGTATTTTTCAGATAGATAGGGCTGATTTTTATGTACTCGAAGACGCATCACAAATACAACGCACTCCAATACTTCCGCAGAGCATTGGGCATTGATCCGACCTATATCGAGGCGCAGATCAATCTGGCGCAGTTGTATATCGACCTGAAAAGTGACTCTGCTGAGAAAGCATTGATGAAGGTCATCGCGATGGATTCGACACAAAGTATGGCTGTGCAAAGAATCAAAATTGTATCAATTTTACAACATCTGTGCTAAAAAAACACATCTATCACTTTCTTTTTCAAAGGGGGATGAGATAATAAAAATACTAAAAAAACAACTATTTATATCATTTATTTGCGAAAAATAGTTTATGGCACGAATTTTGCATATACGATAATCCAGCCGGGGTCACACATTTTCAGGGGGTTACCATCAGATGAAAAATTTACTTTTTTTGCCAATGTTTTTGATGCTTCTGTCCAGTCCGATTACTGCCGCAGAGATGAAGCCTAACTATATCGGTGTAGAGGGAGAATTTGCAAATTCACCAGCTAATGGTTATCAATCTCGAATAAAGCTATTGGGCGTATTGGGGCTGAAATCATCTATTGGCCTGGAAGTCGCAATGGCTTATGGCGATCAGATCAATAAACATCCCTGGGAATCAGACGGTAGGCGTCAGTTTACGCTTGGTGTGGGTATCCGCAATGTTCATAAGATTATAGGTCGGTTCAGATTTTATTATACCCTTTCGGGTGGTACGATTTATCGACCTGAAAACTCCAGTGTTTTCTTTCAACCAAAGATCGGGACGCTGATTTCTTTACATAAGCGGGTTGCCCTGAATCTCAATACATTCTGGACAATTCCCATTGCGAAGGCGGAGGGCATCCTTGAGCAACCTTTCTCTGTTGGGTTAAATTTCCGACTCTGATTTTCAAATTTGGCTGTAGTGATTGAAAAAACGGCAGTGGACATAATAATCCACCGCTGTTTTTTTTGTGTACAGACAAAAATCCCGATAGCTTGTTAAACCTTTCTGGTTGAAACTTCGCGCGTTTGCTTACCACCTGTGTACGTAATGTCCCTGACCGGAAAACCACAG
>CAZURU010000653.1:0-2844 GCA_964623585.1 uncultured bacterium
TGTCAATACTTGTGTGCTCAATAGCAAAAGAACCGGCAATCGCATCTATATCAGAAGAAGTTCTATTCTTCTCATCCGGATGCCCACAAATTTTGAGTGCTGGATAACCATGCTCCCGTAGATACTCTATGAACGCATCAATAACATCATAGTCTTTCATAGCATTTGTTTTATTCCTCCAGTTCAGACAAAATTTCGCGTCCTATGTCTTGAGATAGTCAGTACAACTTATTGAGAAAAAAATTGCCTTTGAAAATACTGGATATCTGATGCTCTGTTACTTCCTACAAGACGACCCTTTCAGCCAGTGGTAACTCCGGGGGGATACCTAAAAAATAATCTTGTATCTCATAAAATTGTAATCGCGGAACTGAAAACTTGTAACTGGGATGTTTGTATACTCCTTCTTTTGCAGCGAGTGTACGCATGCCGGCTGTTGGTGGTGATGTAACGACGAAAATACCTAAATCAGCCCCCTCGTCACTCATTGCTGTGCGGAAATCTCGGATATTCCCAAGTATATAACTTCCACCTTTCACCTGTGCGACAGCTTTGCCGTACTTCTGTGTGCCTTTGAATTTACCAAGTGGAAATTTGAACGTGCCATCAATACCACCATCTCTTACCTTCTTGACATTCGATTTGAATTTCAGCACGTGAGTCACACACCACTCCTCAAAAGCTTTTGAATCTGTGCGTGCTAATTCTAATGCTTGTTCCACGTTTTCCGGTGTCCCAGTTATTGTAACTTCATTTCGCAGTTGCGGGAAAAACTTCTCAATTTGAAGTTTTACAGCTCCGGTCGCAAGATAAGTTAAGTCTATACCTATCCAATGCCTATTCAATTTCTCCGCAGCCATAAGTGTTGTTCCACAACCACAGAACGGGTCAAGGACAAGACTCCCTTCTTTTGACGATGCTGTTATGATGCGTTTATAGAGTTCAATTGGCTTTTGGGTTGGGTAACTGGTGCGTTCGCCATCTGATGGCATTAAGGGTTGCATTACCCACCAATCTTCAGGATGTTTTCCTTTCTCGTTCATTTCGTAGTTGTCATACACTCTGTCGCCTCTGAAAGCTTTTGCTTGATATTGCAGCCTTTCTTGGCTATCCTGTGAATAAGGTACTCGAATATCATCTACATTGAATGTTACATTCTCCGTTTTAGAGTACCTAAAAATAATCTGATGTTTTCTCGCAAAATCATATTTGGGTACTCCACCACCGCGATAACACCACACAATCTCATTTCTAAAATTTTTTGCACCAAAAATCGCATCCAAAATTAATTTTAGGTAGTGGCTGGCTGAATGGTTACAGTGCAAATAGAGAGTTCCAATAGGAGCAAGTATCCGGTGCATCTCAACAATTCTGATGGCCATCATCACGAGGTACGCCATCATAGGTGTCTGGTTCAAAAATTGGTGTAAGCCTTGAATCGTATCCCCGATCTGCCCACCTTCCGCTACGAGCAGGTGATGGTATGCCTCCTCTGCTGCTTTTCCCCACATCCATGTATCTTCAAACGCTTTCACAAGAACCTCGGGTTCTTTTCCACTTTGGTCGCGGTACGGGACAAAATAGTTCCGTTTGGAGTTGAAAGGCGGATCGGTGGCGATCAAGTCAATGCATTCGTCAGGGAATTGGCGCATCTCCTCAAGGTTGTCACCGCGGATTAATGTTCGGTTTTCGTACATAACGTATACCTTTCGCTACTATTGAAAGAACAAAACAAAGTGTTACTTTCTATTCATCCATTTATTTAGTTTCTCCCAATAGGGCTTGATGTAAGGCATATTATTTTTGTGCTCCTCAAGGAATTGACTATAATATTTTTTACCATATAGTGTCACAATCAGACAGAGCAACAACGTCACTGGACAGTCAGCAGCCAAAGGGAAAGAAGGCTGTGCATCGGGAATCCAATTTGGACATGTAATTTGCAGTTTGTTTTTCAATTTGCTGTCAAGTTTTCGAACGAGTTGTGCATGGTAGAAATCGTGAATTCCGTCATTGACAGTTGCACATGAATTCTGAGCCGCGCTACCCGGTGTTTCCATACGAAACCCAATCCCGCAAAATTCATGGGTTGTTTTATTTTCCTCAATACGAATTAACATGACTCTGAATTGTGCAATACTTTGGTTTTCATTCAATCTGCAATTTAAGGACAAGGTTGGAAGAAAATAATTATATTGTTCCACTGGTGGTAGGTATAACACCTTTCCCCATTGCGAAGAATTCGCTTTATAGGTTTCAGATGGAGTACAACACTGCTTAAATAAATTTTTTATTTCTGGAAGTGTTATAGGCGGCAACCTCTCCAAAACGGTTTCATAAGCCTCTAATGCCTGAGGGAATAAGTTCTGCCGTACATATTCTTGCTCTTTACATAGAGGAATAAGGATATCTTTCAAAGTGGTGATTGTTTTTTCCATTGCGTTTTTTTGATAAAAATTCACAGCGCGAACCGGAACCTGGGGCGGTAATCAACCCCCTTAAAACCTTTAGCAAACCTTCTAGTAAACGGTGAAACAGTATCAGCCAGAAACTCTTTACAGTCTTTTCGATCGTAGAAGCGGGAAGCGTCTTCGCAAAATACCCAGTTGGATTTTCCGGTCAGCCAAGGCTCTTTCACTTCTTTAATCGCTTCACATTCGCGTAGTTTATCCCAAAACCAGACAGGCCGAGATATCCAGCAGTTCTTCTCAAATCCATAGGAGGCAATTAAATCTGTGTCAATCCCTAGTTTGTTGGAGTCAATTAGTTGTGCTGTTTCGTTCCAAGTTTCAATTTGTTTTTCATCACCAGTAATCAAACTTGAATACCTTGAGATCAGATGTG
>CAZURU010000654.1:0-2831 GCA_964623585.1 uncultured bacterium
CCGCGATAATCCGCGATTCTGACAAAAAAGGTGACAATAATTTTACACACCCTCAAAAGAGTAGTCATTTATCCGAAAAAGTGCTATAATTAGAAATTGTATAGGAGTCTGAATAAAAAAGGTTGAGATGAAGGAGAAAAAATGGAAACAGAAGCAAAACAAACCCTACCGCTATCTTCTGAACAGATGGCACAATGGGAGAATGATGGATATCTCCTATTAAAAGATGTGGTCCCCATCTCAGAAATAGATGGTGTCCGTGATAGGTTTAGTCACGTCGTTGATGGTATCATACAACAGCTGAAAGAGCAGGATATTGTTGAGGATGAAGGTGCGGAACTTCCATTTGAAACAAGATATTGGAAGGTCGCAGGTGAACATGCAAATCGTTTTGGTCGTTCGTGGCGCGGTCAGATTGCTACCTCTGAGATATTCGATCTACACTACGCAGGTCCGCTTGTTGATGCTATCGGTCAACTGACAGGAACAGATGTGATAGGACATCCAGTTTTCAATGCCCGTCCGAAACTACCAGGACAACAATTAACTGTTGTTCCATGGCACCAAGATAGCGGTTATTTCGGTACTGTTAGTGAACAATCCCTTATCCCTACAGCTTGGATTCCACTCGTCCCAGTGGATGAGACGAACGGCTGTCTTCAGGTTGTTGCAGGTTCACATAAGTTAGGTGTGGTTAATCACCATACAGAGAATCGTGAAGGCAAGTTCCTTGAAGTAATGAATAGTCACATAGATGAGGAAAAGATTGTAACGTGTCCGATGGATATTGGTGATGCGTTGGTTTTCCATAACCTAACATTGCATCGCTCATTACAACACACGGTAAGTGAGATGATCCGATGGGCAATTGACATCCGTTATCTACGTGATGGTGACCATCCAGGTTCGATCTATTGGAAAAACCCTGACTTCAAATGGGTTATTCGTAGTCAAACTGAACCAGTGACAACGTTTGAACAGTGGCAAAAAATGTGGTAAGGGGTCTATTTACACTCAGTTTTCACAATAAGGAAAGAGAATTAACTAATGCGTGTTCCATTTCAAACATTACGTGATGCGTTCTATCGTGTGCTTGCATCTGTAGGTTATACTGGTGAGAATGCAAGAATATGTGCCAATTTATTTGCAGAAAATCAACGCGATGGTGTATATTCACACGGTCTGAACCGTTTTCCAGGATTCGTTTCAGGACTGCATAGCAAACAGATAGATTACCGTGCAACGCCTATAAAAATAGAGAGTTTCGGTGCATTAGAACGATGGGACGGGAAGATGGGGGTTGGACTTGTCAATGCACATTTCTGTATGGACCGGACTATGACGTTGGCAGAAAAACACAGCATAGGTTGTATTGGACTTTCTAACACAAATCACTGGATGCGTGGCGGTGCTTATGCACTCCAAGCTGCGGAATCGGGTTTTATCGGTATCTGTTGGACAAACACTACGAAACTAATGCCACCCTGGGGTTCTGCCGAGAAAGCTATTGGGAATAACCCTATGGCAATCGCAATTCCCCGTAAGGAGGGGCACATACTGCTTGATATGGCGATGAGCCAGTATTCAAACGGAAAATTAGAAGTGCTAAAGATACAGGATAAGACGTTACCACTTCCCGGTGGTTATGATACTGCTGGAAATCTTACAGTTGACCCCGCAGAAATACTCAAATCGAGAAGAGCACTCCCTATCGGTTATTGGAAAGGTTCAGGTTTAGCATTAGTGCTTGATACGCTTGCTACTGTAATCTCAGGGGGACAAGCCACACATCAGATAGCAGAACAGAAATCCGAATATGCTGTTTCACAGGTCTACATCGCTATTGATGCTTCTGGTATGATGGGAGCTGGGATTTTGAGCGAGACTGTAGAAGCAATAATTAATGACTTTCACAGTGCAGCACCTTTAGACGAAAACGAAACAGTCCGATATCCAGGTGAAGGTATGCTACGCACACGTCTGGAGAGTCTTGAAAAAGGGGTACTTGTGGACGAAAAACAGTGGCAGCAATTGTTGGAAATGAATAGATGATCTATCCATTCAATCCTTAACGTTTCAAAACAGGAGCAAACAACTGCATGAAATTTGCGTTCTTTGATGATTACAAACTCGGTGTGATAACAGATAATGGAATTGTTGACATTAGCGAGACTTTATCAGAAATCTTAGAGTGCCATTGCCACAACCCGGACAACTTGTTTGTCTTGCTGGCAATTATATTGAACCTGATAGTCCTTCTCGTGGTGAGTTTAACGCCTTTCTAAAATCCCCTACCAGTGTTATCTCAACGAAAGAAACAGTGCGACTCCCCGAAGTAGATGTTACTGTATTCCACTTTGAACCTGAATTAGCAATTGTAATAGGTAAGACTGCAAAACATCTGAGTGAAGAAAACGCGCTTGATTATCACTCCCCCGTGTCAAGACACCGAAGCTTTAGCTCGGTGAGTATGTCAAGTATTCGGTTATACACAGTTCATTGATGTTTCTGCGCGCGGGTTGCCCGGTGGTTTCTTTTTGGGGAAGAGCTGGCACACATTTGCACCGATGGGTCCCGTCCTTGTCACAGCAGATGAAGTTGAAGACCCGAACGCCCTTGATATCCACCTTTGGATAAATGGCAGACTTCAACATGATTTCTCTACGAACTCAATGGCACGATTTGTCCCTGAGTTACTTGCTGAGGTAACGAACGTACTCACGCTTCAGCCGGGGGATGTTGTTTCTACAGGGACACACCATGAGGCACTAACAGCAGTTGGTGATGGGGATACGGTGCGATTAGTCGTTGAATGTTTCGGTCAGGAGTTA
>CAZURU010000655.1:0-1419 GCA_964623585.1 uncultured bacterium
TCCCGTATAGTTGTCATCTATTCTCATAAAATTCAGTATTTATGCCATTCCTATTGCTTAGTCAAATACTAATTGATGGACTTGATGGGGTCGGGAATCGGAGTTCCCTCCTACCATAAGCAACCCGACGGTAGGAGCGATCTCCGAATCGCGACCTTTACCCGAACAATTACAATGGACTATCCATTAGGTTCGGTTAGGAAACCGAACCTACCTGCCTGGGAAAATCTGATTTATCATACTCACGTTTCAACAGCAAATCAACTGCTATTTGTTCTGTTCAGGGAACGGAGCACGAATGTCGTAACGCCCCTCAACAAAGACAGGTAATTTCCCACCTTCAACCAATAGATCAAGTGGATTAGGTCGTGTCGTTAAGGGGAAGGTAACAACGTCTTGAAGTCGCACAGATTCGTAAAACGCCATCAGAATTTCAATCGTGCAAAGTCCATGTCTGCCAGCATTCCGATGTTCATCAACATCACCTTCAATCCATGCTAACATCTCCGAAAACTGATTCGGTTCACTTTGACGCGGCTTGATCGTCTGCCATCCTGCTGTCTTACTGTTCAATACCTCAATTGTTCCATCAGGACCACGTCTGAGCTGACCATCATCACCATATACAGCATCACCTCTTAGACCTGGACCGGGTAAATCGCTTTCATAAATACCTCGGATACCGCCTTCAAAGCAAATTTCAGCCATACATTTATCTTCAGTTCTCACCCGTCTTTCCCAACGATCCGTCTTTCGGGATACTTGACCAATCAGCCATTGCGGATCAGGGTCACCAAGAATAAAACGCATTTCGTCAATTTCATGCGTCCCACGATTTAATAGACCGTGTCCATCTCGACGTAACATTGTTTGCGGTTGTCCAATCGCACCCTCTTGAATCAGTCTACGCGCTTCACAATTCTGACCACTGAACCTGCGTTGATGTCCAACGACTAACTTCGTCCCATTTTTATCACAAGCGTCCATCATGTCTTGTGCATCGCCAACCGAAGCAGCCATCGGTTTTTCGGTAATAACGCCAATCACACCATTTTCAGCAGCTGCAATTGTAGGTTCAGCACGTACGCTCTGCCAAGTTGTGATGCTAACGATATCAAGCTCCTCTTTCTCACACATTTCAGCAAAATCTGTATAATGAGAAGGTAGTGATAATTCGTCAGCGAACTTCGCAGCGGATTCAGCACTGATATCTGACGCGGAAACAACCTTAGCACGACCACTTCCATTCCAACTACGAGCATGGGCGCGACCCATACCACCACAACCTATCACACCAACACGATATGTTTTTTCTGCCATCATAATACCTCATTTTTCTAAATGTTGAAATTGGGATTTACTCCTTACCGTTCTTTGAAAAGTCAATGTCCTCAAACGTTTCTGCGGTGAGGACCTGGT
>CAZURU010000655.1:1519-2822 GCA_964623585.1 uncultured bacterium
GAGGACCTGGTCAAACAGTTCATCAAGGTGGACAAGGTCATCTATAGCAGTAATCTCATTGAGAACAGTATCTGACTGTTCAGCGAACCGATGTCTTACTATTTTGAGAACGTCTGTCCGTTTCTCGTTGATTCTACCTTGTTCAAGTCCTTCTGCTTTTCCTTCTTGAATAAAGGCTTCTATACCAGTCATAATAATTCTTTCAACCTCCTCATTTTCTGTATGCGTATTTATCATTCTCAGCAACTGAGGTTGCTCGTTTTTATCACGTCTACACAAGACAATCAGGGATAAGTATATCATAGCGTTTCGGTGCAAGACAGGGTTCTCTGTCTTTAATGTATCCAACTGCGTGAGTGCAGTTTCCAATGTCCGTTGCATCACGTTTTCATCTTCCTCTTCTTTTTGCAGTACGGTCATCAACCATACAAAAGGATGATCAGTCTGTGTCAACTCGTCTGTGTCAATGTGTTTAACTCTGAGAATGTGGGTCTTAAATGATGGCACATAAGATGCCAATTTCTCTGGAACATCCATTACTGCGTTGAGAGATACCGGGGACTTCCACGGTCTATCTCCCGTATAAAAAACGATTGGGATGATAGGACGCAAACGCTGTTGGCTCGGTTTCACACCTTCCGCAGATAATTGCTTAAACTGCACATCCCATATTTGGCACATATAGGATAACAACCGATACCCCATCCTACGATCCACTGTGGATTGGTGTTCTAATAAGATGCATATCGTTAGTTCATCACCTTGAGATTTGTCTCGGTATGGCACGATGAACACCAAATCGGACACCAACTCTTGCAAAATGTTGTTTATATGGTCTGAACTGACGACTATCACATTATCAAAATCGAGAAGTAATGCCAGGTATCTATCAAGTGTGAACACTAAGCCTCGTAAAAACTCAGGAATATTGAATGTCCATTTTGCAAGTTTATCGGCAAAGTTACCGATTTTTGGGTCCAATATATTCAGGATTTCTTGGAATTCGTCTGATTGTTGCCCTATTGGCATTGTTCCTCCAAAAAAGAATTATTTCATAGTATATAGTAAACTTTTGAATTAATGGGACATTTTGTGCTGTAGGAGGGAACTCCGATTCCCGACTATTACTTTACCCACAAGGGTAGTCTGGACTATCCACAAAATGAAATTCTAAACATGTATCATTAATTCTGGTTTTCACTATATATTAGCAGAAACTGATGAATATGTCAATCAATTAGTTTTCTTAGGGTGTGTAAAGATTTTGTCACTTAAAAAAAGGATCGCTGAACCTTGCTCCAGC
>CAZURU010000656.1:0-2816 GCA_964623585.1 uncultured bacterium
ACGCAAGACCTTGTTCCAAACCTCCGAAAGTATCTTATGGATTGTCTCCAAATTATGGAGGTAAGACCCGAAACGTTTGCTAATGAGTTATCTGAAGAGTTTCTATCTATACAGACTGACAAGTGGTTTATTGAATTGTATGTGTTTTTATTAGGGCAATCTGCATTGTGGAATTCCACAAGCATCCTCCGGACTAAATCTATCTTGAGTAAACCTATTTTACGCCTTGAAAATGGCAAGCACGTTAATCCACCTAAAAACCAATCAGCCTCGGATGTTTACTTGTCACTTGACCCTGAACCTGATTCCTCATTGCCAATTGTGAAGTCGAGTATTTCTGAAGATAAAGGTGCCCGTAAGTTTCTTACAGAATTGGGAATACCAGAATGGGACATTGTGGCGGAAGTCATTAAACAAATACTACCTAAATACTCGGATGATCTGTCTTCTCTTTTCAGTGCAGAGTACGAACGCGATTTTAAGAAAATTGTGAGTGCGTACGCCATAGTTTCCGAAAAGAAAAAAGATCAGTTGCGAGAAAAGTTGCTGACAACATCATTCATTCTTACAGAGAATTCACACATAAGCGATCAGATTTACCTTAAACCAAATCAACTTTATTTTGGAACTGACGAGGAATTATGGAGTAGTAATTCTCACGGATCTTATTCGCGCGTATTTGTCAGTGAGGAGGTATGTAAGTTTTTACGTACCTTGGAAATTCCAAAATGGGATGTTGTTGACGAAGTGATACAAACTATCCTCCCAAAGTACAAACAGAATCCACCAAGAGGTTCTATTAAAGAACATATAAGCGATCTTGAGAAAATTACCCATGCCTATAAGAATAGTGTCCCATTTAAGAAGATACAGCTTCAAATGGAGTTAAAAGCAACCCGGTTTATCCATGCAGAGGGAACACATGAACACAATCCTGAATATCACAGACCGAATGAATTATATTTTGGAACCGAGGAACTGCGTTTGTACTTTGAAGGGGACGATTCTTATAAATTTGTTAGTTCTAAATACGCTGATAGGCATATTGAGGTATTCAGGGAATTAGGAATTTCAGGCAGAATCCAGATTACTTGTAAATCGAAGCCTGGAGAGATAGATGATGTTGATCTTGCCAATGATCAGGACGGACATTATAGACGCGGATTAAAAGGTTTCGACCCAGACATTCAGGTCGCTGGTCTTAAACATGCCCTGATGAATCCATCAGTTGAAAAAAGCAAAGTAATCTGGGAAAATGTAGTAGTACCTTACAACCATTGCCTTAGGGGGAAAATCCTTAGGTCAAGCAGGCGGGATTTCTCACCTAATGCTCGTATCTATAAAGAAAATGAAGTTACATCAGATTTTGGTCGTATGTTAATGGAAAATGCATGGATCCCTGATTCTGATGGAAACATGCACAAACCAAGCGAAATCACTCTCGCGGAGCTGCCTGAGGGATTTGTTCGAAATGAGCGGTCAGCAAATCAGCTTGGTATGAAAAAGGACGAGGTAGCTGAACTTGCGGACAAAATTGGGATTTCAGAAGAAGAGATAAGAGATTTTGTAGAGAACAAAGAGGAGTATATGGAATGGAAGACGGAAAAAGCCAAACGGGAACAGGTGCCACTATCAGAGTCAGAAGAATCCGAGTCTGAAACGATTTCTTATCAAATTGACTATCCTGTTGAAATTGAGAGGTCTTTTAACAAATCTGGGAAAACTCAAGTTCAACCTCACATTGTAGATAGTGGTAGAGTAAACAACCCAGAACGCCGTCGCGAAAAAGTTGCTGAGGAACATCGTGATAAGTTGAATAGAGAGCCGAGTGCTGATGATAGGCGTAGAGAAACATATCGAACAATACTTGAAGGACCGGATCCCCACGTCCGACAATACCTTTTTCAGATGTATGGTGGAGAGTGTCAAATATGTGGCAGCACTTTTCCTGAAAGAGATGGAAAACCGTTTTTTGTAGCGAGCTATATTGTTGAAAGACGAAAGTCAGGAGCCGTTGATACTCCGGCAAACGCCTTGTGTCTTTGTGCTGATCATTTTGCTAAATTCAAACACAGTGCTGTTGAAGCAGAAGATGTTCCGACCCAGATAGAGAATTTCCAAACAGAATCTGAAGGTGGAGATTGTGAACCAATCCTTTATATTAAATTATGTGGAGAAGAATGTGAGATTCGCTTTAAGGAAAAACATTTCCTGGACCTTCAAGAACTGCTTAAAGCCTCAAGTGACAGCTAATAGATGTTTTATCGTTGAATAAAGTAAATTGCTATCCGTTTATAGACATGGCACTCCACTGGAGTGCGAGGATTGAGGCTACTATTTTCTATAGACATATCAATCCTACTATAGTTTGGACAATTTTAAAATAATCACGATTTCTGGACGGATACGCTCTTTTGTAGAATAGGCTGTTAGCCTGTTCATTCTTTTGTAGCTTATGAAACCGTTAGTCTCCTGTGTCACCTTCATAGTTCCCGTTATTTTTCACTAAGTTCTGTAGCAGCGGAAACAAGCATAAAAATCTCTATACCGTTTCAGAACGCGACCCAAACAGGGGACAAATTGTCCAAACTACTGTCAATCCTACGGGGTGAGGAAAATGATTGAAAATGCTGTTGAAATAGGCAGAAATACCCAAGCAAATGAACCTTATAGGACTGAAGAGGGTTTTGAAGTATTCAAAGCTTCTGTGAATTCCAGTTCGGTTGCAAACCGAAACATAGGTGTCAATTTAGTGATTTTTCACGGTATTTTGTAGGAATGTATCTACACATGCCGCCCCTACGGGGCTGAGGTTT
>CAZURU010000657.1:0-2813 GCA_964623585.1 uncultured bacterium
GTCGTTGCAACTGCCAGCATGGGTAGTGTTACCTGAATGTCTTGATTTTATGGGTATCCCGTAATTGCTTGCTGACGGGAGATATGTGTAACAACAGGACAGAGTCCTTATAGAAGCCTCATGCTTTTTTGCTTCGGCGTTCTGGGAGTCCGTTTAAATCCTCCATTATTGGAAAGGGAAGAATCGTCGGTAGAACCTGCCAGAGAGCACGGAGGAAATACCTGATAAGGAACGGCATCCGGTTTCGGCAGTTTTGGCTTAATGCCTACAAACCTGGACACGGCGCCTTTCAGGTATTCTTCATTCAGATCACAACATGCCCACCTGCGGTTGAGTACTTCAGCTACTTCTCCTGTGATACACGAACCCCCAAACGGGTCAACCACAAAATCGTTTTCATCCGTCAGCATCCGAATAAAATATTCTGGCAACCGTGCGGGAAACCTGGCCGGGTGAACAGGCAAGTCATTCGCTTTGCAATAGTTCTGGTAAATACCATTTGACTCGGTATTCGCTATTGCCAGAAGATTAGGTGGCACTGAACCACCGTTGTCCTTCCCGAACTTGTCAGAGATATCATGGCCTGATGGGCGCAATTTCGGCTTATACCCGTTCTTCAGCAGGGACTTCATTGATTCGCTGTAGGGAGCGAGAATACGTTTATTTGAAGCCTTCGGCCAGGGAGTTTTGGATAACCACCAGATACAGTTGACTGCATCCTTGACCCTGATACGCCTGACGTTAACCCATTCGGCGGGGGTAGGAAGTTTCGATGGATTCCACCAGTAGTGCTCCTGGCACAGGTGAAATCCATAATCCCTGCAGAGACTAATCAGCAGCTCGAAATGGTACAGTGACCGAGTTGGCATCCCTGGTTTCCATGCTCCGCCTATATCAATAACAAGACTTCCCTTATCCTTTAATACACGTTTCATCCCTTCGGCAAATGGCTTGAACCATTCAACATATTTGTCCGCGTCCTCATTGCCATAGCTTTTTTTTCTGACGAGTCCGAAGGGTGGAGAAGTCATGATCAAATCCACTGAGGCCGGTTCCAGTGTGTGGTTCAGCAGTCCCAGAGAATCACCCAGATAAATAGTACCGCGTTCGGTCTCTGTATATGCCTCTGGTTCATCAACCTTATACAACGGAATGGTATCTTTTACGTCGGAAACATCAGCGCCGGATGTATAAAGGTAACGTAAATAATCACTGAGAGAGTCGAAGCCGTATAACTCAGCTGAGCGTCGTATCTCAGTATACTCAGCATCAGTCAGCCGGAAATTAATGAGGCGGTTACGAGGATTCTTGACTTTTGGGCGAGTCATACCCAAATTGTAATACAAAAACAAAACTGGTCAAGTTTTTTTTTGTAAGACGTTAAATCTCGCGAAATCGATTTGCCGCCTGAATAAACTTTTTACCTGGCCAATGGTTTCTGTTTCGAGGAAGGAATATCCCTTTATCCAGAGGTAATTTAAATTCCTGCAGCCCTCCACCTAACCCAAGCCGAACAAATTCTTCCTTCTTTTGATGATTGAGCACCATTTTTCTTTCTTCAGTCAGATAGATCAACCCAAGGTCATAAGCCCTGTGATATGTCGGAGAGAGACATAATCCATTTTGGACATCATCCGAACTACCCGAAGCGCCTACAGGCAGGATGTGCGCGGCATCAATGAGACGGAGTTGTAACCCGGTCACGCAGCATCTCCTGCTATAAGCATCGATAACCTTTCTTCTGAAATCTCCGTCACGCGCCAAACGTAAGACCTTCGTTAAAACACGTTTCCTCTCTGGTGTTAATGCATTTATCTGATCATCAGTGACAAGTTTAAATCCATCTGTTTTTGATAATAATTCCGAAACATCTGCATCTGCCCCGCCCTCATGCAAACTTTTTGAATTGAGACAGTACAGAAGTATATTATCGGGGCGAAAACCCACAGCAATCTCATCGTTTCCCTTCCGTGAGAAGGCAATACCATTCTTGTCAGCCTCCCCGAGTGTATTGATGTTGATCTGTATCGAAGGCGATTGAGTAGAAAAGGTCAAATGCTTATTTAAATCGAACCCCGCAAAACACCGGGATTCAGGTTCGTAACCCAATAACAAGGTTGGACCATCAGGATTTTCCGGTAATGGAGAAGCGACGGATGTAAGCTGAATCCGGTACTCATCTTTTGGCCTCGCCGATCCACCACCATGAGTCAGAGTCCATATATATATCCAGACAGGAAACGACGTTTCCCTGGTTGTTACGAAAAACTTTCGAGGATTTGGTTGGCCATCAGAAATTAATACAGCAGATGCTGAAGCTTCAATAAAGGCATCTTTTATTGCCTGTATAATTGCTTTTGGACCTGCTGCCGGCACTGATTTACTCCTATGTCTGAGAAGCCGTTTGCTGTTGGATAAACATACGACATTGCTGAATATAGTCAAGCATTGGTGATATATCTGATTCAGTGCGTTGCTATCATCTTGTCCGGCACGCATGAATATCAAGGATTGGAGTAAAAATTCCGGTGAATTATTGAAGCTGATCCCGGAATAAGATTTTGGATTACCTCCCGAAGATGTAGTAGTATCTGTGCGATATATAATAATTTATCGGGGAGTCACGCCAATGTTTCGAAGTTACATGAGACCGGCAGGCCTGGCATTGTTGCAGGCATTGATATTGTCATTGCCTATACAGGCAGCGGTTCTTGAGGAAGTCATCGTCACCGCACAAAAGAGGGAGCAGTCGTTGAGTGATGTCGGTATTGCGGTTACGGCATTTACCGGGGAACAGATCGATGCCCTCGGGT
>CAZURU010000658.1:0-2804 GCA_964623585.1 uncultured bacterium
CAAAACTTGTCTTAACTTTGCGAAATTGTGGCCTAAATAAGCGTATGCACTTCAAATAATTGCTGATAGTTGCCGAATTGCTGTTTGTCTTTCCATAATTTTCCTCTATCACTAATCGTTATTTGAGTCATTCTCAAATAACCTACCAGACAATTCATCAAGCCTCTTTTGAGCAATTCGGTTATATTCTTCTTGTTTCTCAATCATTATCCACCTCCGATTGTGTTGCTCAGCAACAACCGCTGTCGTTCCTGTTCCAGAAAACGGATCCAGAATGAGATCGTCCTCATTTGTTCCAGCTAAAATAAGCCGATTAATGACCGCTACAGGCTTTTGCGATGGGTGTTTTCCATGCGTCCGTTCTGATCGTTTAGTTAGCGGAATTTCCCACATGTTTCGCATTTGCTTGCTATTGTTCATTGCCTTCATCACTTCATAATTGAAAGTCCAATTTTTAGCTTTCTTACTTTCATTGTTGACCGCCCAAATGATAAATTCGGTAGACTCAGTGAACATCCGACAGGTAATATTAGGCTGAGCATTAGGTTTATACCAGACAATCTGACTGATAATCCGACGGTTAAACAAACTTTGAAGAATAAAACCTATTGTAAAGATACAATGAAAAGATCCAAAAATGAATAAATTTCCGTTTGTTTTCAGAACCCTCAAGACTTCAGTAATCCAATCAACCGTGAACTGGAAATAATCATCCTCTGCAAAAATATCCCACTGTTCCTGCATCGTGACATGAGAACTAAATGCCCAACCTAACCCTTTCTTTTTCGACATATTAAACGGCGGATCGGTGATACAACAATCGAAAACTCCATCAGGAAAAGCCTTCATAATCTTTAAACAGTTACCTGATACAAGTTGATTAACTGGAAGTTCTTCGATTGTTTTGGCAAAAAGAGTTGGTGAATACCCAATATCCTCAGAGGATGGGTCGTGTATTTGACTGTCTGCTATCGTGGGAGGTATTTGTGCATCTTTCAGTGGATGGACTCCTGTCAATAAATATTCGATCATCTGGTCCTTCTTTAGCGACGAATATCCTTTCAATCCACGTTTCTTGAGCATTTCTCTTAACTCTTTGTTTCGCATTTGGTGGTAATCCATCTGATCAATAGTGTTTTTTTCTGGATGGACTCCGGTTGAAAGATACTCAATCATTTGAATTTTCTTTAAAGATGAGTATCCTTTCAGTTTACGTTTTTTAAGTTCTTCCCTGAGTTCTTTGTTTCGCATTTGATGGTAATTCATGGTTTACATATATTCCTTCAGGTTTTTTGTCGGAGTCTCATCTAAGCTGCTGCTAAAAAGATGCTTAGTCTATTTGAAATTCCGGTAGTTCAGTGGATCCTCCGTTCCTACGGAGCGGGTGAGGACTCTGGCATCATCAAGGGTCGCCTGCTTGGCGAGTCTACAAGACTGATGCTCATCATGGTTCATTCTGACTTCTTTTCCAGTTTTAGTGTAAAGCAATCTACATTTAAGGGTTTCCCTTCTTTCTTCCTAACCGATATTTCGGTATTGTATATCAAAGATTTTACCTTGGACACTAAATCCCTTAACTGATCCTCGCGCTTAATTAAATATATTGCATCTTCTACTAGCAACTTCTGAGTATCCCTGTAACCCTGATACAAGGTGTTTATGTGGACAGCTGCTTTATTACGGGAATCTTTAAGTTTAGCATAAATAGTATTCCCTCTAATTCTATGCCACTCATCCCTTAAGGTTTCTATATCTTTTTCGTAGCAGGCATCAAAACGGGTCGCTATGCAAAAAGTATGAGTTCTCTGTTTTTGGGTAGGTGGTTCTATTATTTTACATATATTCGTAATTATCGGCACAATATAGTTTAAAACTTCAAGATAACTCACGCGCCCCTCGTTTGTTAGCAGTTCAGACAACCTGTCTAAGTTATAATCTACATGTTCCATGCAGGAGTCAAAATCCAGATGTACAGGAATCCTGATACTTGCTGGTACAAACTCTCTTTTGCCCATGTTTGGTCTCCTTCTTAAAGATATTCTGTTCAGAAACCGATATTTATAAGTCTCTCATACGCATCATGTTTGCCAACCCAAAACCAAGTCAGATTCTCAAAGTCCCCACGAGCCAACGCCCGGTAACTGTTATTGATTCTAAGAGACCAGTATTTTCCGACCCTTTTAAACTGAAGCGAGTTGTGTCTGGAATTCTGAAAAAATAACTCAAATTTCCTATAAACAGTATTCCTAATATTAGCAGGTAACTTGTCCAAAGAATCATAAAAATCCTCGTCAAAACTATTGTTCATCTTGTGCTAACATTTTCTTAAGAGTCTTCCAATCGTAATATTTGCCTTCTCTAACATTTTGTACAGATTTTTCAGCGAGACTCTCAAACGCACCTGCTTCTATCGCTTTCTTAAGTCGCCTATCGTGTTCATTTTCTTCCAATTCTATGGCTTCATGAAGTTTCTCAGTGAGCCCTGCAATCAATTCTGCCTTGGTTGGTGCTTGACATTTAATATTTGCTATATAATTATTCAAATCAATATATTGGATATAACCGAACCAATCCCCAGAATCCAATTCCAATAGACACGCTTCATACGAATCTTCATAGATTGGATCTGTTATAGGCTCAATGCGTTTGCAAACATAATTTGATTTGAGTTTTGACCTGATTTCTCCCATAGATGCCCTTGACATTTCGTATCTCCCTATTGGTTTCACATCATAACTAATGATTAAGCGAAAATTCTGCTGAATTGAGTAAGACCCAATAGAGATCTTCGTACGCTAAATCTT
>CAZURU010000659.1:0-2778 GCA_964623585.1 uncultured bacterium
AAAAGTTTGGGCGAGGTCTATATCAAAGAAGAACTCGTCCTCTCCCGCCAAAAAACGGGACAACGAGACACCTTCAGATTTCGCCTGTGTGAACATCTATCGCCAGAACCCATCCCCTCGGAAAACAACCTGACTTTCTTTGCACAGGGCTTATCAAAAGACGACGCACTCACAGTTGACATCAACGGCACAAAAGTCCCATCTCAAAACCTGAAATGGACCTGGCCCAATGACAACCAACCGCCATCGTGTACAATCCCGCTATCAAACCCGCCATTTATTTATGGCGACAACCACCTGGGCCTGACCATCGAATCTGCAAAAAATATTGACGGGGATATTGTCGTCGATCACATAGAATGCGGGATACGATCTCTTTCCCAGACAGGCGACCAATAGCCAGCGATCAAATACAAAATGCCCCGCTCAAAAAAACAATGGTCAAAGCGGGGCTTTTCTTTTTATCCTGAGATATGTATCTTAACTTTATGAAATTCTGGCAATATCCTGAACAAACACCACAAAGCATACATCCAACTTATTAATCAAATCTGCCATGGCTTTCAAAGTAAAAATCAAAAACATCGGCAAACTCAAAGATGAAGAAGTCAGCATCGGCCAGTTCACTGTATTTGCGGGACCAAACAATACGGGAAAAAGCTTTGTCTCAAAACTCCTGTATTCAATATTTAACGCAATGAACGCGAATCATGTCGCGACACACCTAAACAACTTGATCGAACCTATTAAGCTCGATTTGTTAGGGACGAAATTATGGGTGCCTTATGGTAAAGGTAATCTTTCGTGGCTGCCTGCGCTAAAAAATGAGGCAAAAAAATTAGAAGCCCTTGTTACAGTGGCTTCTGCGGACGAACTGGATGATCTTATCCCCGCTCTCATCAGTCAAACAGAAAAAATACAGGAGCTAGTTGACACGACTCTAATGAACATAGGACATCGGACAGACCTGGAAGACATCAAAAATTTCTTGTCCGGTTTGAAAGAGGAACTTCACCAAACAAAAGCGGAAAATTTTATTGTTGCAGGTATTGGGTATGAACTTTCACAAAATCTGATTCAGAACTTTCAAGTGCCAAATGTTTCAGATCTAATAAGGGTAGAAGGAACACCATCAGAGGTTGTGGTTGAGGACTTTGGAAAGTTCGCATTCCTGGACGAGGGGGTCAGATTCGAAATAGATAGATCATGGGTAAAGCAATTACAACAGTACTCCAGAGTAATCTATCTGGAATCACCTGTTTACTGGAAATTGAAAACCGCGCTGGAAGACACACGGGATTACCCTGTATCTCTCGGAGATAGAGAACGACTCAGTGGTGTTCCAAGATATTTCTATGATCTTGCAAGCGCATTGAAGTTTGAATACACCGGAGCCATGGCCTTCCCGGATGTATATAAAAAGCTGACCAGTAAAAATGTCATGGGGGGAAAGATTGCAATTTCCGAAACCGGTAATTTATCCTTCCAGGAAAATGGCCGCAATTTCTCATTGCCTGTCACCGCTATGGGAATCGCCAACCTCGGCATCCTGGCATTGCTAATTGAGCGCAAGGTACTGGACAAAGGAACGTTTCTCTTTATTGATGAGCCAGAAGCACACCTGCATCCAGCCTGGCAGGTCGTCATGGCAGAAAGCCTCTTTGAGTTGTCCCGCCAGGGCGTAAACGTCGTGATTGCCACGCACAGCGCAGATATCCTCCAATGGCTGGACGTTCATGTAAAGAAGAACCCGGACGATGAACAACTCATTGCACTCAACCATTTTCCTGTCACTGGATTTAAACATTCCAGTGCAGACAAAAAAGATAAAGCCGAAGAGAATTTTGAAACGAAGATGGGAAAGATTATGCATGAATTGACCAAGCCCTTCTCTGATCTGTACATTGAGGGGATATGATCGACCTCGAAAAATTCCTCGAACCGATTGAACTTGCTGGTACACCTCTTAAAGACCACCGTGCATACCGCATGGATGGCGAATCGCCGCAACCTGATATGCGGAAAGATGTTGGTTTAGGTCCTTGTAATTGCTGTGATTATTTTTTGCTCAGCAAGGACGATAATATTATCTTGATCGAAGAAACCAGGCTCATAGATCAGCACAGGAATTTGCAAAACGAATATCATTATCTCGAAAGCACCGATCAAAAGCAATTTATCGACAGGTACATCCGTCAAGAAAATCGACTAAAAGCTTATGGATCAATGCTCGTATTATGTCGCCTATCTGCGGTATGCGAAGACGCGAAAGAACTTCTGGAAGCAAAAAATTACAAGTTCTGGATCGTGGTTAGTGGCAGGTATTCGACAAGAGACGCAAGATTTTTTCGCAATCTGAAAGATCCTTTATCCAATGAACTGAAAGGTGTTTTATCACCCAACATTGTCGATGAGGTCGAAATTTTACCGTCCGATGAATTTGTCGGCAAACTCTCAGAACATGCAATTATTTCATGAATTACGTTGACATGTTCAAAATCTGATGCATCGTGGATTACTTCGTCGTGCCTGCGGCGTGGCGGTTCAACACCATGCCGCAATAGTCCCCAAAACCTTCTGGATTGCGGCTCAACACCATGCCGCAATGACAAGCTCAAGATCGATATGGACAGCTTTTTTTACGATTCACTATCACAAAATACGCCATCCACCAAGCTGATCACAGGCCGTAACAGGCCACAACAGAGGGAGAAAAGTCATGAATACACAACCAGGCAGACAAGATCGGACGACATATCCGATACAAGACGATGTGCG
>CAZURU010000660.1:0-2769 GCA_964623585.1 uncultured bacterium
CTTTCTCAACTATACGCATACCATCGCGACTGTCACGCTCCGCGGTGAGTATTGATTTTTTAATTATGGACCCCTGGGCATCGTTTCACGATGGTTCTTGATGTGCTTCAACGCTATTCTTTCGTGGTACTTTATTATACTAAAGTCTGGACAATTTACGTCGGTTGGCCGTTGCATTCTTCAGCACTCTTTTATTTTTCCACAAGTTTTGGATTTGGGCATCAGCAAATCATCCAAACTTTAGTAAAATTAGGTAGATGCCTCATTAACTAAGGTTCCAATACACGTATTTCACCAAATCTATTGACCAAGTAAGCAAACTCCTCCCCATCCTCTATACCAAAGCCAACGCGAGGTTTGCCCTCTCGATCAAAAACTGTGATTCTTCCACCTTCTTCATTAGCGCTAATATCAACCTCGGCAGTTGTTAGTGTTGCACCTTTTTCAGTAACTGCAAGCATCGCGGCATCTTTCCCACCTATACCGAAAATTGATACCCTTCCACCATTTTCAGTAAGCGAAAGACTCGCAGCACCTCTCCCGCGTATACCGCCTGGACCAAAAACCGTTACCTTTCCACCCTTTTTATCCGAAGAGATCATTACACGAGGCTGCCCGCTATTACTTCTAATTGTTATGCCTTCAACCACAATTAACCTTCGGACAGTTAATTCATCAATCATCTCATATCCCAATTGTGCTTCTGTATCACGATTCATGTTGCCAAACATAAAACCGGCGAGCGTTAGTAAACTTCCTAAAACCATATATTTCAATTTTTCGCTTAATCTAAACTTCATTGAATTCTCCTTATGAGCTTTCATTTACCATTCTTGTGGGGTGTAAGTGGCGTGTAGACTTACGATGCCTGATAGTTTTGCCTCCAGTGTTTTTAGGGAGACAAATAATTTCATCAATTGCTGTTCTTCCTTCATCCAGACGTTATACCATTTGAGGAGCGACTGATCTGTGGCTTTGCGCCTT
Source organism: uncultured bacterium (assembly GCA_964623585.1). Classification (GTDB taxonomy): domain Bacteria; phylum Poribacteria; class WGA-4E; order WGA-4E; family WGA-3G; genus MSPOR6. The sequence goes on from CAZURU010000660.1 coordinate 985, forward strand.
TGAAAAGCGTCGTTGCGTTCCTCTCGCATTCTGGCATCTGCATGTTCCATCTGGTAACGGCTATAGAGTTGATGGAGGTGGTCTATGCAGGTATCAATCTTTTCTAACCGCTCGGTCTGTGCCTCAACACGTTTGAGAAGCGTCTCTTTCAACCGGCTGTCTATCCGGTCATAAGTATGTCCAAGTGTCTCACGCACGTGTTCTTGGTGTAGATTGTAAAGGGTCTTATACCTGGACTGTGCAAAAACAGCACTGGTGAGATCGCAGGATCGCAGTCGATCTGATAAGCGTTTGCGAAAATGCGTCTCCATATTAAGGTGTATCACCCTCTAAATATTCTAAACCTTCTGGAAGGCGAGGTAGAAAAAAAAACGACAATCCTCACAACTTTGATAAATTTTTGACATTATTCATCCTTTATCCTCTACAACAGAAACCTGCACGGTGCTGGAAACGTTGTATCCTCGGCGTGCGAGTTGGTTCCGGAGTGTATCATCGTCGTTTTCTGTGAGCGAGTGGGACGAAATGGTCCATCCGTTGAGTTCATTTTTGGTTTACGGCCACCCTCTTGAATCGTAGCGAAACTTTCTATACATCTGTTTCGCTATACCAGAGATAGACGATCGCGTCCTTTTCGGTGATTTCCGAAAAATAGTACTTTTGGAAGATGATGGCATCCTTCTTGATGGTTTAAAAATACGTTTTCTTGCCACGATAAGTTTCTCCTCTGAATCTTTCGGTTAATACCGAACACTATAGGTGTCAGGGGTTTACAATCCGCTGTTGCTTGAGCGTTTCGATTTCTTGTGTGAGCGTTTCAATCTGTTTTTCGAGGGAGTGATCTTTTCTGCTGCGCCACGCGATTATGGCTTGCGGTAGACCTATGAGTGCCATCAAAGCAATTACCAACCAGAAAAGCTGGCTCAGTTGCTCGTCGTTTCCTTCTATTTTGGCATTGACGGTTTTTATTTCTTGGGAAATGTATTCTTTTACACGCTTTTCAGATGCAGTGATCTCGCTCTTGACTTCCTCTTTGACAATCAAGCGGATTTTATTTAGATCGGCATCGCTGAGTGCCCCAATTGCTGGCATCGCGATGGCACACAACAGGAGTGAGAAAAGCAAAATCGTTTTCATGGGGTGTTCCAGTTCCAGTTTGTTTTATCCCCCTGCTACGGTGGGAGGGTGGCAGAACGGTTTGCACCGATCGTAGCAGTGCCACCCACAACTGGTTTCAATAGTATATCAGATATACCCAAAAATTGCAAGATGCTGTTTTGATGCAAGCGAGTGGGGAAGTACCAAATCTTGTGTGTGCATATATTTTCAGGATTTACTATAAAACAATACATAAGGTACCCGTTAACGCCAACCTCCACGCAGACCGTTTTTACCGCTTCCCCTTAAAAAGCTTTAACTTCCCCTCAGATGCAACCAACGTATAACACGCGTCAATCGCCTCGGCGACAATCGGTTCGTCTGGGGTATCCCACAGCAATAGATAATCAACATTGTCAGCATAATCACAGAGGTCAATTCTTTCGGGCTCCCAGTGGACGACCTGCACCCACTCCTTTTCCGCTAATGGCGTTTCAAAACGGGTGTTGAATCGGATCGGAAAGTAGTCGAACTGTATTTCATAGTTGCCCAGATTGATGCCTCCATTGTCAAGGCAGTAATAATTGGCAGCGTTGACAAAAATTCCCACACGTTCAGAGCTGCCCCTCGGGTCAAAGTGGAGCGGAAGGATAACTTTGTTCTTCTCAACCTGTTGTACAAAAGCAT
>CAZURU010000661.1:0-262 GCA_964623585.1 uncultured bacterium
CATCACCTTCAAGTAACTCACTCTGATTTGCATCATAGTTAACATCTAACTGCGTGACACCGGCTAATCTTTCATCTTCAAGAATTTCTAACAACTGCGGTGTATCGTCCATATCCTCTGTTACATTGCGGAATACGACTGCCCGCGTGCCGCTCCGGACGACTCGGTAGATTCGTTCACCGAAATCAAAGCGTAGCCGACGGTGAATTGGAAGTCCTTTGAGATAGCAGTAGGTTTCCAAAACGTCTACAAAACCTTCTCT
>CAZURU010000661.1:272-2760 GCA_964623585.1 uncultured bacterium
AATCAAAGTCCGATGTCGTGATAAAATGGACTTGACGCAAACCAGCACCCTCAAATAACGCATTCTGATTGGCATCATAGTTAACATCTAAATGTGTAACGCCTGCTAACCGTTTATCTCCAAGAATCTCTAACAACTGCGCCGTATCGTCCATATCCTCTTTCACGTTACGGAATACGACTGCCCGCGCGCCACTTCGGACAACTCGGTAAACTCGTTCACCGAAATCAAAGCGCAGCCGCCGCTGAATAGGTAACCCCTTGAGATAGCAGTAGGTTTCCAAAACGTCTACAAAACCTTCTGTGCTATCCTTGCCGTAAGTGATACGATTAGAAAACGGGGAACGCATATCCATCATCAACCGGACATCTTGTTCTTCGGGGCGATAGAGATATTTAACGGGGAGTTCTGTTTTAGCGTCGTAATCCGGAGGTGAAGTTTCAAGATTAGCAAGGACATCTTCATACTGTTCCAGTCTTTGATACTTAACGATGCCTACAGTGCCATCAATTTCCTTGCTTGTATCCGGTTTATCGTCTTTCCAATTTTCAGAAAACATAGCACAGCGGATGCGTTTTTTCAAAGTATCCTCAAAGTAGTCTCCCATTTCAACGAGGATGAATTTGCGGTTACCTGTATCGGTTTTGTTGAGTTTAAGCACGGCATGCCCCGTAGTGCCAGAACCAGCGAAGTAGTCAAGACATATCGACGAGGTATCATCTTTCACCCCAGCGAGAACCAAATACTTTGTCACAAAACTTAGCGGCTTTTTGCCTTTACGAAAAATAACAGCACCTTCATACCCAACTCTGTTAAAAATAGGTTCCATATCCCAGTAACCTTCTTCTGCATGCCAATGATTCGGATAAGGATATTCTTTGATATCCGATCTGTCAATAGGGACTCCTTGAAAATAATCTCCATTTCTCCTGTCTTCATCCGGTGCTGGAATATAAAAATAGCGATAACCTAATCCATCTCCACCCATATTATGTGCCTTGAATAGGTAACCGCGACACTCATCAAACATAGATTCCAGATAATTAGTGTAGAATCTTCCGCTTGAGTTTCCTTCTCTAATGCTTCCTCTTATGTTGATTCTTTTTAAATTCTTTGCTGAAGGATCAACCTGTTCTATAGTGAACTCATCTGGTTTAAATACTGAAACTTCTTTGCCACCCAAGTTAAGCTTCCGATTAGATTTATTAACTTCTGAGATCTTCCAACAATATTCAGCATTAGATGTGTTATCTACAATCCTTTTCGATGGCGTAAAGTTATGACTGCTGCGATAAATCAAAAGTTGCTCTGTGACTTCTTGGATATCCTTATCTCCTGTGAGTATTCTATCACCAGAGCGCACTTTTACAGTAATGGTCGTAAGATAGTTGCCCCTTCCCATTGTTGAGTCTAACAACAACTTTAAGTTAAATAATTCTTCTTCGTTGATACTTACCGCTATTACTGAATTATCTTGTGTTATTTCCTTGCTGAGTATTAACCGGTCATACATAAGAGACAACCAACTGCTATGACGAAACGAATCTTTATAGACAAATTCATCTGAACCAGTATTGTAAGGCGGATCAATATAAACACACTTAATTTTCTCACGATATTTTTCCTTAAGCAAATTCAACGCCTGAAAGTTTTCGCTGTTGAGAAGCACACCATCAATTTGTGATTCTAAATCATCAAATAATGAAAGGAGTTTGTCAACAAAGGCATCATCAAAATATCGCGTGTCTAACGGCAGTGTAGGATATACCCCATCAAGCAGCGGCAGCTGCTCCGTAATGTCAATGCCGAAGGTGTCCCGCCAATCGTTGAGCTGTGCCTCGTTTTTCAGAATATCCTTGATGAGTGCCTCGCGCTGCTCGGAGTCGTCTTTTGTTGCCTCCGAGATTTTACCGACAGAAACAAGATAATCAGTAGAAACCACCTTTTTCTTCATCAGGAACAACCGCTTCTGGAAGGTCTCCACGGCAACGAGCAGTGCAATCACCTCGTCAGTGACGTTGCGGAATGCTGTCGCTATCGCAAACGCGGGATTTTCAGAACTGGGGTTTAAAAGCGTGTCTAAATCACCAAGGATGGTGTTTTGAATATAACGGCGTTGCTCGGTTTTCAGGAATCTATCCAAATCCTTGTGAATAAAATAGTCGGAATCCATGCCGACAAAGAAGGTATTTAGCCTTTTGTCAAAGGTATGGAATCGTACAACTCTTGGACGTTTTTCGAGTGCTGCTTGCCGCTCTGTCTTGTTTTTCCCAAGGTCATTGAAGTCAGGATGGCTTGCTAACTTATCAGCATAGCTTTCCAAGTTGACGTGCAACGCTTTGATACCTTGTAATCTGCCATCGTTTACCTGGTCATAAGTGTTAGCGAGGTCCTTAAAAATCGGTTTACCCAATTCCTCACCTTTCTTGGGGTTTTCGTGGAGATAAAGGTCTACATCGTCCGTTTCACTAAAAATCTGTGCGTTCAT
>CAZURU010000662.1:0-2759 GCA_964623585.1 uncultured bacterium
CAACAATATGAAATGTTGGTACTATTGGACAAAACATAGGTAGTTTACGGAGTTAAGTGTTCCCAATCCTCGATTTGCAGCGTACTCACTCAGTGGAAAATGGAGGTAATAAACAATGAATGAATCAACAACAATGTCTGACTGGTCTAAAAATGAACGAGAGTTTGCAAAGGCTATCATTGATATTGTCGAGAATAGGTACAAAAAATATGAGCGGGACTTTCAAGAAGGTAAGATAGAACATGTTCCGTTGGAAAATATACACTTTGGGACAGTTGATCTCAAAGCCTTCCCTCATGTGATGCAAGGAATAAAACCTTATCAGAAACCCGAATCAACAATCCGAGAGATGTTAGGTTTATTATCCAGCAGAGATGAGATAATATATAGTCAGGGAGATTATAAACTTACCAAACACGGACTTTTACACAGGCATTTAACAGAAAAATTAGAGAGAACCTCATAAAACGGGCAAGACCGCTCAACAACAACGAGATCTGACGCGTATCAAATCGCTTTGACGGCATTTTTGAAATACGCACTATAATCGAAAGGGTAAAATATAATGGGCGTTGAAGCAAGGAATAAAATCACAGAGATACTCGGCTTCGTTCCGAGTTTCGAGAGCGAAACAATGTGGATATGGAAAACCGTCATAGGCGAATTTCGTTTAGTTTCCAGCGGCATCTCTGATTACAGTTTCATTGTCTTCATGCGTAACCTAAAGTCAGGTCCAGTAATAGTTCGTGTCTGCTCAGGTATTAATGAGGTTATCAAAGTCACGACTGAATACAATAAAAAAGTGGTTTCAAGACAAGCCGATATAGATCGTTATCGCCGGGTAATGTTTAATATAAAATGGCGAACCGAGATTATAGGGTATATGGTTAGAGAAGACCACCCGAATAGCGATATATCTCTACTGCCACTTTTTATGAAGGTAGAGACGATAGCTTTACATATTCGGACAGTTATTGAATTTATAGCCCTTGCATCATTGGTTGCGAATAAATCACTGTTTGAGCAAGAAAGTGATAAATTCAAGAAATTTTGGAAGGCAAAACTGATATTTAGTGATATAGAAAAAAAGAACCCAGACTTTTATCCGAAACCCGTTGAACCTATTCACATGGCTGGTATTGACGACATAGGCAAACATATTAGGTTAATTGAAGATGGATACATGACGCGTGAGATGTGCGTTGAAGTACATCAGAAATGTTGTGACTTTTTACATGCTCAAAATCCTTTTGCTGAAAATGGAGAGAGGGACTATGAAGATTTTATGAGACAAGTTCCAGATTGGATCAACCTTATCGTCAATTTGCTTAATTACCATGTATTCAGACCCGTAGGTTCAGACGCTCTCTATGTTGTCCACATGCACGATGATGAAATGGGAAACTATCCGTTTATGTACCCCGTCAGTCTTGAAGAACTACCACCGGAGTTTCAGACGGAACTTCCAGGTGAACATCCGTAGCATCTTATCACAAGTGGTGGAGAATCCTGTTGCTATCGTGCCAAACTGGACATCGCATCTGCCGATGTAACTAAAACACACCAACATTTTTTTATTGACAAGCGAGAGTAGATGTGATTTACTAAATGTGAGTTTGATAATCAAAAATCTGAATACGGTTTCCGAAGGAAGCGAATATGTTACCAATTATTAGCATCAACGCAAAGGATGTATGTCGGAGTGAGTCATGGCACTCAGGTATAGCATACTTGTTCAACTTCAATACCGTAACAGACGCAGCCCGAAGTGAAGGGATGAACCTTGATAATTTTCTAACGTTGAAAATCGGTTATTCTTTAACTCGTAAAAAATTACGGTCAAATCTTTTAGTGTGCTATACATCATACGAAGGACTATTTACATTAACAGTTTGCTCAAAGCACAAAACATATCTATCTGATCTTAGCTCCTTACTTCCAGGGTGCCTTGAATTTGGACGCGAAGGTGCCCTTCCTACCAGAGCTGCACCATTCATTTTCTACGGAGGTTTACAAATTTATCGACTCTATTCTGTCCGTGAGCAACCTGCTACAGGCCACTACGTTTGCGACTGTGCACTTTGCGACTTACCACATTCTAGACGGGAAAGATGGATTCGCGGAGAAAAACGAGTCTCCAGCCCTTTCACAACGACGGAAACAGCAGAAGTAGAAAAGGGCATTCATAGAAAAACAGGTTATTCGTTGTATCTCCGCCGCTATCAAAAAGGCGAGAACACTTTTCCCAATTTTGAACAGAACTTCTCCGTGGCTCAATCGGGCTATTACATCTGCGACATGGGGTGCGTCTACGGTATGTGCCTTGCCGAGGGACAAAAGGATGACTACGAGGAGATACGCGAGCACCCTGATCAATACGTAGATTACTCGGCAGTGCCGATTGAACCGAGTGAGGAGTTCATCGTTGATGACACAAACTTTACATTACAGCATACTCTCTGTAAATGGATACGGTAAAACGAACATAAGAAGATTAAGAATAGAAAAGGAACCAGTATGTCAGAAACAACACAAGGCTATTTAGGCATCGAAAGCCAAAACACAAAAGTCAACCTCGGCTTCCAAAGCGTCCTCAACCACATCCGCGAGCACGCCCGATCCGAACGCCAGAAAGGCGATGAGTTCGAGCGATTGATGCAGGAATATTTCACCGAAGACCCCGACTACAAAGACCAATTCTCCAAAGTCTACCTCTGGAAAGAATGGGCACAACTCCGAGCAGAATTCGACGGCACAGA
>CAZURU010000663.1:0-2753 GCA_964623585.1 uncultured bacterium
TATAATATGAAGCATAACAGGAGACAAGGCTACAAAGTCTATCTCATATTTTTAAACATGTTTAATGACAACCTTTTCGCTATACTGCGGAAAGATAACCCTTTATTAAGGAGTACATTATGAAACGTAAAATGTATTGGGGAGTCGCTATCCTCATTCTTTTACTCGGAACAGTAGCCGTGTTCATTATTCAGCACGAGCTTGCAGAAAATAGTAAATTGAACGACCAGTTAAAGGACGCAGCAAAACTGGCAAATCAGATCGAACAAGAAAAAATGTCGGAGAATAATGCGTCACCGAAAGGTGTAGTTGATGATAGTCAACAAATAGACAGCCGAGTTGGTGGTGATCTGTCTGATGTGCAGAAGACTGACGATACATCGGATGTGCAGGAGACCGAAGGAACACCTGACTGGTCGTCACTTACCCCAGAACAACGACAGGCTATCTTTGACCAATATTATATTCAAATAGGTTTGAAACCACCGCCTCTTGGGTATACATATCGTTGGGAGGATATAGATGTTCCGCTATTAGATGAAAACGGCAACCCCGTTCTACATAAAATAGGTGAGCCGGAGGTTAACATCAAGATGGGTATCGGTTTTGCACCAACCCGTGAGGAGTTGGAACAGTATAATCAGCTCCATGACGATGCGATGCGGGCATCTGCGCTTGGCAATGATGCTGAATACGAGAGACTTCTTGCGGAAATTGACGCATTTGAAGCATCAGTGCAAAGAATGCGTCCAATTCATGTAGGTACCCTTGCTATTGGTTCTGAAGCCAGATCAAAGGTAAGAAGGGTTACGAGAGAGAAAATGAATGCTGCACTGCGTGAGCATGGATTAGGACACTTAATAGAAGATTAGAAATAGGAGAATTTATAATGTTTTACAAACGTATTTCACTCTTCACTATTATAGGACTTACGCATTCCCTTCGCTTGCGGGGAGATAAAGGGGGATAAACCCTTAAAAATAGCAGGAAATCCAAATAATCGATGATAAAATCCTTGAAAAAGCGAAATTCTAAACAGAAAAACCCAAATTTGCGTAAGTCCTATATTATTTTTATTTTTGTGATTATGATAGGTCTAAGTGCCCATCGGACTTATCATTATGTCACAAATATCCATTTAGATTTTACGAGTAATCCCGAAATTACGTGCAATATACCAGATAAAAAGGTCTTTACGCTTTCGGGTTTTGTTGATAGCAACGGTAATATTGTCAATAAATCTTGGGATGAAGAACCGCCTGATCCCGTTGTTAAAATAGAAGCGAAATCACATGGTACGGGTTGGGCACATATCCTTCTTTATGGCAATATTGATGGACAACCGAAAGGCGATACAAGTAATACAGTGGACCAACAGATTGGGTCCTGGGTTGGTTTATTACCTATCGGTTGGGTCCCAAATGAAGTTGATATTTATTGGGAATTTAAAGAGTCTTTTAGCAAAAAGCAGAAGGAAGTCAAGAAAGAACATTCATGGGATGGGAGTGGTTCTGTCAAATTAGTCCCTGTGTATTGGCACTGGCGTATTGCTGGAATCATACCATCCGGAGAATGGAAAAGGGCTGAAAAGGATTTTCATAAAACTCTTGATGCTTCTACAAGTGGAACTTGGAAAGTTGAGCACAACTATACTCCAATACCTCCTAACGCAACTGTCCCTTCACCTCCTCAGAATGTCAGTGTGTCGCCATATCTTCTGGGTAATGGCAAAATTGATTTGACGTGGACGGCATCTGCTTCTGATGGTGGTACACCGATAACGGACTATGAATACAAGTATTGTTATTATGTGAAGGGTTATCGTGGTGAGAGGGGATATTGGACAAGTTGGACGTCGTGGAAATCGGCTGGAATGGACATGAAGGAGCGGATAAGAGGTCCACGTGCGAAGACGGAGTATCACGTTCGGATGCGTGCTGTAAATAGCATAGGTGAGAGTCTTTCCACAGACTGTGCGTCTGTCACCACGAACTGATCGCATTCCTTTCTAACTAATTTTATAGGCAGGTATGCTTTTGTGTGCCTGCCTTTTTTTCTTTCCTACCGACTTTTTCCCTTATCTATTTCTCTCCGAGGCTTTCTTTCATTCCTTTATTAACACATCTTTGCACGTATGCGAGTGTATCTAATCCTTCTGCTTCCAGGCATTTTTGGAATCTCTCATCGCTATAATATCCGAGTATTGTTCTGAATACTTTTCTGATGGCGTATGATGGTAGTGGATTTTCAGATTGTGACACGCAGTCGAGGTGTTCAGCGAATTTGAGTGTTTTATCGTCCGTTGTATTTGGGAATGAGATTTTTACTGATTTTGACATATTTGACATATTTTTATTATAGTTGATTTTAGTATTGATTTATAGTAGTGCTATTAAAATTATGGGCTTATCGGGTCTGAAATGGTCTTTTTGTGTCCATATTTCTTATTTTGCCTATTGCTTAGTGTATATTTTGTTTGCTATTCTATAATTATATCATTTTTTGTCTTTTGAGGGTGGCATCGGTTTTTCGGTTACCATCCCGATTACTGACCATCGTCTGAACTTAGGCGTGTGGCAAGGCATTTATCTATGCGAATTCCAAAATCAAGGTGGTAAACGAAACCTTATCGCAACAATATACGCATAGCATATGAAGATTAAACAATTAATTCGGTAAATGTCTGTTCACATGATGTAGGTTCACTCCCCTGCTGGCGAGGTTTCCTAACCTCGCCAAATTACCTAAAGTAT
>CAZURU010000664.1:0-2746 GCA_964623585.1 uncultured bacterium
CAAGATCAGATTTTTTGAATTCAGAGTGTGGACAGAACGGTAAACGGCTTCTTTCAATGAACTGCTTAAAACCAGGATTGTTTTCGTAGGATTTTTCGTGGAGGCTACGTGCTAGAAAATTCTCTCTGAGGTAGTGTTCACGCTTTTCAGCATAAGATGAGTCACCATAACTAGTATTACTTTTCTTAGGGAGAAGGAGTAACCCGCCTATGCGGTTACGATATGCCTCAAATTCAAATTCATGAGCAAATTCTTCCCTATGAGCATCAGGATCGTTTGTCCAGATATGTTCTACCTCATAACTATTTTTTCCTGTTCTCATGTACTGCAAATAGTGTGAAGATTCTCCTGATTGGATTCTGACATAATCGGTCATACGGGCGAGGATCAGAAAAATCTTACGACGATTCCCACCGTGTAAATGAAATAAGCTGTTGTTAGAAAATGGTAGGGTTTCCGCCTCAAGCCGTGTGTGCAATATATCCGTCAATTCACTAACACTCTTGCCTCGAATAGCTGGAATAATCGAAAATATGCGGTCAGCCATTGTTCTCTGAGAAATATCTTGAAAATTCCAAATGCGCCGATGGATTAAGATATCTAAATACGTTGCGCAGATCCGTATCTTCTGGAGAATCACGTCTTCTGCATCTTCTACACGCAACGGAGATAGCAGAATTGGGTACTGGAGCGTAAAATTATTCAGAGCGTTGTAGTAAATACATTCCAACCCGGGCTTAAGTGACCTTGTAGCTTCTCGTAAGCGATAATACCCGTGACTATAACACTCAAAGTCATGTTCAATGAAATCAGCAAAGTCTTCACTTGACTCAAGCTTTAGGTACTGTTCGTGCTCACGAACCCAACGATGAAATTTGGAACCGATCCCATCAAAATCACTGATGTTACGAGCATATTGACTGCGTAACCACGCCTTGATTGCATCTGATTCATCTTCTTTGCCTATCCCTTTGAGTTTTTCAATGCGATCCCTCCAAATATCGCTCACGTTATTCCTACGCGTGGTATTAGTGATCTTTGATAGTAGATATCCCCTGAGCATATCGGACGGAGTAAGCGATAGTCCTCGGTCATTCATTGTCTCAAATATTGTGTAGGCATCATCATCGGCATAAGCTGTGATTTCTGATAAGTAGACTTTCTGAAGTAACCAGACGACAAAACATGGAAGCTGCTCTTTTTGAAGCCCAAAATAATTTTCAATATCCCTGTAACGCGAGGCGATGTTGCGAACAGACTCGACGTGCTCAATCCCTTCAAACGAGTCTACAGATTTACCGGAATAGAGTGCTTCCATGATAGACTTTCGATCTGGAATGTCAAGATTGAAACCCCATTCTCCAAAACTGAGCGAATAAATAAGAGTAGTTACTTGATCTATCAACCCCTGATCTTCAAGTAAACGGCGAAGTCTCATGAGGAGGAGGGTCAAAGTAGTAATCCTTTGTTGCCCATCAATAATAAATCGTTGACCCTCAGCGTTATTGATGATGATGGATCCTAAGAAGTAGTGACCATAGTTAGTTACCTGAGTAGGTTCGTCACCTTCTTTGTAGTTATCCAAAAACTTGCTGGTAAGATCATCAATCAGATCTGTAACTTGCTTAGTCTGCCAACTGTACTCGCGCTGGTAGTATTCAAGCGCGTAGCGAGCATTGGCGAGCAGTTGCCAAATTGTTTTGGCATCGCTGTCAATCTTTTGCATCTAAAAAATTCCTTTCAATCTTATTGCATCAAATCCACTCATTGTGCTATATGATACCTTAACCCGTGCCAAAATTTCAAGTAGAATCAGGTGTGTAAAGTTTTTGACACTAAATATATCAAGAGGCCTTCTAATACTTCTGACATAGCACTCCGCTGGAGTGCAAGAAAGGTCTTCGTCTTTTTCTATAGACATACTGCTCTGCTGGAGCAAAGAGACTGCTTTACAGCGAAAGGTTTCTTCGCACCAAGGGCGTAATATTACGACTTGTGCCGGTTAATTTTGCTTGGCTCCTCGTAGGTGTGCCATATCGTTGACTTTGTAGCGTTATCTGTTAGATCGGACTCGTTATGGCGCAAGTTAACAGCATACGCTACAAAAGTCGTGTGAATGATACCTCTGTCAAACTATAGTATTGAGTAGAATCCTCTAATTCCTTATGTTCAATCATTGTGAATTTATTTTATTGATTTATCAAGAGATGACCCATCAAGAGATGACCGATCTTGGATACCTGATTTCATCCGCCGTAATTCGGTAATAAAACGACTGATTTCAATTGGATCAAGTTCTTTTTCAAGCGCATCCATACCCCGACGCATTACCTCTTCAATAGGGCATTCACCCACTGCTTTTGCGATTGCTTCTATTTTTTCAAGGGTTTTATCTTTCATAATTCTTTTCCTTAGCATTATGTCTGTTGTGAAGGGATTTCTTGGATGACAGGAATGACGTAGCTTCGGATTGTCAGATCGTCTATTGTCTCTGTTTCTGCACGAGGTTCTGGATCGGCGCGATGGTCGAAGACGACGTAGTATCCCTCATTTACACCCTCGAGTTTGAGATATGCTGCGAGTTGTTTTTTACCGGACTGATAGGACCGGGGCCCCTCCCATATCTTAGTTTCAACGATGTGTTTTTTGGCGTTGTGGAAAATCGCGAGGTCGATTTTGCCACGTCCGGTTTGCCCTTCAAGGTAGAGATGTCCATGTATTAATTGGACGAATTGATCCAGATACG
>CAZURU010000665.1:0-2745 GCA_964623585.1 uncultured bacterium
TTGCTATAGTTTAGCATAAGTTGTGACACAAATGCAAGGAAAAACGCGACTTTATTGGACATTCGGTTTTTGGTTGCTGGTAGTTGACAAGCACAAGGGACAAATTTCCTTGGCCCAGGAATGTGAAGACTGGAAAATTGGAAGGATAGAACAAGGTGTTTATTGTCAACGGTTAGTGGTTAGCAATTAACAAGGACGATTCGTAAAGTCAGGCCATATAAGAAGGATGGAAAATAAGAAAGTCAGGGTTGGGGAAATGAGGTTGGGATCCGAAGATACGTTAAATGCTTGTTTACGTGTGCTTTTTTTGCCATGGACAAATTTCATGATTCGGATCCCACCAGAGCAGGAACGCTTCTTGTCCAGATCGAATCGCCCAAATCCGCTGTTGACCGGTTATACGGAATGACACTAATGTTTCCTCGTCATCATGTTGGAGTTCTTCTAATCGTCTCTGTGCTGGTTCTATGATGTCCTTCACAGCTATTGCATGATGGTTTCGCCCCAATATTTCCGCCCAGGTCATGGTTTCAAAGTTTCGCATCTTATCCCATATCTGCCTCAAAAAAGCGGGACAGGTTATATGATCCCATCCCCATTGACTGTTGTCGTCAATCTTCGACATTTTCCATACGAGCCTCCTGTCTTGCGTCGACACTACAGGAGGAGACGCGACACGCTTACTCGACCTTGGATCACGATTTCGGCGCGCCTTCTTATTCCTCATCCTTGTAATCATCCTCAACCGACAAGGCACTATAGTAATCTGCCATCGCATCTAAAGGTATAACTCGATTACCGCGCTCAAGTTTGGGGAGTCCTCTCCTTGCTTGAACCCAAGGGTCTTCGATATGTGTAAGTTCAATTAACCATTGGGCGGATTTGTCCCCGTAATATTCAAGAACAGCATCGACTGTTTCTTGTTGTATCACATTTAACAAGCGAGGATTGCCAATTGGTATTGATGATATTTCATACATGCCGCGATGATAATCAAATAGCTCTCTAACGACAGGACCGTTTGCCCAAGCCTCAACATTCTCCTCAAATAGAGGTTCTTCGTCCCATACCAATGACCATGCCTGACTATAATATACCAGTTTTTGGAGTTTCATTGTCGTCATTGTATCCATTTTCTCCAAAATATAGGCAGCAACATCAAATACCTGAATCTTCAAAGGTGTAGAATCTAACGTCTGTGGTTCTTGCCAAATTGTCTCTTCCCAAGGTTCAAAATTGGTATCGTCGCTAAACTCCAAATTAGATGTGTTTATAATCTGTTCGTAAGCGATAGATTTTTCCTCAGACGCAATTACATCTTCAGAGGAGGTACTCTCATCTTCAAAGAATGTCCTTGTGTCCTGCAGTTTATTCATTCGCTTCTCCTTCCATCTCTAAATCATAGACATTACTAATAAATTGTATTGCTTCCTGTTTCAACTCAAGTATCGGAGTTTCCAAGATTTTCGACTTAAAGGCAATTAAATCATCAATATCAAAGTGAAAATTAAATTTAAAGGTGACTTTCTGATCTTTAAGTTCAATAGTGAAATTGAAAATTCGCCCATTTAATTTTAAACGGCGAGTGTATTCTTCACCAGTTAATGAGGTGTTAAACTGTGCAATTTTTTCCAAATCTCCTGGACGTACGAAATTTATTAAATCTTCGCTGACATGATCCTCAACAAAATGAAAGTTAACACCATATCCAGAAACAGGGGTGTGCGGAAGATAATCGGCAAGCTGCAGAGCAAGGTCTTGTATACGGTCAAAATTTTTGTCCTCATTTTTTATGGGAATAAAATTCAGTTTGTTCCCTTGCAGTAGGATCCTAACTTCCTCAGACGATATACGTGGAGAAACAAATTGCGGGTTGAAATCGTCTGAAAACTGAGCTTGTATATTTATTGTTAATTGTTCATCTTCTTCAGGAAAAAGATATCTTTTGATCCAGTTCGGGGTGAATATGTATCCATTCCAACCACCTACCATAACTAATCCGCTAAAGGATGAGTCTAATTTCATAAGCAATGCCTTTCAAGAGTTTAACTTGGATTGTTTGAATAAACGATCGACTTATTATCTATCTGAGGGTGGTTCATTATCTCAAGAGCATAAACAACTCACTGTTGGCACAACCGCAGATGCTGATACACCACCGTAGGAGCGAGGTCCCCTATCCCTATGAGGTGGGAAATCCAACCCCTACAAAAAATTATTTATGCCCACCCTCATCTATCTAACACTGAAACCGAATATCTATAAGTCAATATATAAATACTTATTAAACAATACATTTTCCTATATCGATTACGATTATAGCATAATTATACCATATTTTCACTTGAAAAGCAATGTTTAACTATATTGCCACTGGGCACGCAAAGGTAATTCACTGTTATTTTATCTGGCTTTAAAAAGACTGCAAACGGTTCTCCCTCTCCTCCCAGTCGGGGAGGTACGCCGACATGAAACTCTTGAACAACTTGCCGTGATTCGGAACGAGAAGATGGATCAATTCGTGGACAATGACGAATTCTGTCAACGCCTTCGGCAAATTGAGGAGCTCGGTGTTGAGTGTTAATCTACCGTTCGTTGAGATGGATGCCCATTTTCGCTGCATACTACGCAAATGAATCTCTTGTACCTTTACACCGATGCGGTCTGCCCATTGCCACACAGCGTCTTTTAAATCTGCTTTATTGGTATTCATACACGGTCCAACTTCAACAATTTGTTTGTTAT
>CAZURU010000666.1:0-2734 GCA_964623585.1 uncultured bacterium
ATTCGTCAATATAAACTTGACCAAGCACTAGTTGGTGTAGATCACCATCATAGCCAAAACCTACTTTTTGAGGATCTGTGCAAAATCCTTGAAAAATTAGATGAGATATTCAAAGATCGATTAGAGAGAATTTCTCAATTTTTGTCAACTTCATCTAGGAGATCCTACAACCCCTAATTTAGTCAATGGAAAAGGGGTAGTATGTGCTGCCCCTTGTTAACCTATAAGTCCGGTCCCTCTCTCCGCTTCAGTCCTTTTCACCGGAATAGGGGCAAACGGGCTGGGAAGTCGAAATTTCAAAATAGATAAAAAAGGAGCTATAGCATGTCGAATGTTGATGCTTTAAAAGATAATTTGAAAACGCAACTCGATGATACACAATACCAGATTGCAACGACCCGGACAGAAAGTGGGTACCGGCGCGTCAGAGGTGCTGCTGGATCTGGAAAAAGTTTGGCACTTGCAGCTCGTGCGGCGATGCTTGCATGCGAAAACAAGAGAGTTCTCGTTTGCACGTATAACATAACACTTTATAACTACCTTAGAGATCTTGTTGAACGGTTTATACCTCAGGAAGTTTCTCAGCAAATTACTCTCACGAACTTCCACGCTTGGTGTAAGGATGTATGTGAGCGTGCCGAGTATATGTCGGTTTACAGTCAACTTTGGAGAGACTATTCTAAAAAGGATGTCTTAGATTACCGTATGGCGGAGCTTGTCTCAGGGCTCTATGAGTCACCGGATACTCTAAACCTACCGACATACCACGCTATTCTTCTTGATGAAGGGCACGACTGCCATGTAGATTGGTGGAAAACCTTGCGAAAAGCGATAGTGGGCGGAGGAGAAGCGCTTTTTGTCTGTGACAAGACCCAGGATATTTATGGAACTGCTAAAGCGTGGACCGACAAAACAATGGAGGGTTTGGGATGTGGATTTACTGGACGTTGGATGGAGTTATCAGAGAGTTATCGCTTATCCGCTAGGATGATTCCCATTTTGAAGGATCTTTTAAAGCGATTTCCTTGTGGTGGAGAGGTAAATGTTCCGCCACATAAGGCGGTTGAGCAAACAGATGCCTTCGATAAATTTCGATGGGTTCAGATCTCCCAAGGAACATCGGTGGAGGATACCTGCATCGAGGAAATCGAACGTCTCTACAGTGATCTTGATATTCCGACAGTCCATTTCCTTTCACGGAAGCGCATTGGTATACCTGTCGTTAGAGGGTTAAAACAAAGAGGACGGCATGTCCTTGATACACATTCTGAAGATTGGCGTGAGTCCCGCGGTAAAAAGGTAAATCTGTACCCAGGATGTGCAGAAATATGTGCAACAACGGTGCATAGCTTCAAAGGGTGGGAAACACCGCATTTAGTTGTGCACGTTGAAAGTATTCAAAGTGACACGGATAGAGCACTTTTTTTTGTGGCGCTGAGTCGTCTAAATAGGCATCCGAAAGGCTCTGCGCTTACAGTGGTTTCGTCTTGTCCTGAGCTCGAACCGTTTGGTCGCGAACATTTTAGTGATTTTAATCCGCCTCTTTTAGATACCTTTGATTTCAATATAGCGGTTGATGCTATTCCTTTCTGAGGTTTCCATGAACAATCCTTACTTTGGCGATAACTTGTAGACACTAAGAGATGGATGCCAAGCGCGTCCATCTCACTCTAAGGGTTCTCATAACTAAACTAAAGTTTGGACAAGGTCAGGGCGTGTTCCGGTGTATTTTCAAGGAGTAATGCCCTCTGAAATTAAGACCCTATCCAAACCCAGAGCGTGATACACTGACAATCTCTCTGAGAGGCGCGTCCGATGGCGAAACACGAAGGATTCATCGCACTCACTGATTATCTGGGTGCCCGGGATAAGTCCAGACCTGTAGCGTTATGTTCCGTTTCTCAAGTATGGCACGCGGGACAACATCAGGGACAGAATAACCTTCAGAGACACACAGCTGCATCATCGTCTCGGCATTGATCGCTTATCAGCTTTCGGAGAACAACCCGCGCTGAACTTCTTTGAACTTCAAGAAAATAGCGATTTACCAAGACTTGCTTTTGATGTCAGCAACATCTATCTCAACATTCCGAAGTCGATTATCAAGGTTCTCAAGCCGGCTATCAAGGTTCTCAAACTGCCTCGTGAAGCGTGCGTCGATTTCAGTTATCTGCTTTGTGAAGCGTGCGTCCATTTCAGATAACTGCTTTGTGAAGCGTGCGTCCATTTCAGTTATCTGTTTTGACAGCAATTCATATAACTCCCGAGTGTCCATTTTCTTTTCCCCCTGCGTTCTGCTGATGTCTTTGACAAGCATTGGCTGTTTCCGCTTGTTTAATATAGCATATCACATAAGCAATCAAAAGTCAAGTTTTTGAATTGAAACGTATTGCTTGACGCGCTTTGTCAAACATGTTATCCTTGTGAATGCATAGCGGCTCAACGCCTAATGTGTGTCCATCAACGTCCGTTCGGAAAAAAGCAATCCTCAGTTAATCAGAATCTGTAATCCTGAAAATCTGTTAACCCTGATTCAGACAATTAGCATTATATTCTTAGGCATCAAAGGGAGACAAAGATATGGCAACATTAGCAATAAATGGTGGTGAACCTGTCCGTACCGATCCTTATCCGACCTGGCCGACGCAGGACTCTGCTGATATTGAAGCATTTGAAGCAATCTACAAGAGTGGACAATGGGGCGTTGGCGGACCAAAAGTGCCGGAATTCGCAC
>CAZURU010000667.1:0-2732 GCA_964623585.1 uncultured bacterium
GGTAAAGCGAATCGCCTTCTGTTCCCTCTTCAAAGATAATATGATTTGCTGGATAGTCTACTAAGTATGTAGTTCTTGCAATTAAGTCTAATCTTTCATCTGAAAGTCCTTCAAAAAGATCAGTATGTTTTAAGAATCTCTTCTTCTGCTCTATTAACATATTGTTGATGAATCCCATAAATGTAGAGTCTAATATCGCTCCTACCAATAGCCTGTTCTGTAGGAGGGAACTCCGATTCCCGACTATTGAATAGCATTCAGATTAATTATTATCTTCTCACTCACCATCAAAATAGTTGAGGCTCTCACCTTTCCGATAAATCTCTCGGACAGCGAATGGTAAAACCTTTTTGGAATCTGGATATTCACAAACTTCTGCGTTTGTCCATTCCTGAAAACTGGCGGCTTCACGTTCGTGGTCTCGATTAGTAATGACAATCCATTTCGCACCCCCAAGTTGTTCAATTTGAGTACGGTCAGCATGCAAGATTGGTACAGGGTCAATGACGATATTACCCTAATCTCTAACCCAGAGATGAGCGTTGAAGTCAATCTGCCGTGCTTCACTAAATACTGACCAACTATACATATCATTTAGAATCAATCGTTTCATTTCTTATCCTTTGATCTGAATCCGTAAATTTCTACCTCTTTTGCGTAAGCATTAGCGATTGCTTTTCGTGACCCGATCCTACCATACCGTGGCGAAAACAGAGGAGGTTGTCTTGTATCATCTGCTGTGGCACGTACAAAAATTCGTAATGCTTGTGTGACGCTGTTTAATCGTGTTTCAATCGCTGGACCTCGGTTATTCTTTATTTCCAAGATTGCCTGCCATTTTCTGCCCCCTTGTTCCTGCTGATAGATGACTGCCTCTGTAATATTCGTACCACGGATAATGATACGATGAATAGTTTTACGTTTTGGTAGTGTCACGTTTATCCATCTGCCCTCAGCGTATCCGACTGTTTTTAAATTGCCGTCTATCATTTTTGGTACATTACATGTCACGCCTTCTGCGACAGCAAGGTTCTCCCATTCTTGTGCTTCAAATATGGTATGGAGTGCTTTGGATTGACACCCGGTTGTTATCAGGAAAGCACAAAATAGTATAGGAATATAAGTGTAAGGTTTCATCTTGATTTCTCCGTTGATTAAATCTGCATGGATAATACAATTTATTATATCATATTCACGTTTTAATTTGACTATAACTTTGGGTCTATTGTATACTATTATATTCTATTAGCCGGGATGCTGGAATTTGGTAGACAGGCTAGATTCAGGTTCTAGTGTGCATATCGCGCGTAAGGGTTCGAGTCCCTTTCCCGGCATTTCATTCCCTCTGTAGAGTTTCTGGTACTAAACAGAGAAAGATGCCGACTGCCAGATACCCGATACCACCTAAGGCGTATGCCGAAATACTTAACCCGAATAAGTCTGCGATATTACCTACGACGACAGGTCCCGATGCGCCACCGAAATCTCCCGTAATTCTCCATAATCCGAGGAATTCACCTGCACCTTCCGCTGGTGCTAAATCTGCACCGAGTGTCATCATAGTACCGGATGCTGTGCCGTTCCCAAATCGCATCATTATTGCTGCAAGCAGTAGTCCCGTAAAGGTATTCGCAAAAGGCATCAGTATCATACCTGTAGCAAAGATACTGATGCCCGGTACTGTTGCGTATCGTCTACCGAATCGGTCCATCATGAACCCTGCAAGTGGGAACATTGACATATCAACTGCTGACGAAATCATTTCCACTAAACGAATATATAGTTCGGATAAACCCAACACGTTATCGGCATAGAGTGGAACAATAATATTACACCCGCGTCTCAATGTTTGAACGCCAACTTGACCAATTCCTGCTGTGATTAAAAGTCTGTAATGCAGTTTTGATACTGTGATCAGTTGTGTAAGATAGGGTTGTTTGTCGTCTTTTTGGACATTCCGTTCCTGTTTTGTATCGGGTATAGAGCAGTAGCAGATTATTAACGTCATTAGTGTAATTACAGCATGGATGTAAAACGGTAGTCGTAGGTTTGAACCGAGAAAGATCGCTCCGAATTTTCCGGTAAAGGTTCCCATTCGGTTGACACCCCCAAATAACGCTATAGAACGTCCGCGCTTTGTCAGTGGTATCACATCTGTCATATATGCGTGCCGTGATAGCATCCAAAGTGCGTTGCCGACCCCTCCTATCAATTGTGCTGCTATAAGTTGAAGCAGAGTCTGTGCTGTTCCCATTCCGACTGTAGAGATACCCACCATTATCAATCCGAAAAGCATTGCGGTTCTTCTTCCCATCCGCTCTACTAAGATACCTGCGGGTATGTTACCAACCACACCAACCGCAATGACGAATGTTGTCAATGTATAACTTAAATCGAACGATTTGATGTAGATGGAGAGTGTCGGTGATACAATTCCCGCGCCTGTTGAGAGGAGAAACGCGGGAAGATAGATAGGAAGGATTAGGGTTACACGACTAAAATTGCTGGATGCCAAATTATAGATTTCTCTCCTTGAAGGGAGTTTACTCGTGCTTAGGGATTAGGAAACCTAACCCGATATGTGTCAATTTACCGTTCTTACAGTGCTTTTAGGTTCGCTTAGGAGACCGAACCTACCGAACTGGGATTTATAGCGTCACGTTTACTATTGTTTATACTCTGACCGGTCGGTATTGCCGCCGTATTTTAGTGCATAAATCATGAGGTTTGTC
>CAZURU010000668.1:0-2727 GCA_964623585.1 uncultured bacterium
ATTACCAAATCAGCCGTTACGAGTCTGTAGCAGCTAGTTCGCTTTAAATCCTCACAATTTTTGCTCTACATTGCAAATATTGCACGCACCAATCACTGTCACAAAAACTCTGTACCCTTTGATGCTTGCATTAAACAATTGGAATTGGAAAAAGAAGTGTGTATAAACAGCAATACCAAGCATGTATCGCTTATCTTTGGGTACCTAAAAATGCTTTCTATAACACTTTTCCAGGAAGATTTTTAGGCTTCCAACGTTAGTTAAAGCCAAGCCATACTAAACTATTAGCATACAAAATTGTAGTATTTGTCAAAGATTTAGCAGCAATAGAACCATTATGGTCCACAACGCATCTATATTTGTAAGGTAACTTACACAACTCACCGATTTGTAACAGTCTGCAACTATTTTAAGTCCGCCATCACGACGTACGAGACGATCAAAAATTTTTTCATGACAATTACTATATACTTACCCACGTAGTAGGGAGTATAACATTTATGCTGTGACATCATCATTCAATGCAGTTAATTGGCTATAGCTACTGTGATCTGTAGATCATCATGTTCACTCACTTCAGTCTGGACCATGCCAAACTGCTGATTTCTTATGTGTAACACAGTACCCATCACATCAATTTCTTGTTCAAGTCCTGGAGAAATACAATAGAGTAGCCATATAGCTACTATCTGCTACTAATACAACTAAAAGAAACAATTAAAGTAAATTGATCATGCAAAAATAGCACCTAATGACTAATAGTAATTACCTTTAGTTTTTAAAAAGTCTATAATAATATCAACAGCAATCAAACTGCCTGTTCTTCCAATGCCATTATTACAGTGGATGACAATAGGGCCAATGTCTGCTTTTGATGATTCCTTAAGAAATTTATAATGTTGACGAATTTCTTGTAATAAGGTTAATACAGAATCAGGATTCTCTGGTATTCCTTTGCTTGGCCATGACGTGAAATGATATTGGGAGACATATTTTCCAGTTCCATTTTCATTTGACAAATAGAACTCCCTTAGAATATAATGTCGACCTTTATCCACTGACATGGCCTGTACTCGGATTCTGCCATATGTTTTAACATGAGCGATTTTTGGCCAATAACAGGCACACTTGTCCTACAATAGGTCACAAAGAGAAATGCACCATTTATAATTAATGCTGTTCACAAAGTGAAGTTTACGAATGCAGGGGATAACATACAAGTGCTTTAATGTGTGTGTATCATTAATTGGATCCACAAAAACCTGTTTTCAAGTTTTGCAGGTGTTTTAGGAAGCAGTAGTTATACTAGATTTGTATGCATTCCTACAATGGTAAAAATTACAAACATTTATTAGAAGGCTTCTACCCCTATGATGAACTACATTAATTTTTATTACCTAACTAAATTACTAGACAGATGCTATACCATCAAGGGACAAGCCAACTTGTGCATGCATGGATAGTATATGATTGAGAGCATGGAAGCTATATAGCTATAGCTCTATAGGTATATAGCTAGTGAAGATAACTAAGTGAGATTAATATAATTAGCACTATAATAACTCAGTCTTGCTAAGTTTTGGATTTGACTCTGGTGCTCTTCTCGTTAGTCACCTTCTCTCGAATTATGACTTGATCACAGACCCTTACATTTACTCTTGCAAGGCACTCTTTTTCTTGCTTGGCCTCATTCTAGCCTTTAGGCCACTTTAGGCATGCTGCGTGCAGATCTATTCTTTCGTATCATCCCTTTACCGCTTTGCAACGTCATTCCTGTTAGTTGTTTTGACCATGGAAACATTCTCTAGAAAAGTTAGGGTTAGTTCAGTGTTAGCTATTCCCTAGAATAGTTTCCATTTGTATCTGCGTTTGTTCGATTATGAACCATGAAACTATTCTCCAGCAAACAGTAGGGGGTTGGCACATGATGAATGTCATGGTTTCTGTTTGGTTATGGAGCATGGAATCATGTTCCTTTGGTTATAGAGGGCAGCACATGCAATGATCGTCTCCATTTCTGATTGTGTCAGTTTTGCGCATGGACCAAGAAGTCATTTCTAATCGCCAAATCAATACTTTTTCAGTACTACAGAGTAAGTGATGAAATGAAGACCAACTGATGGTTTGCCAACAACCTGTGCTTGTAACCTGGCTTATGATACCTTTCAAGACAGGTTTCCTTAAAGGGCCTACACCTCTTGCCTCCCTAAAGTTTAAGGAGCTGATGTGGCTAATTAAGTAATAGCTACTTCAATACTTAATTCTTCCATAGTTCTATTCTAGTACTCTATACCTCACAATTTCTAATTTATATAGCAACATCTAGTAATATTGTGTTAACCCTTTAACCTTTAAATGCGCAAAGGCCAGTAAACTGGCCGGAGCCACACGCCTTCAAACAAACCGCCCTATTTTCATTGTTATAAGGCCTATTAGAATAGTTTTTATATAATATTACTCACCATTAAATTCTGATTCCAATGGTCCAATCGGCGAACAACTCCGATAAAAGCATCCGACCTTAGGAAGGCTCAAAGAAGCAAAAAGTAACCTTCTTCCTTTTTGGCTACATGGCTTTAGAAAGTCGGCCATCGTTAATCCTATTTAAAAATGGCTTGCGCCATCTTGTTCCTCACGTGATTCTGCATCTGATGATATATCGGTTATCGATATTAAAAAAATGGCTGCCCATGCGGTTCGAACGGAAACGAAATAATAGGCGAAACT
>CAZURU010000669.1:0-2719 GCA_964623585.1 uncultured bacterium
AAATTACACTCTGGAGTCTATTCATTTGAAGACAGCCTTTCGGGAGAACTATGTCTTCTTATAGCCCATCCCACCAGCGAGACAAAACCTGCCAAAACCAATACCATAATCCCATAGTATAACGAGGTTCTCAGAGTCGGTTTTTGCTTTGTTGGCACTGTTAGGGAAAGCGTTATCGAATTGTCATCTGTCAGGTATTGATCTATCAGGCGAGGGATATCGTCTCTGCGGGCAGATTTGAGGTCTTTTATCAATTTTGGATATAGCAAGGGATCGTTGGCATGGGCAAACGCCCGTCCGAACTGAAGGGCCATACTTGAGCGGTCGTAAAATGCGGAATACATTGACTTTAATTGCAGATTTTGAGCTGAAGTAAATTCATCTTCAGAGATACCATGCGCTCTGATCTTCTCCAATTCTGTTTGGATAGCGGTTTCAAGGGCATCTATTGAATTGTCGGGCGGCAGGTCTGCCAGGCAACTCAGCAGACTAAATCCTTTATAGTGGTAAAACGATACTATGAAAACTCTTGCCAGCTTAGAATCAATCACAGAAGATCGCAGAGAATTTGAGGTTTTATTCAAAATTCGAGGAAGAATGAGCAAGGTCGCATAGTCGCGATGGCCTAAATGGGGAGTATGCCAACTCTTCCTGAATTTGGCAATACTGAGACTTTTTGAAGTGTCTTTTATTTTTTTTCCAAGTATTTCAGAGTTGGGAAATTGTGGAGAAGGTGATTCGCTCGATAATTCGCCTGCTATTTGCTCATTGCCATAAGCTTCGTCCAACTTTGTCAGGACATGGTCCATATCCACATCGCCGATCACCAAGATCAATCTCTTTTGGTGGCGCAAAAAATTCTCATAGTACGCTTTTAGATCGACGGATTCGAGTTGTTCAATAAAAGCCTCGGTGCCAATGTATGACGACTGATTTTTATCATGGATTAAGCCAAAAAAGCGACTGGAAATGTTTCTGTTTGGGTCTGTTGAATTACGACTTCTTTCCGTTAGTACAATTTTCTTTTGGTTTTCAACGACCTCTTCATTGATCCTTGTATTGTAAAATCTATCGCGGTCTATCTCAACTGCGAGGTCAAATTTATCCTTTGGGAATCGCATTCTTAAGTACATATAATGGATAGTTGTAAAGGCATAGTTTTGGCCTCCATTATCGACGATGAGTTGGTTGAGTTTCCCTGGCTCATAGCTACCTGTATCTGACATGATATGCTCTAAGAAGTGTATTCGTCCTTGTTCGCCTTCTTCTTCGTCTGCGAATCCGGCACAGTAAAAGGTATAATATTCAAATGTCGGGATTGTTCGATCTACGACAATGACTGCATCGAGTCTGGGATTGATGGTATAGTGCCGCACGACGAGTTCTTCAGATAATGCTTCTGTCCCAATAAGCTGATAAGCCACGCAAGTGCCTGCCAGCAAGATATATACAAGGAATGAGATTATTACGTAAGTTTTTATCATGTTTGATAATCAGCAAAGCTGGAAATGGCTGCTTAGTCTATATGCCTAAATACATTCTTGCACTATATAGTATAAAATCTGAAGGTTCTTCCAGCAAGCCTGAAAGAACCTTCTTTTATTCTTTATTCTTGCGAGTCAGCTTACTCAAAGAGAAGAACGATCAACTATCCATCATTACCTTCCATGCTGTTCTCCTCGTCGGGCACACCGCTACCATAATTATCATCATCATTATCCTCATCTCCACAATCATAAGGGACAGTGCATTCATCTTCAGTGTCGTCATATCCAAAATCCCATTCCCACCAATAATCGTCCTCATCCTCGTTTTCATTGTCAGGGCCAGGATCAATTGGACTGGGAGTATCTGGTAAACTGGGAGTATCTGGTGAACTGGGAGTATCTGACTCTGAGCTTCCACTACTAGGCCACCATAGACCTATATTCCATCCTAATGTAGAGACACTGGAACCCCTGCTTGATCCCCCACCTTCGTCAGTAGGCTCAGGAGCTCCTGCTGTCGGGTCTTTGGGAGGTTCCACTGTGTCCTCATTCGTTGCGAGGCTATCTAACATACTTGGTATTGTATTCCATCCACCCCGAGCCCTGCTCATTTCTTGCGGTGAAATGGTCTCAGAGAGAATGGAGAGCGGTTTGCAGGTGAGTCCCGCGATGGATGTGGTGTGTTCAAGAATATTTTCTTCCATGATGCAACCTCCTGTTAAGGGTTATGCTTCTGTTGCGAATTACAAGCGAATATTATCAATAAACTGGCAAATAGGGCTGGGCAACGCCCCACCAATCCCAGGCCAGTTCATTTGTTCTTTATTCATACCTCCTTTCGTTGTGTTCAGCGTTGTAAATGGGGGAGATGCGTTCCGAAATATCGGAAAAGTTGGCCTCTGCTTTGAATATTACTCATCCTGAAATGGCAGCACAAAATATTAGAATATATAATACAAAAAAAAAAAAATGCTAATCGTGTCAACAAAAAAATTAGCATTTTTGAAAAAAAATGCGCGGAATACACCCATATCTGATATTTGATGGCTTATATTGTTCAGACTCTGGTATATTTTTACAATCACCTCGAAAGGTTTTTTCTATGAATGAGCAATTTTCGTTTCGCCCTGTTCGCAAGCCCAATGTCATCTGGGTTTTTGGGGATCAGCACCGCGCGCACGCATTGAGCTATCGGGGCGATCCCAATGTGTTTACGCCGAATATCGACAATC
>CAZURU010000670.1:0-2708 GCA_964623585.1 uncultured bacterium
TCTTTCCACCCTTCCAATCTTCCACCCTTCCAATCTTCCAATCTTCCACCCTTCCACCCTTCCAATCTTCCACCTTCCAATCTTCCACCCTTCCACCCTTCCCATCTTCCACCCTTCCCACCTTCCACCCTTTCCACCTTCCACCCTATAGCACAAGATACTTGCAATTAACACTAATATAAGGTATAATTAAAAGAAATATTGAATAGCAATAGAGTAATATGTTCAACTTCCTAAAAGGTATCCATCGTAATTAAAGCAATCAATCAGAAAGATGAATGATGGTAGCCAAGTAGGTATTGTACCTCCCAATTTTAGTACTATTAGGAATTCATCTTTGGAGAGGGAGGGAACGTGAATGCAATAAAGCTCAGATGAGCAAAGATATTAGAGGATTTAATCTGTATTATGTCAACAAAAGTAGGTATTAACGGTTTTGGAAGAATAGGGAGGAACGCATTTCGTGCAGCGTTACAAAATCCTGAGTTAGATATAGAATTCGTAGCAATTAACGACTTGACAGATCCTGAGACGCTGGCACATCTTCTACAGTATGACTCCGTACACGGCATACTGTCAGATAGTATTAACGCCACTGAAAATGGATTGGTTGTTAATGGGAACGCGATACGAACTTTCTCTGAACGCGACCCAGCAGACCTGCCCTGGTCAGACTTAGGTGTGGATGTCGTTATTGAATCTACAGGATTTTTCACCACAAGGGAAGACGCTGAAAAACACATCACTGCCAGCGGAGCAAAAAAGGTCCTTATTTCAGCTCCTGCAAAAGAGGAAGACATCACAATAGTTATCGGTGTAAATGATGACATGTACGATAAAGAAAAACATCACATCATCTCAAACGCTTCCTGTACAACAAATTGTCTTGCACCTGTCGCAAAAGTCCTGCATGAATCTTTCGAAGTTGAAAGTGGTTTGATGACGACTATTCATGCATATACGGGGGATCAACGCGTTCACGATTTTCCACATAAAGATATGCGAAGAGCACGCGCAGCTACACTGTCAATGATACCCACAACAACAGGGGCAGCGGTAGCTGTCGGTAAAGTGCTACCAGAATTGAATGGAAAACTTGACGGATTCGCCATCCGTGTGCCGACCCCAAACGTGTCTGTTGTTGACCTTACCGTAGAACTCAATAAAAAACCGAGTGCTGAGGCTGTTAACGCAGTACTGAAAGAAGCATCTGAAAACTCGCTAAAAGGTATTTTAGGATATTCTGAGTTGGACCTCGTTTCTGCTGATTTCAACGGAAATAAACTCTCATCTGTCCTTGACGCGCCTTTCACAAAAGTGATTGAAGACGGATTAGTCAAAGTACTCTCATGGTACGATAACGAGTGGGGTTATTCTAATCGTCTCGTTGAACTCGCAGCACGCGTTCTATAAGTGAGACAAACTATGCGTACACCTATCATTGCAGGAAATTGGAAACTCAACAATACGATATCGGAGTCAATAGAACTAACGAAAGGTATTGAGAGTTCCGTTACGGACACGACAGACGTTGAAATTATCGTAGCACCGACTTTTACGGCACTTGCTGCAGTATATGAAGTTATTCAAGAAAGCAACATCTGCCTTGCCGCACAGGATGTATATTGGGAAAACAGTGGTGCGTTCACAGGTGAAATCTCACCAACGATGTTAAAGGACGTTGGATGTGAATATGTCATTATCGGTCATTCAGAAAGACGTCAATTTTTCGCCGAAACAAATGAGAGTGTAAACCTAAAGACAAAAGCAGCATTAACTACTGATCTGAAACCTATTATCTGCGTTGGTGAACATTTAGAAGATCGCGAAGCGGGAAACACAGAAAAAATCATTGAAGACCATGTTTCAGGAGGAATCAAAGACCTTACAGCTGAACAGATGTCGTCTTGTGTCATCGCTTATGAACCGGTCTGGGCAATAGGTACAGGAAAAACTGCCACACCTAAACAAGCACAAGAAGTTCACGCTTATATTCGGCAGTTAATCAGCGAAGCATACACAGATGAGATCGCAAACCAGGTCCGTATTCAATACGGTGGCAGTGTCAAACCTGATAACGCTGCAGAACTCATGTCACAACCTGATGTTGATGGTGCGCTTGTCGGTGGGGCAAGTCTGCAAGCAGAATCCTTTGCACAAATCGTCAAAAGTTCAATTTAGTAATTTCAAAGAGGTATAAAAATGGGAATATTCGTAACTATAGCAATCATAGTCTTCGTTCCAGTCTGTATTGTCCTAACGCTTATTATCTTGCTACAGGACAGCAAAGGAGAAGGACTATCATCAAGTGCATTCGGTGCATCCGAAATGCAATCCGTTCTCGGTGGTCATGGTGCCGCAACATTTCTCAGCAAACTAACGACTTGGGTCGCGATCGGATTTATGGTCATCTCACTTTTTCTGATGAGATTCTATGGTGAGAGACAGAGTGATACGTTGACACCACTTAACGAAGGGGCAGAACAGGTTCAAGAAACTGAAGATAGAGGGGCATCAGACGAAGTAACTGAAAACACAGAGGAAGATACCAAAGCAAACGGGACACCTACTGAGGAAAATAGTCAGAGCACACAAGAAGTTACTAACGAAGATAGTGCAAAAGGGGACATCGCTCCAAAAGTAGAAACTGAGTAGTAATACCATTTCAATTAATTTTTCTCTCATTACCGACTGTTTAGAATGAAGCA
>CAZURU010000671.1:0-2707 GCA_964623585.1 uncultured bacterium
CCGAGATTGAGGCACAAGACTGGAGTCTGAACCCCGGACGCTATGTCGGCGTTGATGAGCAGACAACCGATGATTTTGACTTTGTTGAACGATTTACGCAGCTCAATGAGGAATTAGCGGTCCTAAATGCCGAAGCGTATCAACTCGAAGAACGCATCGCTGAAAATGTTGCAAAGATTTTGGAGGATACGGTATAATGTTGAAGGAAGCGAATGTGTGATCTTCATTGTCTGAACCAGGATTGACAGAATTCAAGGGTTTTCAAGATTAGAGACGCTTGTTGGTTGACAACTGTCCTTTACAGAATTACCGATTCGGGATTCTGATGAAACAGAGGTGATGATCTACATCCTGATTGAACATCAATCTACAATAGACACCGCGATGGGATTTCGACTGTTGTTCTATATGTGTCAGATTTGGGACCAACAGCGGCAAAAGTGGGTGTCGGAAAATGTGCCGAAAGGGAAATGGCGGTTTCGTCCGATCATCCCGGTGCTGTTTTATACGGGTGAAGAAAGTTGGCAAACGTTGCCTGCGCTTGACACGTTGATGGATGTTCCCGATGCCCTTACTCGGTTTATCCCAAAGTTTGAGACGCTCTTTCTCAGTGTCAAGAGTGCTGCGGATGAGACACTTCTGAAAACAGATCGTCCGTTCGGGTGGCTGATGACAGTATTGAAACAGGAGAAGGCTGACGCAACAGTGTTTATCTCTGCGTTAGAACGGCTAGGCGCACATCTCGGCACGCTCAGTGATGCGGAACGTGCGTCGTGGAAACAAGTTATCTATTATCTTTATCTTCTCATCTTCTATCGGCGTTCGGTGGTAGAGCGTGAAACATTAGAGGCGATTGTATCTGAACACCAAAAGTCTTTGAGACTTTCAGTAGAGGAGACGACACTCATGCAAAGTATGGCAGAACATTACTTACAGCAAGGTATTGAACAAGGAGCGCGCGCGACTACCATCCAAAATATTCTCTCTGTGCTGAACACGCGGTTTCCAGAAGGTGATGCCCAAAGCGTGGAGCAAGCACTTGAATCTGTCCGCGACCTTGATCACCTCGCGCAGATGCATCTCACGGCATTGCAGATATCGACTTTTGAAGACTTCTTTGAAGTTTTGAAGGCCTAGCACTTTATTAACTTTGAAATAAAAGGATTTCCTAATGTCTGACGAAACGAAACCTGATGTACTTTCGACAACTGATGAAGCAGCAAACCCCGAACTTGATGCTGCCACCGATCTTATTTTAGATTCAACCATTCCTGCTCCAATCAGACGAAACGTGCTTAAGGCTTTGGACAGATTAGGTTCTGCTTTGGTTGATATACCTGTCGGAGCTCTTGAACGGAGATCTGCCGAGAAACGATCAGAATCGGAAGCACGCATTAAAATTACGGAAGTTGTTAATGCCCAAATTATCGAACAGATAAAAGTTGACCCAGAATTTCCGCAAAGAGCATCAAACACATTTGCTAAGAAAATTCTTCGAGAACAGTACAATCTTGAGAAAATCTTAGGTATTGCCACAGACATACTAAAGAAAAAGAAATACGATAATTCAACAAATCAACAAACTGAAAATGAAACGGAAAAGTCAATTGACGATGATTGGTTTAACATTTTCGAGAAAGAAGCGAGTCAAAAAAGCAGTGAGGACATGCAAGACCGTTTCGCTCGTATTTTAGCAGGTGAAATTGAGAAACCGGGCTCGTATTCAATAAAGGTTGTGAAATCCCTCGGTGAACTGGATCAAGATACCGCAGCCTTATTCAAAAGATTTTGTTCAGCATGTGTTGTCCTTGGAATTCAGAATAATGAACATGTTATTGATGCCAGAGTTCCTTCTTTGGGGGGAAACGCTGGATCCAATGCGCTCAGCAAATATGGATTGAGTTTTGATCAGCTGAATATATTAAACGAGTATGATCTGATTATTTCGGATTATAACTCTTGGCGTGACTACAAATTGTGTATAATGAACCAAAACAATCCAATCCTCTTACCATTCCAGTACCAAGAAAAATATTGGATTTTATCACCTACCGCAGAACGAGATAATAACCCGGAGTTTAGATTGTCGGGTGTTATGCTTTCCCGGGTTGGCAGTGAATTGTTTCGTATAGTTGATCAGGACCCCATGCCGGAATACACTGAAGATCTCAAGAAATACTTTGCGGGGCAGAATCTAAACATGCTCGAAGTTAATAGTCCATGATTTTAGCGGAAACTTAGAGGATACAGTATGAATATATGGAATACATGGCGTAACGTAACCATTGATGACTTAGGACAGATAATCACAGGTTCTACGCCGCCCACCAAGAAAACAGAGTATTACGGCAATGAATATCCCTTTATCACTCCAACAGATATAAAAATAGATTCTCGCATTGTTCAGACCGAACGATTTCTATCACAGAATGGATATGAATACAATAAAAATCGTTTGCTTCCTCGCAATGCTGTTTGTGTCGTTTGCATTGCAAGCATTGGTAAGATTTGCATGACAACCACTCCCAGCGTAACAAATCAGCAAATCAACAGCGTTGTAGTGAATCAACAAAAGCATGACCCCTACTTTGTTTATTATCTTCTTAGCACTAAGACAGATACGCTTCATAATGTTGCGGGAGGTGTTGCTACTCCTATTGTCAATAAATCTGCATTTGCAAACCTTGAAGTGTGTGTTCCACCTCTC
>CAZURU010000672.1:0-1960 GCA_964623585.1 uncultured bacterium
TTCAGGGTTCACATACCCATGACGTTTCAGATACTGTTCCGTCCGCCTCGCAAACTCCGGCGGCACGACAATACGTTGTTGAGGTTGAACACTAACTGCCTGCATCTTCCTCTGCTTCCTCAGTGATCTCAGGTAATCCGGTTTCTGTTACATGCTGCTTGAATTTCGTTTCTAATTCTTCAGGTGAAATGCCCTTTGATTTTGCCTCTGCACGCCAATCTATCTGCAATAGACGCGTCGGCTGCC
Organism: uncultured bacterium; assembly: GCA_964623585.1. Taxonomy (GTDB): domain Bacteria; phylum Poribacteria; class WGA-4E; order WGA-4E; family WGA-3G; genus MSPOR6. Next base: position 247 of record CAZURU010000672.1, read on the forward strand.
AAATTTCAGGATGCAGCCTCTCGAGTATCTTCAACGCAAGTGCTGAATTCGGCGCGATTTCTTCGGTCTTCTCCTCTACTCTCTTATTCCCATTCTCATCAATGACGACTTTGGTCGAATTCTTTGTGTGTCCTTCAAACGCATCCTTGAAAATCGTCTGCGTTGCAAGTTCATAAAGTTCGGCTTCGGCTTGCTCAATCCCAACAACAAGGGCATGATAGACACCGCTATCAGATTCCTCACCTTTTTTTCGCCACAAAAACAGTGTGTTTTCATGTACGCCTATCGCAGCAGCGATCCCCCTCCAACTCATCCTGCCTTTTTTCAACTCACAGATGCGTTCAACAATTTTATAAGTCAGCCTACTTTGTTTCGCCATAATAGTGAAAATTGTAATAGAAACCGTATGGTATCATAACTTTTTCTAAAAATTGTAGCACAGCAAATGTTAAATACCAAAATAGCACCTAATTTTTTCTACTGGACAGGTAGGTTCGGTTCTGACCGCACCATCTTTGTACCACAAACTTTTAGTTTGTGCTTTGACATTTGAGATCGTCGTGTTAAAATAAAACAGGCGGGGTTTCAAACCCCGCCTGCCCATTTAGACGATCAGCCCAGCCAAAAAACTCAGGCATGCTACTCCTTCTCGTTTGTATCCCAAGCAGCGATCCAGTTGATTGCATCTGCTGCTGGATTGCCTGTTTCAGGGAGCGGATATCTACCTTTGAATTCAATAGCCGCTGCTATGAATTCTTTATCAGGTGTCCATCCAGTCGCCTGACAACTTCCGTTTGAAAGTTCCGAGCAGATATACGCCCAAAGTTTCGCACCGTAGCTGTCGCCGCTCATTTTCGCCCACATATCCGCGTGGCGTTCCGAATCGGCAACGAGACAAGCAGCGTGCCAGCGTGTGCTATTCTCCATTTTTGGAGGTTCAATTACATCGTCCGCTTCCGCCTCCACACCGAAAGTTAGCCATAAGTTTTCGATGTGAAAATTGCTAACTTCGTCATACGGCACAATTTTCGGTGCCTCACGGTTAAATTCCAATTGTTTTTTTAATTCCGGTTTCCCAGAAAGGCTTTGGTAATTCGTATCGTGAAGCCCCAGGCAATGAACAGGTTTCAACACCTGCTCCCTGTGGTGAACCCGATCGTATTCCTGCATCTCAATAAAGAGAATCGCAGTTTTCGGGTCCGGCGCGGGGATGTCAGTTTCGGTCACGTTAAGATAAAAACCTCGCGAAGTCCGGTTGAAAGGGGATGGTGATATGATAATCTCGCCCCTTTTGTTTCTAATTCCAATCCTCTTATACATGATTTACCCTTGCGTTTGAGTCCCGCCGGACATTGAATTTCTGATACGCTTGCCATACCCGCGTATTCAAATGTTCATGTGCGTGCATAGCAGCAATATCATAATCTTCGTTACTATATCCGCCGATACGGGTATCCGCGCGGACACTCAATTCACCATCATGTCCGGCAATGTTTCGGGCTTCTGGTGTGTCAGCGTACGTCGCAAATCCATAACTGCGATCCGCAATCGTAACGCCTTTCGGCATCTCAAGGACTTGACGTTCCACTTTACGCCGCATCCTTTCGATGTAAGTTGCGTTGCTCTGTGCGCGGCGTTTTCGTATAGCACGGTTTCTATGACATCTCGCCATCGTTATTCACCTCCTTTTAGATGATTCCAAACTATTTCGATT
>CAZURU010000672.1:1983-2698 GCA_964623585.1 uncultured bacterium
CGCGGGCGTTTAGATGTACTTTGTTGCTACGATTACATCATCCGTTTGGCAACCGTGGCCATACGGTTCTGAAAACACCCACCCATTCTTTTCCATCTTTGCGAGATGGGTTTTCCAATCCGATCGGTCGAGCAGATTCCGGGACTCAATGTCCGCTTTTTTGTTCACGAACACCACGCTGGAGTCGGTGTGTGGGTCTCCGTCCGACCGCTGCCATGCACCGATCCATTCCAGTTTTTCGATAGGCGCGTTTTGGTGATTGGGACTATAGTAGTGCCTTGCTATTTCCAATTTTCTCACCCCCTTTTTAGTAGAATTCCACACTGGTTCTGATTAAAGTTGGCAGGTTTCTGTTTCCACGCACCTGCCAGCGCAGAATCCTATTCAGTTACGACTGCATGCAAACCACCATCATTGCAGAACCGATCTATCCCCCTTGATAGAGGTATGCCAGCACACGATTTGCTGACTTCCACCACTCCGTAAGCCTATCCTTTATCATCAATATCGCGAAGCATCATTTGGCGATCAAACTCGTCATCCGGACAGAGCACCTCATTATCAAGGGTCTCACCCTGCACCAGCCCGACTTCACGCAGCCGATCACCAACGGACGGTATCCGATACTCCGGCGCATTCCAAAACCGAATCACCAGCGCGATAAACGCCGCCGCCTCAGCTTCCGACAACGCATTGAGCTTGTCGATATAGCCTT
>CAZURU010000673.1:0-2697 GCA_964623585.1 uncultured bacterium
AGCCTACCTCGTATCCCTTTCTCTGAGGATTTCTGGGCATTTGCGAAAGCTGGAGAGCAGTTAGCGGACCTTCATATCAACTACGAGTCCGCTCCAAAATACACAGGACTGACGTTCAAGGAAACACCAGATATGCCCTTGGACTTGCGCGTTAAGCAGATGAAATTGTCTAAAGACAAAACGCAGATTCAATACAACGATTTCTTGACCATTGAAAATATTCCGGTTGAAGCACACGATTATAGGTTAGGCACTCGATCAGCGTTAGAATGGATAATCGACCAGTACAAAATCAAGGAGGACAAAGATACGAAAAAACGTAAAGGAAGTCGTATTGTCAACGACCCGAATCGCGAGGCGGAACCGCGGTATATCGTAGACTTAATAGCACGTGTCATCACCGTGAGTCTTGAGACAGTGAAGATTATCAATAATTTTCCGACCTTACGACTATAAAGGAGAGCAACGGTGAATCTCAATGATGTGAATCTCAACGATAAAACTGAAACGCTTGAAAAGATGATAGCAGGTCTGCTAAGTGTCATTAAAATAGAGATCCAAAATCTTGAAACAGAAATCGAATCGCTTGACAAGCAAAGAGAAGCTCTTAACCTCCAAAAATTCCGTCTTCAAAATACTCTGAACGCATACAATGAGATTTGGTGTGTTATATCAAGCAAATAGAGACGGTAATGCAAGTATAGTTGAAAGGCAAATATGATACACGTTGAATACAAAAAAGAGAACAATTATCATCATGATCGAGAGATTATCTTGTTCGACAGAAGCGCCTTCCAATCTCTTAGCAAAGAGGATCTCTGCAAAGTTAATAAAAAATATAATATTCTTTGCCCACCTATCTTTGTAATTGAATGTATCGCCCCTAACAATACCGACAAAAAATCAGAAGAAGAACTTGAGAGAGATAAAAAGTCACTTCTGAAAAAATTGGAATTAATAGAGAATCCTATAGCTTTAATCGGTGGTACCAATGTTACATATAAAATTGTAGCACCTTTTGATGTTGAATTTGAATACTCCGATATACTTGACGCATGGCAAATTGCCAAAAATTGTATTATAAATTCGCCAATGACAATGAAACGTGTTTGCCCTAAAGTCCTTGTGTCAAGGTGTGAACCAAAAGTAGTATTTTCAAAATTTGAAAGACGGAAAGTGACTGAAATTGCTGATGACCCTGAACTATCTCTTACCCCGAACAGGTACAGATCACATGTTCAGAGAAGATACGAACGCTTATATGGCGAAATACGATCTATGTCAGAAATAAGACACGAACTCAGAAGCAATCCATCAACTCATTTGACCCAAGAACTGTCAAACGTTGTGCAACATGCTTTAATGGAAATTAAGGCAGAATCAAAATACGAAATTATAGAAGGGTTTAGAGTCCATTTTGGTCTCAATGATAAGGAAACCCAAAAACTGCATGACCAAATTCGAGGCAACAAAAATCTAACGGTAGAGAATTACCCACATCTATCATACTCTATCTACATTTACTATCTAATCCGTTATATGCTCTATGGTAGACAACAAAAAGCGGATCACCTGGATTCTAGCTTCTATTTCGATTTTCAATACCTCAATTACTTAAATTTCTGTGACAAATTTATAGCAAACGAAAGATCTACTCCATATATAGTCAAGGCAATACCGTACAACGATATAAAGGAAACACAAGTCATTAACGTCAGGAAACTAAAAGAAACGCTAACTTAAAGCAGAGCGATGCGACCACACATTTACTCATACTAAACTTTGGACAATTTTTTAGGAACACACATTTCGCCCCGCTGGGGCTTGACCCATGGAGATTATAGCACTTCTATAAACATTTCGCCCCGCTGGGGCTGCGCTTTGGTGCATCCGCATTTCTTTTTTCGAGTTGGATTTATATGAGAAACTTGGAGAAAAATACCCGCCCCTTGAAAACGCAGCTTGTACGCGGCCCGGGTTGTCCAAACTTTAGTAGTTTTAAGCTTTTTTTCGGCATTTTGATTGAAAAGTCGGGATTAGGAAATCCCTCCTACAAAAAATTGAACGCCCCTATAGAAAACCAAATGTACCTTGCTAACGACACTGCCGATCAGGACAGATACAGACAGATTCTGGGTACTTGTTTTGTCTTATGTCTTACCTTCTGTTTCCCCCTCGCAGCGCAAGTTAATATTTTTACGGATGAAACGACAAAACAGATGCAGCTGGAACCGGGTTGGTATAACAGCATCACGATGGATTTGACCTATCGCACGGGAAACACAGACCTGCTCACGGCGCGGACCCGATTTCGCTCAGATTACCTGTCAAAAACCTATCACGGTTTTGTCTTCGGAAGCCTCCAAGAAGGTAGAAGAAGCGGTGAGTTCTTTATAAATAAAGGCATGGCGCATGCGCGAATTATACGGCGTCTAACGCAGCACCTCTTTGTCGAATCGTTCATTCAGAAACAATTCAACGAATCCATTTTATTGAACGACCGGAATTTAGCAGGTGGCGGTGCGAGGTTTGGATTATATTCACCCAATTCCAGATTTAAGGTTTATCTCGGTGTCGGTGCCATGTGGGAGCATGAACGTATTAATGACAAAACACTCGGCGAAATCACAACCCGCATCGTTCGCGCAACAAACTATATCAACTGGACATGGCGGTTAGATGAACGGATCATGACCG
>CAZURU010000674.1:0-2689 GCA_964623585.1 uncultured bacterium
TGAAGATTCTCAATATGGTCAGTCCCCCCAACATTTTCTGCGATAATATGGTCAACTTCAAAATTTCGCATTTGAAAATGCTCACCACACCCATTACAATATCCCTCTTGTTCTCCATATAACCGTGTTTTGTTTTCAGGTGCGTTGTATCGGGGAATATCACCTAAATCTGTGCGTTTGGGAATATCCTTGCGATTGATAATATTTTCAAACATTCCTTGGTCTGTCTTAATACGTTCAACGACCAATTCAGCAGCTTTCTCTGATATGTCAATACCTATCCATTCTCGTTGAAGTCTATCTGCTGCTACGCACGTTGTCGCACAACCGCAAAACGGGTCAAATACAATATCGTCTTTGTTAGACGAGGCTTTGATGATGCGGTCAAGGAGAGCAAGGGGTTTTTGGGTTGGGTAGCCAACCCTTTCAGTTTTAATGCGACCTACAGGTGAAAATTCTGCCCACCATGTTTCAGGTATTTTGCCTTTTTGATATTTTTCTGCCAATTTTTCTGATGTTGATTTTTGCCATTTTGCTGACGTGCCACCTGCTCCGATTGGTTTTTTGTGAGGGACACGAACAGAATCTGGATTGAATGCCCATTTATCGCTTTTGGAATACCAGAAAAGAATATCGTGCTTACGATTAAATTGACGCATTTTAGGAGAACCGGGTCCGGTATAACACCAAACAATCTCATTTCTAAATTTGTCTTTTCCGAATACCGCATCCATAACCAACTTGAGATAGTGGCTCATTGTCGGATCACAATGAAGATAGATAGAGCCGGTATCTTTGAGAATACGGTGCATTTCCAGTAACCGAACTGCCATGTAAATGAGATAAGATTTATCGCTGTTTGCCATTGCTGCATGAATAACACGGTTCAAAGCAGGATATTTTGTCTCAATTAGATCAAGCCAAGCGTTATCTACGTCAGAAAGTGTCCACGTATCTTTGAATTCAGCACCAGCAGCTTTTGACCCTATTGGTGCTGCGTAGTTAGCCTTGCTATTAAAGGGGGGATCAAGGTAGATTAAATGCACTGATTCACTATTTATCCCACGCATTATAGGCAGATTATCACCTGTGAATATCGTCTTTGGCTTAATATTTGTGGTCATATCAAAAACCTCAAAAATATTATCTCAGTAAAGGAAAAGAAACTATTTTGCCAAATTTTCGTTGTACTTAGCACTTCACTCGTATTGCTTTTGGGTTAACTTTTGATTGATTTTTATTTGATTTTTATTTGATTTTTATTTGATTTTGTTGTATACTATATATTGTTCCTATTGTTTCGTCTTCTAAATGGAACATAAAATAACCGCCAAACACTATATAGTGGAGCAGTGGGGACTTGAACCCCAATCTAACGAGCTGACAATCCCGTTGTTCTATCCAATTAAACTACTGCCCCATTTGTGTGTTTGGCGGTTGCTTAATTATACAATTAAATCCCCCAAAAAACAAATTAAGATAGCAAACAGTTTAAAAATCAGTTAACACACCATACTTTCCTTGAGAAACTTCCAAAAGATTGTTTCAAGATTGCGATTGTTATAGACATAACACCGTTCTGCTACATAGAGAGGCGTATATCCTACAGAATAATGATGGTGCTGCCCATACCAAGCCCGTTTGAGTAGAGACCAAAAGCCTTCAATCGTGTTTGTGTGTTTATCACCGTCCACATACTGCTCTTGGTGATTAATAACGTGGTGCTTTAGTTGACTACTCAAAGCATTATAGGCGTGGTATTCGTCCGTCATGAGTTCAGATTCCTTGACGTTCACGACTCTACGAATAAACTGCATAATGTCGCGTCCGGTTAATCCCTTCGCTACTTCAGCAACGACTTGACCACCTCGCTCTACAGCACCAATAACAGCAGTTTTACTTGTGCCCCGTCCACGCTTGGCGGGTTCTCTGTCTTCTTTCTTGTTCTCTTTGCGGGGTTTACCGCCTATGTATGTTTCGTCTGCTTCTATAATGCCCTGTAGCACGATAGGATTGGTCTTATTTGCCATTTCTGCCCTTATGCGTGTTTGGAGATACCAAGCAGTTTTTTGGTTCAAGTCTAAATCACGAGCAAGTTGACAACTGGATAAACTTTTCTTCGCATTCAGGATAAGCGAGATAGCGAGAAACCATTTTTGAAGCGGTATTTTTGTGCCATGAAATACCGTGCCTTTCGTTACTTTGAATGAGGCTTTACAATCATGGCAGTTATAGCGTCCTACACGCCCTACACCTTCCTCTTTCTTACCAACCACGTCTTTACTTTCACAATGTGGACAAACAGGCGTTCCTCGCCAACGTATGCGTTCTAAATGCTCAATGCACGACTCTTGGTCAGGGAAACGCTCCATAACCTCTATGAGATTCATTTCATAACTCCTTTTGTTAAAAGGAGTTGCTTTTTTCTGCTAAATTTTGGTATAATACAAAATGCCTACTACAGGAAAATAGCAACTCAATTTTTCTGTATACATAGGGAGGTTGCAGCCTCCCTATTAACTTACCTATATTATACCATTTTTCAGTGTGCTAAATCAAGGAAAAAGTCAATAAATACGTGGGTTTAAAGCGGATTTTTAAAACTATTTTTCAATCCCAAAACTACTAAGTGCGTTTCTTTTAGCGATTTTACCATCATAAAACGGTTTTGTTCAATACCTTTTCCGAT
>CAZURU010000675.1:0-2689 GCA_964623585.1 uncultured bacterium
CGTTTTCACAAAGCGGATTCTCGATCAACGCCGGTAATGAAGCAAAATTGTGAATCTCATACGCACGCAATCATTCAAAAACTCGAACCCAATATCATCATCGCGCAGGGAGACAATCCCCGTAACAGCATGCGCAGATTGTTCAACCCTGAGATTGTAGAAAGATATAGGGGGTACGGTACATCAGCGGAAATCAGGCAAAGTAAGGATTGTTTGTTTCTGCTCACCGCACATCCAGCCTTCTACTCACGCAGAGGTTTCAATTGGAAAAATGGATATCTGCCGGAGGGGCTCAAGGAAGCATTCGCGCAAGCGAGAGAAATATATTCGGGTGTGCGACAATCCGATCAAATAGAAGAAACCAATGCCCCACGCCAAGTACACGGTAGCCATCATCAGCGGGGAGATAGATTTTTTAATACAAATAAAACAAATGCACCGGACGCATATAAAAAAATGTTTGATCAAGGTGTAATCGCCATCTTTGGATACGCTACAGGTCCGCAGAAACTGATGGGAAGCACCGCAGATCAGCGCGTTTTTGCTTATGTCAACGGCAAGGGAATCTTGGCGGCTGGACGTATTGTTGACGGTCAGATTATGACTAGCGATACGGTCTTTGGTCAGTGTCGCGAGTACCATGTAAGGGTCGATTGGGAGACAATCGTAGCCGAAGATAAGGGCATCACGAAAGAGGAGGTCAAAGGGGAGCATGACTACGGTCTCCCTATCCGCAATACCTTTTGCCAAATGCATTGTTGTCCTGATGTCACAAACTGGATTGCGGATGAGCTTCAACGAAGAAAGGCATCCCATGGCAACCCCTAATCTGTACAAATTTGCGACAAAGGAACTCGCACAGGACGCCACTATCGCCTACATATTGGCGTGGGCCGATCCAGAACATCGCAAATCGTATCCACGCCTCCATGCTCTCGGCATCGAACTGTTGCGTTCACTTCTTCGGACTCAAGAAGTGGACCTTCCGCCGATCAAAACCCTTCACATCGAGACCCAAGTTGACCGAATTGACATTCTCGTCCGAATCAACGCAGACAAAAATGACAATCGGATCATCCTGATCATCGAAGACAAAGTAAGCACCACAGAACACTCGAACCAGATCAAACGCTATAAGGAGATTGTAAAAGAGAAGTATAGTGGTCGTTATGACCATTTGGTTGCAGTGTATCTTAAGACGGGAAACGAATCAAGAGAATATCTCCCGCCGAAAGACAAATGCGGCAGCTTTATGCGTCGTGATCTCCTTGATGTTCTGGATGGATTTCAAGATACGCAGAATACCATCATAGATGACTTTCGCACGCATCTCCAGAGATGGGAGGACAACATGAATAGGTGGAAATCCGAGCATTATAGCAAGTGGCAATGGGAACAATGGAAAGGCTTCTATACGGCACTGGAATCTATGTGGAGAGAGAATGGGGACTGGTGCGGTTGGGAGTATTACTCAAATCGCTCTGGAGGATTTCTCGCGTGCTGGTTGTGCGACGGGCAGAAAGGTGAATTCAACCGGATCGGAACTTGTAAACGGTACGCGGAACTCTTTATACAGATTCACGACGCGATGCGTTTGACAGTCCGGCTTGGAGCGGGTAAAGCCATGGACAGAGTTGACAATCCCCTCATGTGGCAAGTTTTCAATGCCTTGGAAAAGATTAATGGGAGGACTTCCAGCGATATCGGGATCAAAAAGGCGGGCACATTCAAGGGAGGTAAAGGTGGTGCTATTGCAGACGTAACATTCGGTGAACAGGATCCGTGGTTTGCCGTTGACTCTAACGGTATTGTGGACATGGATACCACTATCGAGCGCCTTCGTCGCTTACTGGAACTGCTAAGGCAAGTTGTGAAGTATCTCAACGAACAGGAAACAGTCAGTTAGGGCGTGAGAGCTATAGCTTACACAATCAATTTTACACGCTGTTCACGCAGACAATTTTTAAAATTACCCGTCCAGACCTAACGTGATCAAAAATTTTATACTTTTTTTTTTCAAATATGCTTATTTTTGCTTGACAAAGTGGTTTTCTTGTTCATCATAACAGGAGAAAAATAATGCCCCAAAGTCAGCCTCGGAATAAACCAGTTACACAGCAGGATCTAGAAGCCATGTTTATCAATGCTCCCAAACCCGAAGATTTTAAGTTGTCCCCTCAAGAAAAGCAGGCACTTGATGATCTTTTAGCATGGGAAAAAAGGTCTGCAAAAATGCACTGGATCCTGGGGCAACCGGTGGGAAGATGAGTCATCATTAATTCGTAGCCAAAAATCAAAAAGCCTCGTGTATTTACGAGGCTTTTTTTATTTATGGTAAGGATGTGTCAATGAAAGACGCCTTCGCAAAAGAACAAAAACCATTGGAATCATGCCAAGCCCCTTCTTTCTCATTCTATCAGCTTATAGATGATCTCTGGCATCAGGGAGGCAATCCAAATCCCCTACATCGCTTATGCACGCTGATGAGAAAGATGAAGGTCAAATCGTTCATCAGAGAGGAAATAGAAGGTTGGAATTTTAGTCGCAGTTCAATCATTAGCCATGTTGTATCCGTTTTGGGACATACCCTAAATTCAGATAGGTGGGAACCGGAAGCCCGCTCTGGATATGGCGGATTTCCAGCGGAATCTTATACACCAATCACTGGCTGGGTTGGACACTATATCAT
>CAZURU010000676.1:0-2683 GCA_964623585.1 uncultured bacterium
TACGCGCCGAATTCGCTGATCAGATTGCGGTTATTGCACAAGCGTATCCGCATCTCACCCTCATTCTCGATCACATGGGATACCCACAGGTGGATGCCGATGCAGCCGCTTTCCAGCCGATTGTGGATCTTGCTCAATACGATAATGTCTATTTCAAACTATCGGATGTCGCTGGACGCTCCCACCAAGATTTTCCGTATACAGATGTTCATCCGTTCATCGAAAAATTGCTTTCGGCTTTCGGGGCATCATGGACGGTCTGGGGGACAGGATATCCCGGTCATCACAGACAAAAACATAACTGGCCCTCTTTGGCGGACGAATTACGGCTAATTCAGGAGGGGCTGCCGTTTCTGACAGCAGATGATAAGGATCGGATTCTTGGTGGCACCGCGGCGGAGATTTGGAATCTAACAACATGACTGCAATTTCAATGTGTTGGGGAGAGATGTCTTATTCCGACTCAGATAACGCAGGTCAACCGTTACTGTTCTTACACGGCACTGGATGCGATTCATCGGATTGGGTACGGGTGATTGAAGGATTACCCCAGAACTTACGCTGCATTGCTATTGATTTTCGTGGACAGTGGCGGATGAAACATAGTCAAAAAATTTGACTCTTCTCAAAAAATATGGTATTCTATCGTTAACCATCGGATAGGAATGCCTTCGCTTACTTTATCGCAGATATCCTATCCGCTTAAATGCCAGAATTGGACAGGCAAAATGCCATTAAATCGGACATGACGATTTATATGTACAGTCAATAAAAAGTATACATAATGCCCTACAAAGATAGTCCTTACTTTAAAACGCCATGCCGTACAAAAACTTTATGGAGATACATGCATATTGATAAGTTTTTGGCAATGCTCAGTGGCGAATCACTTTATTTTCCTAACATCTATTCATATAATGACAGATTTGAAGGAACGTTATCCAATAAATCCTTAGATGAAATCCGCAAAATATCCGTATTAGATGAAAAAAATACACTCATAGATGATGATGAAGCATTCTATAGAAGGAGAAACTCATTAAGAGAACTTGCATTAAGGGAACGTGCCCCAGATCAAGAAAAAATAGAATCTGGACGTATATTTGAACAATTACTAAGGAACTTTTTAAGTCATCTCATATATTGTAACTCATGGTTTCAAAGAGAAAAAGAAAGCCATTCAATGTGGGCTGAATATGGAGACAAAAGTCCAACATCAATAGCGATTCAAACGACTGTCGGCGATCTCATCGAAAGTTTAGAATCTGATGAATATAACATCCATATAGGTAAGGTGGCATATAAGGATTATCTAACGGAAGATATTGAAGGTTATGAAGATTTTCCATCAATAGACTTAAATGATCCTGACAACGTCCTCAAATTATTTTACGCTCCGTTTTTGCACAAAAGAGATGTATATCAGGACGAGCACGAAGTTAGAGCAATAATTTCATTTGAGGATGTCTGTGAAGAATTTCTGGGGTGTGTCTACACATCTGAAATACCTTTTTATAGTGATCCAATATTCAGGACTGATGCCCCATTATTGCGAGATTATAAAAATCCAATAAATAACGCACATAATGGAATCCCTATCAGCACTAACTTACATACCTTACTGAAAAAGATAGTAATATCCCCAACGGTCAATGATTATTTTAACATTCCATTTGAAGACCTAATAAGACGCTACAATATAGATCCAAATATAATTAGTCGGTCTCAAATAGTTGATATTCCAGAGGAATCTGAAAAGGAATCGTAAGTAAGAGTTTTACGCTTACATTATGTTTTTATATGCCACCTAATCATCGGTGGTTTATTAGATCAGTACTCGTTGGTTTGACTACCCTTCCCTATAACTGGAAATAGATATGCTGGAAAAAGGAAACTAAAATGCCAAAAATTACAGATATAGAATTTCAAGGAGCTTCTGGACGGAAGCATATTTTTAAAGCCTATACTCTTGGAACAGAGACATTTAAAGATGTTGGTGGTGTTTACATTTTTACAAAGGAATCACTTAATCAACATGGTGAGAAAAAATATTATCCATTATACATTGGTCAAACAAATTCGTTTAAGAATAGACTCACTACAAACCATGAAAAATGGCCGTGTGCAGTTCAAAATAACGTGGATTGTTTATGTATTTTGGTGGAAGAGAACACGTTTTCTCGCAGGGCAATCGAACTTGATCTGCTTAGTAAGTACAACACACCTTGCAATAAGGAAGGTTGGTGAAATAGATAACCTCTAATATTCCACAGACCTGCAGCAAACCAGCCATGACCTTCATGCCTCGCGATTTCGAGACTCGTAAATACTCACAAGTGGATGCCGATGAAGCCACTTTTCACCCGATTGTGGATCTTACACAATACGATAATGTTTACCTCAAATTATCGGATGTCGCTGGACGCTCGGATCAAGATTTTCCGTATAGGAACGTCCATCCGTTCATTGAGAAACTGCTTTCGGTTTATAGAAGTCGCGAGCACAGCTCGCTCCTACGGCGCATCTTGGAATCCAGACGTGCTCTAAATACTTTTCACCTATCATTCTAATGTGGACAGACCACTATGATGACCATTCCAATGTGTTGGGGAGAGATGGCTTACTCCAACTCAGATAACGCAGGTCAACCGTTACTGTTCTTACACGGCACTGGATGCGATTC
>CAZURU010000677.1:0-2675 GCA_964623585.1 uncultured bacterium
AGATAAATAAACAGACATTTCACCCCAACCTGGTAGGTGCGGTTTCTAACCGCACCCGCAGAATGCCGGGCGCATGCCACACGCGCATGCGAACCTTGATTGACGCGCATTCTGACGTTGATTCGCTGAGTGTCCAATTAATTCTAAGGTTTACCATAGTCTATTATTCTTGCTTTTTTTCTGCAACTTAGTGTATACTTAGAGTTATATCTTGATACTGTTATTGGATTTATTTTAAGCATATTATTGAAGGAATATAGGAAATTGAGATTATTAGGCTCACATTTAGATAATTGTCCTCCAGAAGATGCTGAACCCGCGTCTGGAATAGTATATTATCTCGTTCGAAACAATCCACCTGAAAAAGAAGATTTTATCCCTGGAATAGAAAAATATCCACATATTTATAAAAATAAACCAGCAGAGGAGAAATGCCAATCGCATGGATTTTCAGTATATAAGGACATCGAAGACGCTTTAAAAACTAAAAGAAGACGTAGAGGTCTTAAAGACACAGAACCTGCCGTAGGCAAATTAACTCCAGAATGTGGAGTGATCAAGAGTACTCCTTCTCGATCTTGCTATTCACATCACACATGGTGGCCTCCTAATGATATGGAAATATGGTCTCTATTTCAAATAGTAACATACTAAAGAAGGTATTATGTCTAATATACTTAACATCCCAGAATTAGGCGAACTTGAGATTGTAGAGATATATGACTACTTCAATGTGCCTATCCTTTTCTCATGTCGGAATTCTGTATCTCATCTATACATAGTTATCTTTGCAGATCACTCGCCTGAATATGAGACGTGGCTCTATGTAGAAGTATCGCTCATGCGCCTTAATCTTATACGATCCGGTAAAGTTAATCTTCATGATGCTTTTGCCAAGCCAGAAATGGGACGCTTACTTAAAGCGATGATCCCACACAGTAGTTCTGCGGAATTTAATTCTGAGTATGTTACTCCAGATCAACTTCACAGTGATGTATTTCCTCCTGTTGATGAATACCTTAATCTCGGAGATACCCCTCCTTTTTCCGAAACAAATTTAGTTGAAATAGCAAAATCATCAGGTAGAGAAATAATAGGTCTTAACTTTAACTCTATTGAAGAATATAGTTCAGAAGCTCCAATCCTGCCATTAGGCAAAATTCTTACCTGTCTTCAAAATGTCATTAACACAATTAGAATGGTTAGATCAGAATCAAAACAGATAAATAAAGAAATTAGGAATAGTATGCAGTTGTCAATACTGACAATTCAATCCGGATCGTTTGATATTAAACTTGCTTTTAAAAAGGAGAAGACACCACCAATCAAAGATATTCCTTCTATACAGGGAGATACAGTATCGGAATTCCTTAATCTTCTTAGATCAAAAGATAGCGAGTCTGATCTAAAAGGTATATTAAAAAGATTGCAGTCAAGAGTGGCAAAAGAATATAAAAAACTTCTTACATCACTTAGTGAGTCAGGGGCAGATACAACATTCTCATGGGCATCACCAAGGTCAGATGAACAAGAGACAGTATCTTTATCAAAAAATGAAATACCTAAACTCATAGGAATTCTTCAGACATTTCAAGAAGAACAAGAAACGCCTTTAACAGTTACTGGAGAATTAATTGGCATATCTCTTAACAGTAGAAAATTTGAGATACAGACAGAAAATAAAACTTACAAAGGATTTATTTTAAAAGACGCTGATAACAGTATAAAAAATGCAACTATGAGTCGTAGATATAAAGGGCAAATTAAAGAAATATTAAACAAAAGCGAGGCAACAGATGAAATTGTTAAAACAGAATATTTACTACTAAAACTTGAAGCTATAGATTATCAGTATTCTCCCTAACTAAGGCATTAAGTCTTAAAAATTCTTCAAACCCAAAGCTACTTATTGCGTTCATGTTTTTCCCTATACGCCTTCACAAGGTCTCCCTTCCGAAAACCTGGGACAGCCGTCCCACACTCTTGTGCCAAGTGTTCGTAATCAATCTCCATCAACCGTGCTAAGACAGTAGCATCTTTCGCTTTCACAAGTATCCACTGTTTATTCCTTTCACACTGCTTTTCGTCCGTCTCTCTGCGCGAATAATCCTGCCAACCTTGACACGGCACAGCAAAATCGAAGGCGTTTTGGAAGACCTTCAATGCCGCGCGTGTGTTATTGTACTGCCATATCTGAAAGTCTGGATGGTGAATCGGTAGGCGTTTATACTGTCGCATGTCGGGGTGTGTGCTGGTCAAACGGGTCCATATCTGGAATTCCGTATTTACCGAGTAGGACTTACCTGTGCCGAGGTGAAACGCATCTCTTGGAAGAGGCAGCTTACTAATGAAGCGCATGTTCGGGTTCAGCTGTTTGTGCACGATAAATTTGCGGAAATTGACGGGGACAATGAATGCGACAAGGTCTGCCAGGGACGCGGCGTGGTTAAAGAAGGCTATCGCCACTTTTCCACGTTTACCAAATGGCGGATTGCCGATAATAGCAGTGTCTTTGGGGGCAAATGGGAGATGGGTGACTTTAAAAAAGTCTTGAGGTTTCACACCATCGCATTTCGGCACGAGATCTATCCCTAATCGTCTCTGTGAGGGTAAAAGTTCGTAAAACGCGCCGGTACCGGCGCGTTTTACGAACTTTAACCCTCACAGAGACGATT
>CAZURU010000678.1:0-2672 GCA_964623585.1 uncultured bacterium
TTTCACTGAGAAAACTCTTGACGGCAGAACCCAGGTATTCGGGTTAAAAGACATCACCGGAGTCAGGAGAGTAGACAACTACTATAAAAAGTATCTGGGCGGTGTATTCGGCGCCGTGCCGAATATCGGTTAGGGTTTGTTATCAATGCAGGGAAGAAAGCCGCGAAAAAGGATTTTCCTGGGATCCGAGGGCCTCAGCGAAAGAAATTACGGGCAGTACCTACGGCTCATTGCAGCAAAGTATAATTTACCGATTCACATTGATTGTAACTATGTGACCGGTGGTGGCGACCCGTTAAAAGTGGTTGAGGAATCGATCAAGCTGATGAAAAGGGATTCAAGAAACCACGGAGATTACCTGGTAAAGGCCATAATGCTGGATGCGGATAAATTGGGCCGTTCTAATGACAGGGATAACAGGATAAGACCGTTGGTTTCAAGCGGAAAAATTAAGCTGCTCTATAACTCCCCGAATTTTGAGGCATTCCTGTTGAGGCACATTTCCGGATGTGAAAGTAAAAGACCTCCTGCCGATGTATCATTATCCGAACTGACAAAAGTCTGGCCCGAGTATTTCAAGGGGATTGACGCCAAGTCTATCTATAAACAGCTGGGTGAAGACGGTCTTTTCCGGGCCTGTACGGTAGAAGACAGCTTGAGAGATTTTCTAATCAGTATGGGTTTCGGCCGTATCTTTCCTGACCTGAGGAAATGAGCTATGGCTCGATGGAACTTTTCCGTGCACTTTCCCACACTCTATCAGTCAAGTCCCCTTTCACATTCTTCAAGGCCGGTCTCCATCCCCTCGATGATGGACTCCCGCATACCGGGACTCGAAATCAGGTAGAGAGTCTCTTTGATGGCATTCCAGTCCTCCTCCGCGAGAAGTACTGCATTGTTCCTTTTCCCGGTAATAACAATCGGTTTATGGGTTTGAGATGCTTCTTCAATCAGTTTATCTAACCTGGAACGAGCTTCTGTTGCATCAACTATGACTATGGCACACCTCCGTTATTATAACGTACTCTTAACGTACTGGATGTCAAGGGAAGAGGTTTGTTCTTGAATCAAGCCTATTGATTGTAATAGCATTAATTCATAACTTATGAATTCGAAAACCAACGTGAACGAAGACTCAACAGATCGGGATTTTGACCCGGACACTGCTCCCGACCTATCAAAGGACGGCTGGCCGGAGAAGTTTGCCTCCATTCAGGTGGCGATTACAAAAGGCGTTGAGAGCGGGCAAACCGGCGAGCTTAATATGGAATCTGTCGAACAGAAAGCCAGACAGTTGGTGGGCACCAAAATTCCTGATACCCCGGATACTTAATGCTACTCAAGGTGAATCCCCAAGAACAATCCCCGGAAACCTGTGCAACAGGTACAACGGAATGTTGATTATTCTGCCATCCTGCCGCAGGTTCATCAGTGTGGTCCTCACCAGCCTGGAGGGATGATACCTGTCATCATAGGCGAGCAAGCTCTTTTTCTTCCTTGAAATTCCTGCTTTCACCTCCAGTGGATAGAGTTCATGTTCATAGGGAACAACGAAATCGACCTCAGCCATGTTTTCGCTGGCCCAGTAATACAGCTGTTTCCCGTGAGCGCCGCAGCTTATGCGGGCTAGGGTCAGACCAGTTCGGCTTGACAGAAGTTGCTGATAATACAGGGAAACTGCCAAAGAACATCTGCTTTCAGTAGCCTTAAACCACGCTTTTCATATGTCAAAACATGACTTTAAGGAGCATCACACTTTGTGAGCAGGCCCGGCATACTCGGAAAGCAATGCAGTCAAACAGGCCCATGTTCTTACAGCCTCGGTTTTGATGGCAAAAAGGAAATCTAAGAGGGAATTTCAGATGAAGATGACAGATTAATTGAATAGAAGCAAATAGTTAGATAGAGTTAGGTGGTCCGACCCTCTCCTACACCCGAGCAATAATGTTCATTACAGAAAAGCTACCGCCGCCTGGTAGGACGGGTAAACATACTGGGAAGTTTGAGAAACATTTATATGAAGCAGCCGTGATGCTTGCCATCGCGCGTTGGTTATTCGAATCGGGCGCAAAAAAGGTGTATTTACACCCCGATGGGGAGCACGCTAAGCAGTTTGACATTTGTCGCTGGTTAGGGAACGAGGGTTTCGAGAAAATTGCTGCGAAAGGAAAGACACCCGTGGCTGGTACGTATATTCGTAGACACCAAACGCTTTACGTCGAATTCAAGCCGGGACGGGGCGATGTCGTGGCAGACATCAAGGGTTACTGTATCGTGGTGGAAGCGAAAGGAGGCATCATCAATACAAGCCATCCAGGCCAAAAATCGAAGCTACGCAAACATCTCTACGAGGCGATTGGTATGCTACTTGACGGACCGAAAAACGCGGACCGCTTGATTGTCGCAGTACCTCAGCATTCGGAGACCGAAAAGATTGCTAGACGAATGGCTAAACGATGCAGAGATGTCGGCATCGAGATCGCCCTTATCTCTGGCGATGGCACCGTACAGCTATACGACTAAGGTGCATTAATTCGATAAAGTTAGGCAGTCCGCCCCTTTCTTACCGACTATTCTCGAGGAGAAATTTGACAAAGCGTCTGTGAGTAAAAACTGCTCCCTCAAAACCCCATCTCCCCCACCACCTCCGGCACCACCATCTCCCCCGCAGT
>CAZURU010000679.1:0-2669 GCA_964623585.1 uncultured bacterium
ATCGGTTAAAACAGACCGTGCCGATCTGGAAAAAAGAAGTGTGGACAGACGGGGGTGAAGCCTGGATTGAAGGCGACCCATCTGCTATAGAAATGTCGAAGGTATAAAACGGGATTAATTGCATATGGGTACTATCGTGAAAAAGAAAACATTTCTCAATTTTCCCAAAGAAGATATTCTTACAAAATTTGCTCCCGATGCTTTGAGAAAAATTGAGAATGACCAGACTTCAATTCCAAAACTCGCCAAGCATGATGCGTTGTTGCGTCAAATAGATTTTATTTTGCCCAATTTGCCAACATTTCATCATTTTCATCGTGCAGATGCAAGAGAGATGTCTTTTTTGAAGCCTCAAAGTGTCCACCTTGTTGTGACTTCTCCCCCTTATTGGACGCTAAAAAAGTATAATGATAGAGAAGGACAACTGGGCGATATAGAAAATTATAAACTTTTTTTAAAAGAATTAGACAAAGTCTGGAAGCAATGTTATGAAGCTCTCGTTCCAGGAGGACGCCTTATATGTGTCGTAGGAGATGTCTGTATTTCTCGAAGAAAAAACAAGGGAAGGCACATCGTTGTCCCTCTCCATGCATCTATTCAGGAACAATGTCGCAAAATTGGTTTTGATAATTTGGCTCCCATTATCTGGCACAAAATTTCAAATGCTCAATTTGAAACATCTCGAAGATCGGGTTTTTTGGGCAAGCCCTATGAGCCAAACGCAATAATTAAAAATGATATCGAATTTATTCTTATGGAGCGTAAATCAGGAGGATATCGTAGTCCTGTTTTTATTGAAAGGGCTTTTAGCGTAATTTCTGAAACCAACCACAAAGAGTGGTTTAATCAAATCTGGACAGGTTTAACAGGAGCTTCAACAAAAGTTCATCCTGCTCCTTATCCCCTCGAACTTGCAACAAGATTGATCAGGATGTTTAGCTTTGTAGGGGATACAGTTCTCGATCCATTTCACGGGTCTGGGACAACGGCTTTAGCCGCTTGGCAATCAGGACGCAATAGTATTACAACTGAAATAGATGAAGATTATTTTGGTAAGGCACTTAGACGTTTCGATAAGGAAACTCACAAACTTACCAGCAATCATCAGCGTGAAATTTTCTCTTGAAGAGTGTCAAAATGCCAGTCAATATCAATGCCTATGAAAGTATGATGTCGGATGCGGTAAAACATTTCTGGAAGTCTCGTAATCAAGCTGTTGACAATCAAAGGCTACGTGGGATAAATGATCGAGGAAATAGAGCCAGTGTGACTGCTGGTAAAAATCTCGATGGTTTCACAGCGATGATAAAGCAACTTATTATTGATAATGGTGGTATGAAAGAGGTGGAAATCTATACTGAAGGTAGAAGGGATCTTACTATTCCTGGTTTTTATCGACCAACGAAAAACTGGGATATACTGGTAATGAGCGAAAATCGCCTTCTGGCAGCAATTGAACTCAAGTCACAAGTTGGCCCTTCCTTTTGGTAACAACTTCAATAATCGGGTAGAAGAAGCATTGGGCAATGCTACGGACTTGAATACAGCATTCCGGGAGGGTGCATTTGGGGAATCACAAAAGCCTTTTATTGGCTACTTTTTTGTTCTTGAAGAATGTCAAAAATCAATGACTCCTGTTCGCTTTATTTCCCCTCACTTCTTAGTCCTTCCAGAATATGAGAATACCAGCTATGCCGCACGGTACGACCTTTTTTGCCGTAAATTGATTCAAGAGGGATTATATGATGCAGCTACTCTTGTTCTTACCCAAAGTTCCGCAATCAATACCGGAGCATATAGAAATATGAGCACTTTAACAAGTGCGCGAAGTTTTATGTCGATATTAGCAGGGAAGATTTCTGCAATGGCTTTGGGATAAGAATGGCGGGAAGTTTGAAAAGAGAAACGCGAACCGCAGGATTGAGAATTTCCTGCGGTTTTTTTATTTTTTGTGTAATGCAGCGTGAAAAGTCCAGAGACGCCATTGGGCATTGTCGAAATTTGAGAGTTTAATTCGTATCTCAGAAGATCTGGACGGAAGATTACATGAAATATGGTCAACGGCAAATCCATTGTCATGTTCCCCTGCATAGACCTCCTCACCATTGACCCACACGCGCATCCAGTCGTCATACCCCACAGCGAGAGTGTACGCGCCCGCTTCAGGCGGAGTGATTTGTCCCACCGCATAAGCCGAGACACTGACGGGTTGGGTGCCGACATTGGTGCGTTTGCGACCTCGGAAGTAGCGCGTGAAATCGCACCAACCGCGTTCTGAATCCACCTGGATAGGCAATGAAAATGTGGCGGGCGCATTCTCACCCATGTAAATGTCAAAATCAGCAGTATGCGTGTTAGGCCAATCGGAGACGGACTTTTCAGCCCATTCGGACCGATTGAAATCTTCGCGTGTATTGCAGGGAAAAGGCCCGGCGATTTGCCATTGATCTGGGGTGAGAATAGCCGGAGGATCAGCGGGATTGACATAGGCGTAGATAATGCTTTCCAGATCATTCCCACGGGAACCAAACCGGATAATAGCCGAGTGGTCAAACCATATTGGATCGGGACCAAAAAAGCGGTACATTACGCCTTCATACCCAGAGCCTCCCGCTGTATGTTCAGTACTCCGATGGATATGCGGCGCGCCTACCCAATCGGTTTGTATC
>CAZURU010000680.1:0-2669 GCA_964623585.1 uncultured bacterium
CATGCCGGGAAAATAGATGCGGAAAAATTCGCGCGTATGGCCTCTAAAAGAAAAGCGAATCCCCCGCCACGACGTGCGACTCAACTTGAAACGCCAGGCACCGACAATGGCAACAGGAAACAACAAAAAAAGGATACCCACATATAAAATGAGCGTCCCGATGATCTGCGCGGTAAAGCTTTTGCCGAAAAGCTGTATGCCAAAGGAAATCGCACCAATCACAATCATAAACACTATCGCTTTCAGCCAGCCAATAAAAAGTTCCTTGCCAGTTCCGTGATACGCAAAGCGGTCACCTTCAAATTCAGTCTGGCTGTGCATATAGTTTCGCACTCTGACTTTGCCCCAGAAATAGTAGATGCCCAGCGTGATAATCGCGAGCAAAATATTCACAATATGAATGCCAAACAACGAACTGCCCTGACCGTGAAACGAGAGCTGTCGCGTAGAGATCGGTTCTCCGCCTACAGGTTGTTCGGTTGATGCTGCCATAGTTCCTCCAAAAATAAGTGGTCTTTAAAAAAATCTGCTAACATTTTTTTTGATAGTGATAGACTGGATTACTGACGTTGTGCCTACGGCGTGGCGGCTAAAACCCTGCCCGAAATGACAACCGTCTTTCGTCACGCCTGCATATTAAGCAGGCGTCCAGTGGATTCAAGCAAGAAACTTATTTGAAAGGCAATCAGTTGAATACACACTCACGCGGGCATCTGCCTATCTGAAATTACGCGACCGATTCGCGCGTGATTCTTCCTGTTTTCGCTTCTCAATCACCGCGTCAGCGTGACGCACAAAAGCATAAGGGACACTTTCCGTAAAAATCTGTTCTATACATAGCGGATCTTCCCTGTCATCAAGCAGATAAGGGTCGGCGATTTCCAAGAT
Source organism: uncultured bacterium (assembly GCA_964623585.1). Lineage (GTDB taxonomy): Bacteria > Poribacteria > WGA-4E > WGA-4E > WGA-3G > MSPOR6. Next base: position 889 of record CAZURU010000680.1, read on the forward strand.
CGCGACAAGTAGTGCCCATTGATGTGCTGGCTTAGCGTGTGGAAAGTCTTCCAGAAGTGTATAGACTATTTGCTCCCGACGCTGACGTTCTAGCGCATCTAACGCAACGCGGCGGACATTTAACAATCTATCATGTTCATGTTCGGCGAGACAGCCCAACGCTTCAGTGATCTCAGGAATGAGTAGCCATCCCGCCACCTCGGCTACGGATTCTCGTCCGCTACTGAATGGAATAGACATTCGTTCGACGACAGATGGCGCAACAGTTGTTGGGTCAAGCCGGCGCAATGCCCGTCCCACTACAGGAATCAAGGACTTCCTTTCGATCGCAATTATAGCGTCAAGGAGCTTTTCCGCCGCTGTCTCAGGCGCAATGCGTACAAGGAGTAGGCATAAATCCCGTTCGACATTTGCATGAAATCGAAGCCCGTGTTCAATTGCGTCTATAGCGCGAGCAACATCGAATTTTGCCAGACCCTGAATAGCCCTAAGCGGCTCCCTGACCACGTACGCATGTTCAGCGAAAGCCACTTCAAGAATTTGCTTCCGTAGGTCGGGATTGTCCGATTCGGCGGCGATGTCGTAAGGTGGATCATTCATGAAACCTCTGGGCAGACGCCAACACTGACCTACAGCAGCATCAACGGCAAAATCCCGAGTCTCAGGATAGTGGTAAAGATCACGAATCACGCCGTCAATATACTTTTTCCGATCCGCATTACCCGGACTCTGTACCCAGTTCTGTAGAAATTCTATTCCTCTATGTCCAAGGCCTATCAAGACTCTCAGGCCCTGATAGGTATTCACGTTCGTCTGAGCCAAGTGCTCGGCCAGCCGCGCAAAGTCATCCGATTGATCACCAAGTGCTTGGAGAACTATACAAGCATAATTTGCGATGTGGCTTTCTGGGTCTGCTCGTTCAAGGACTGTACGCACGATTGGGATAAAGTCAGTATCGGCGCTTAGCCAAGCAACCACCAGAGAGGTCAGCAGCAAACCTTCGGGTAGTACCTCATCTTGTAGTATCCGTAGTGTTGAATTGGTCAGGGCTTTGGGCATTGGACCACGGTATGCCCGAAGGTTGGCCAAATGAATTGGCAGCATATCCACTACGTCAGTCTGCTTTAGTACTTCAACCAGAACCGAATCAGTTTCCAATGCTGCAAGGGCAGTCAGGGCTTGGCGAAACTCCTGAAAAGGTTCAGATTCCAGCTTCCCATTAGCGTCACGGGGAATGGGACGTCGTGCGATAGCGGCAAGCCGTTTGATCGTACTGTCGTCGGCGCAGACGAAGGCCCACTTCAAGCCACCATGCCGCACCCAGAAATTCTCGGATGCCAACTCCTGGTTGATCAGAGCTGTAATGCCTTGGCCTTCTATGAGTATGAGGATACGGCGAGCATTCTCCAAAATAGAATCTAAGTAACCATCGTTCGTGTGCAGCTGGCTAAAAGCAACTTCGACAATCAGCCGTTCTAACTCGCCGCCCGCCTCCGTTTGTAATATTTTTAGGAGTTTCGGACAGGAAATACGACTAAGAAAATCCAGCGGATTATAGAGTATAGGGGAATCTTCTGAGAAGGCTTCTCTGAGATCACGCAGGTCTGTCTCAAGCGTACGAAGTACGAATCGCAGCATGGCCTCATTCATTTCATCAGGTCGTTCCCAAAAAATGTCGGCAATTAGCCGGTATTCTTTCGGATCAGATTGGGCGAGTTCGAGAATTCTCTGGCGTGTCTGTTCAGGGCGGACTCGTAAAAGATGGGGAAGCCATTCATTGC
>CAZURU010000681.1:0-2669 GCA_964623585.1 uncultured bacterium
CACTTTCAGATATACGGTCTGTACCGCGTCAAAGAATACCCCTATCCAGATGGTTTTCCACGGTCTCGCACTCGTATCATCCTTCCCTTCAACCATGAATCTGAGAACCCGGATTATGTGGAAGATCCGATGTCGCGAGCAGATGCTTACTCGAAGATAGAAGAACGATTGACGAGTCTGAATAAAAATACACTGCTGTTCACACGGAACATTAGGGAGATTCGCTGGAAGACAAATGACGGCTCAGGATACTATTCACGTAAAGACAATAAAAGCAATAATGCCCGCATGACCACGATTACCGACGGAGACCATGTCAAGAAATATCTTGTGTTCTCACGAGAGCCAATATGGGAAGACGAGGTGCATAAAACGGTGGATGTCGCCTTTGGTATAGACGAGAAAGGAGAAATTGTACCAGTGTCAGCAGAAGAGGGTTTTCTCTACGTCCTCTTTGCTACAAAACAGGAAACTCATCTCAGATTTATACTAAATGGTCCATATCGAACAAATCCTGCGAGAGAGACCATCGCAGAAGATAATTCTTTCAATAGACACCTTATAAAGGAGACCTGTGATTTGGTGGAGGATATGCTACCACAAATCCGAAAAAAGGAACTTCTTACGACCAAATTTTTAGCCGTCCTTCCAAACGAAGATGATGACAAGCTGAGGAATTTTTACAAGCCGATCATGGATAGGCTAGTTGAGCTATTCAATAACGAAAAGCTGACGCCGATGAAACACGGTGACCATGCCGCTGCAAAAGGTGCATTCAGAGGCTCAGCGGAATTATCTGATCTTATCGACGACAAAGATTTAGCGAAGATTTTGGGAGCCGGACACTCCTCGCCGTTGTGGATTAAAAATCCTCCGTCTGGTTCGCAGGAAAATCGTTTCTTGTCCATGTTGGAGATCAAAGAATGGACAACTCAAGACCTTATAGACAAATTATCCGAAGAATCTGAGATGATAAAGACATGGCTAAAGGACAAATCGGACGCACGGCATCAGGAATTGTATGCATTGCTCGGCGACTTCTTATCCAACCGATCGTATATGTATACAGATGATCTATCAAACCTCTCTATTGTCCGTATCAGTAATGGTACTACCTACAAAAAAGGGAAAGACTGCTATTTCCCAAGTGACGATGTAGAACACGATGAAAAATTTCCTCTTGTCGCCAAACGTGTCTATTCATCTGGAAAAAACGAGAAGCAGCAGGAAAAAGCTCGTGAATTTCTTGAAGATATTGGTGTTAGTAAAGTTGAAGAAAGTGACCGAATTAAGGCTATTTTGGAACGGCGGTACGTAAAGGGCACAATTGACCTTCGAAAGCAATATCACAAGGAAGATTTAAAAAGATTTATTACACTTATTAAGGACATGCCATGGCAAAAAAATTTACTTGAGGATTATTTTATTTTTGAACTAGACGACGTAGACAACGAACACTGGGGAAAGCCAAGTATAATCTTTCTGGATTCTCCTTATCTCGATACTGGACTGAGAGCGTACTATGATGAACTTGGTGAAGATTCAGACCGAAAATGGGCACTCTCTTCGAAATATGAAAAACATGGCATAGAGCCAGAAAAGATCGGAAAATTCGCTAAAATGGTGGGTGCTCAAACAAAACTGGAAGCTGAACCGCAAAAAATTCCATATAATCACCCCTACTACCGTTATCTGATGTCTGCCCCAGGTGAGCGAAAGAGCGATGGGTTGATCAATAATGATTATACAATTCCTGAATTTGAGGTTCTACTCGATAAACCCAACCGCGATAAGGCACGGCTGATTTGGAGAACGATGGATTCACTAGATGACAAGTACTTGAAAGCAAAGTATCGGAAAAACGTAAGTGGAGGATTTCGCTACGAAGCCTCTAGCCTTATACATGATTTAAGGAAGGCAGAATGGATTCCTCAGAAGTATGGAGAGACCCTCTGTTTCGTACGCCCCTGTGACGCATCAAGTGAACATCTTCCAGAAGGTTTTTCGTACGAGCCTTGGCGAGAGTGGGTCAAAAAAATTGAATTTGGAAAAAGCAGGAAAGATCGAGAGGAACAGGAACAAAGAAGACAAGAACAAGCTACTCGAGAATATAGAGAAACAGAAAAGGTTGCTAAAAATTATGGACTTGATTCCGTCGAGCAATTAGAAAAGTTATGCAGACTAAACAAGGAAAATCCCGAAGCTATACAGGAGCTTCTTCAGCAACAGGAAGCCAAAAAGCAAGAGAAAACGTCAAATAATTCAGACAGTAGGAAAAAGAAAATCCCTTTCTATAAGGCCCTATCCGAGGCTTTTGTATCACCTAGCAAAGATGCCGTTGACAATGACGCAGACTATGGGGGTTCCGTTCAAAATCCCGCATTACGCCGAGATAGAACCTCAAAAGACATTGCCGCCAATATAGAAGCTGAGGACAAGCAAGAAAATCGTTCGTATTTTACTACCGTTAAAAAATGGACAAAGAAGAACGACCACGTTCGGATAACCCTAATCGAATGGTACGGCGGCCAGTGCCAGATTTGCGATAAGACCTTCACGCAGAGCAACGGAGAGCCATATTTTGAAGGGTTATACCTTGTGCCCTACACGAACGCCGAATGGATTGACCGGGTTGGCAATGTCATCTGCCTATGTCCTTGGCACAGTGC
>CAZURU010000682.1:0-2648 GCA_964623585.1 uncultured bacterium
GCATATCGTCGTGAAAACTATCGGCGTGTTCCTGTCCGAGATTCGCCTCAATGCCGCGAATAGCGAGGTTCATCAGTGCCAATTGCCGCGTGGTAGGGTTGGACTCCTGTCCATAGATAGATATATCATCACGTTGCCCACCGTGTGCTTCGACGAATTCCTCACTTTGAACAAACATACCGCCTGAGCCGCAGCACGGGTCGTAAATCCTTCCTTGATATGGTGCAAGCATTTCAACAAGGAGCTGCACAACACAGCGAGGGGTATAAAACTGACCGCCTCTTTTGCCTTCGGCACTGGCAAACCGTGCAAGGAAATATTCGTAAACTCTGCCCAAAATATCCTTTGAGCGATTCTCCTCATCACCTAAACCGATAGTGCCGATGAGATCGACAAGTTCACCAAGTGTTTGCTTGTCAAGCGTGGTGCGTCCGTAGTTCTTGGGCAGAACACCTTTGAGTCGTGGATTTTCTGCCTCAATAGCGTGCATTGCATCATCAATCAGCTTACCGATTTCAGGTTGTTTTGCTTTTCCTTGTAAATATGCCCAGCGCGCTTCTTTTGGGACATAAAAGATGTTTTCTGCCAAGTATTCATCTCTATCCTCTGCGTAGTCATAACGGGCAATTTCTTCTTTGACATAGTAATCACTTTGTGGATCCGCATATTGTTGAAGCAGAAAATTATATTTTTCCTCAAAAGAATCCGAGATATATTTGAGAAAAATCAATCCTAACACGACATGCTTGTATTCAGCAGCATCCATGTTATTGCGAAGTTTATCCGCTGCTTGATATAAGGTTGCTTCAAATCCGAGCGTTGCCCCGTTCTGATTGGAATTTGTGTCTGATTTCTTTTTTGCCATAACTTTTTATAAGTTCCTATTTCGGTATTTCATAAGATGCTCGGTGCGGTTAACGGTTAGCAACCGCACCTACCAAGTAGTTGCGCAAGTCCTATTAAAATAATACCACATTTGATCAGAATATTCAACGTCCAGTAGACGGAGCTTGCGGCCAGTGGAGACCGCGTTGTCCAGATAAGCTGCGATTCGCAGAGGGTCGATACGGTTTGTCTGGTAGTCCAACAAGTACACTATCTTGCACCCACTGTTCATCACCACCATAGAGTTCACCGATGAGTAGGTTCGTCAATCGCTTAAGGATTTCAGCATGCGCGGGTGAATTGGACAGGTCGTTGAGTTCTCTCGGATCTTCTTCCAGATCAAAGAGTTGTGAGTAATTCCCCATAGCGTAATAGATCAGTTTGTAACGTCCCTCATGAATCATGCGTGTGGCACTACCGCCACTACCGACTTCACCGTATAACCATTCACGTTTTTTGTCACCTACCATTGGCATCCCATCTACTGTATCCGGTATATCAATGCCAGCGAGATGGAGTAATGTAGGCATAACGTCTTGCCATCCGACGAGTCGATCATCTACTCTGTTGTGTCCTACGCGTTCATCTCCAGCGGTGCCGATGAGGAGCATTGGTACGTTAGTAGAATCTTCATAATAGAGTCGTTTTGCCCAAAGTCTGTGGTTCCCGAGCATATCTCCGTGGTCAGATGTAAAGAGTATGATGGTGTTGTTCAACAGTCCCTCTTCACGTAGTGTGCCGATAACGAGGCGTAATTGGTGGTCAATGTGTGTACAGAGTGCGTAGAAGGCTTGACGTGCGGATCGGATGAGATTTTCACTGTATTGCGCATCCTGCATCTGGCGCGATTTCAAGGGTAACGGCAACCACTCTGAGTCTTTTGACCATTCTCCGTGATAAGGCATTTGGATGTCAATATCACGATACATGTCCATATAGCATTGCAGCGGTGCTAAAGGTGGATGCGGATGGCAATAGGATAGGAACCAGAAACCGGGACGCGTTGGGTCGCGTCTTTTAATCGTGCGCACCATCTGTTGGGTGCTCCAGTTGGTCACATGACAATCCTCTGGGAGATGCCAAGGTCGGTTGAGATAGTCGTTATTACACATACCGTGCGCGAACTGCTGTCCAGCAAATCCTCTATCTCCAAGGAACAATTCGTAGTCGTCAATTACACCGTATTGTAATCTCCCTTCTTCACCTAAAATGACATCATCGAATCCAATGCGGTCACGTTGTGGATAGACATGTAATTTGCCGACTGCAGTAGCCTGATAACCGGCATTCCGAAAGGTCTGAGCGATAGTTGGGAGTCCGTCTATTCCTTTCTTATCATTAAAGACCCTATCTTTGTGTGTACGTGTTGTCGTTCCTGTCATCAATGTTTTCCGTGCTGGCACACAGACTGGACATTCACTATAACCGCGAGTGTAACGTGTGCCTGCTCGAGCGAGTGAATCAAGTGTTGGTGTTTGGATATCCTGATGTCCACTGACACCTAAAAGTGAGTTTGGCCAATGGTCTGTTGAGATGAGAAGAACATTCGGTTTGTCTGCCATTGTAGTGTTTCCCTTCCTATTGCAGCATTCTGTATTGTGTAGTTATCATATCAGATACGATGAGGATTGGCAAGGGAAAACGTAATTGATTTGCTCAGGGATGGTTGGAAGAGGGGAAGATTGGAAGAGGGGAGGGGTGGAAGAGGGGAAGATTGGAAGGGTGGAAGATTGGAAGGGTGGAAGATTGGAAGGGTGGAAGAT
>CAZURU010000683.1:0-2645 GCA_964623585.1 uncultured bacterium
GTGGCAAGTGGTATCTATTTCTATCAGTTTGAAGCTGGTAGAACGAAAAGTGTACGCAAAATGTGGTTACTGAAGTAACATAATCTTGGTCCAAACGGACTATTAAGGAAAGATTTTATGAAACTAATGCAATGATGCAAGAATCTCCTTTTTTCAACGTTTTGTAGATTTTTTTACAACGTCCGCTATATTGCCAGGATAGCTGCAGGTTGTAATGTTAATTGGAACACGTTCACTACGAAATCTTATTCTTTGTACTTTAAGCTTTTCAACTTGTACCTTATGTATTCCATCTTTAACTAACACGGGTATCAGTTCAATTTCAATACTCCTTGGTGTAAAATCATCAACGATACGAGCACCTTCTCTAAGTTGCGCCGCTACTATTGATGCTTTTACGTCTCCACTCTTTAGTTCCATTGGAACACCAACGAGTCTACTTTGAATGGTGTCAATGTAAAAGAGAATAAAATCGCATTGATTTGTCTGTGCCCTGTCCGGTGGAAAAGCAAGGTCTACATCTAAAACTACACGGTCAGAGGGGATATTCGCCATAGAAACTTGACATCCCTCTTTAGTATAAGACGTAGCTGCGTTTTTCCCTACGCTTTGCCGAATCTTCTCAAGAGCTTCATGTAGATTCACGCCTGCTCTCACCTTTCAGATTCTCATACTTCTGTTGAAGATTCACCGATCTGTTGTATAGTCCTTCAGCAACGTCTTGATAATCTTTAGGAGAAAACCCTTTTCTTGGATGGAACGCAATTTCTTTCACCGGTTCATCCTTTTGAAAATGCCATGCCCCCACCTCTTCTGGCAGCAACCAACTATCTGATTCCTCTGTTTCGTCTTCAATTACCCCTTCAAGTATAAGGTTTCCTATTTCCTGAAGCAACCAATCACTATGCGTCGTAATTATGACCTTCACACCTGCCCGTACCAGACGCGCAAGAATAACTGCCATATCTGCTTGTGCACCAGGATGTAGATGTGCCTCCGGTTCTTCAATGATGAGCGTATCGCCGGACTTAATGCCACTTCGCAAAAGCAGCACTAAGGGGGCAAGTTCAGATACCATTGACGACGATTGGGATAGGCGGACCCCCTCACTACTGTCTGATGGTTGGTAGAGAAAAACAGGATATCCGTTTTGGGACGGTGTTGAAACAATCTGTCCACCGATTACATCTGATTCTAATGTTTTTGATAACTTAGTGATTTTACTTTCTGACGATTTGTCTTCTTCGTATAGGATGACTTGCTGCATAAAGTCAACAATTAGTCCAGATAGTGTTGGTATTTCTATCTGCTCTAACCCTGATCGAGAAGCATTAGCCATAACCGAACTTGTGATAACTTGATGACTTTGCATAATACCGCTCCGAGCTGCTGGTAGGTAGTACCGATTCCTATTATTTACTCTCAGTCCGGGAAAGATTTCGGGAGAATTCGCTAGTACTTCATCAAAATTCAGACCATCTTCTTCTGACAACCAACAATTCTTGTCAAGAAGAATCATGTCTTCATTGATAGTTCCATCTATAACAACATCAGTATTTGTAGCTGTAAAATTGAGTGACCAAAAATCTTGTTTTTCCTCGCTTACATTTATAACCATTCTCATTTCACTGTTTTGATCTTGAGTGCCTCGTATTAATTCCGATATATTATGGCATCCAAAGCAACGCCTAAGTTCAGTATCTAAATTGTTTTGCGAAATTCCTGAATCTTTAATAGTTGCTTGTGCCAATTCACGAATCCCTTTCGGCAAATCTAAGAATTTAAAATGTCTGTGTTTTGTTGATAACTTGTTTATTATCTCCGGTGCTTCTTCATCTGTTGAAGCGAAAGCACCAGCAAGATTGTTGTGAGGTTTAGAAAACATTCTGTATGTTGATTTGAACAGATTTGGAAAAGGCACTCGTAAAAAACCCTCAAAAATACCATGCAACGCATACACTAACGTAGCAAAATAGGTCTTCCCAGTATTGCTGGGGCCGACAAATACCGTCAGTGGGCGCAGATCAATGTTTGCCTCCGCAATAGGTCCAAAGTTTTCTACTGCTATTTCAACTTTTGGGTGATCTTGTGTGTCTTTAACTTCACTCATCGTCATTCTCTCAAATTTTCAAGTCGTACAACAAGTTCTTTTGTTTGATAGATCTTTTCGTTTGCCGTTGGGACATTAGTTTATCACGTATTCAGTTGTTTATCAACAGAGTTTTGAACCTGATTTACCTCCAGTTTTTTGTAGTGTCAAATATTCATAAGGTTGGAAAACAGTTTATCATGCAAAACACTCTTGCACAACTATTATGATAAGACATACAAATAATACCATTTCTAATTGAAAATGTCTCTTTATTAATGCAGAATACCAAACGCGTATTCTGCCACATTCTTCCAGATTGTGCCTTTCTCAGTTTCATTTCTATAAAGTCGGTAATGAGAGAAAATCTAATAGAAATGGTATAATAAGTCTGACAAACTGGGGTAAATAAGGTTATGGGTGTGTAAACCTTTTGTCACTAAACCTTCAATACCTTCACCCAAGAATAGACATTCTGTTAGATTGTGCCTCTTTTGTAGCACATTCTGTTAGATTGTGCCTCTTTTGTAGCACATTCTGTTAGATTGTGCTTCTT
>CAZURU010000684.1:0-2639 GCA_964623585.1 uncultured bacterium
GATACGGACCAATGACAATTTCAAGCATCTCAATGCGCTCCTCAAGCGTAAAACGCGCCGGTTTGGCGGGATTAACGCCGATAGCAACAACAAGTTCGTCAAAAACATCAAGGTTGCAAATCCGATCAATAAGGTCTGCGTGTCCATTAGTGACGGGGTCGAAACTGGCTGGGAAGATGGCAATTTTTTTCGGCATGTCCTCTCCTCTCGTACTTGGTAAAGTTGATACCTTCAGTCTGTTGAATTTTCACTGAAATCAAATGTTCTCCATACAATATTTCCTTGCATATCTATCATCTTGAGTATAATCTTTTTGGATGGGATTTCCGCCAATTCAAACGCAACCGTAACCTTTTGTTTTCCGTTTAGTCGCTGACAACTGTGCAGTTTGAAACCTTCTTTTGTGACAGGATCACTCGGTGTCGTTGACACGATCAGCTGGACTTGATGAATTCCATCTTCATCTTCGATAGCAAATGAGACAATGGTTAAATCAGATGCATCTGGAAGCGAGAGCATCTCAATGGTGGCTGGTTGATCAAAGAACGGACAATTCGGATTAAAGAATCGGCTTTTATCCAGCCACTCAGCGGCACATTTAGACAACTCGGATCTTTTGTTTGCGTATGACATAATTCTGGGGTGACTTCCACGAAAATCGTGTTCCAAACCAAACGCGTGTCCAAGTTCATGTGCAATCGTATCCCAATCTAAATCTTTAGGTGCAGCGGAAACGAAAGCGCGTCCACCATGGAGTGCCCTCCTTAAGTTTTTGCTATAGTGGGATGTTGTGGTATTGCCTTGCCCGATTGTCCTTATATTCCCTTTTTTCTTTTTCTGAAAAGTACCGCTCTGTATATCTACTGCCACAAGCAAAACGTTCTTTGAAGGATTGAGTTTCTCGAAGATTTCCGCTCTGATTTTTATCGTAGTATCCTCATCGTAATGCACATCAGGATGTTCCGCGATGACCAAAAATACCTTCGCTTTACCCTCTGCATCGGTTTCAAACGTAAAAGTCTTCCGCCCGAACCCGTTATTTTCCATCTGAGTGGCGTAAAAATGTTGAACTTGTCTTATCAATCTATCCAGTTTATCAGAAATGCCCGGCTGTGGTGGAGATTCCTTCGATAGAAAATAGATAAGTCTAACCGTATCGTGTCGCGTAGTGTCTATCTTTGCTAATTGTTGCGCTGAAACATCCCACAGCCGAAGTGTTTCATCTCCACCGCCGCTTGCAAGTATATTACCATCGGATGAAAAGGCGACCGACCACGTTGCTTTTTTAGAATCTCCAAACCCAAACGAAGTGATCCGTTCTCCGTTCACCATGGCGCGCAGGATTACACCACCGAGATCGGAAGTCGCGTATGTGTTTCCATGAGGAGAAAACGCAACATCTATACTTAACGCTTCACCCAGCACCTTTCCGTGAAGTTCCCACGCTGGCAAACGCCAGAGCGCGTGATCATAAAACGAAGAAGCTACGAAGTAACGCATGTCTGGTGAAAATTGGACAGAAAATATTTTATCTGAAAAGATTTTCTGGGAGCGGATAAATTGTTGACGTTCTATATCCCAAACCTTGAGACTGCCAACTTTGTCTCCGTATGCCAACCATTTTCCATCAGGTGAAAAATCAACTGTCCATATCCAAGTGTGGTCTGCGGTTGATTCATCGTGCGGGAGCGTTCTAATCTTCGTTATCTTCTTGGGATTACGGATGTTCCAAAGCTGTAAGTGATAACCCGCAGTTGCTAAGATGTGTCCATCCGGTGAGATGGCGATTGCTAAAGCGGCTCCCTTAAAGGAGCCGATTTTTGTTGCCGAAGCAATATCCCACAATATAACTTCACCGTCTAAACCCGCACTTGCGAGCAGCTCTCCATTCGGTGAGAACGCAATTGATTTAACGACATCCGTATGTCCATTGAAGACTGCTTGTGGTGCCGATGTATTTTTTAGATGCCACAATTTTATGCTGTTGTTAGTAGCAGGGCTTGCCACAAGAGAAACATCTATAGGTGAAAACGCGATATCGTAAATATGAGATTCGTGATTGAACGCAGCAAGTGGTATCAGTTTTTCTGGCGGTTGTGCAAATCTCTGACGTGGTGAACCTACGGGTGAAAGATAGTGGAATATCAAGCCAATAGCCAGGAGTAGAAACGATACATAGAGAAGTATATTTACGAGTTTCGTCATGCGTGTTATGGTAGCATCTTTTAAAAAAAAGACAAGTGGAAAAAGGCATAAGAAATGACGCTGGCAAATCCGCCAAAAAAATTGCTTACATTTCTGCACTTGTGATATAATAGCAGCATTACATAACAAGGAGGCTAAATAATGGCGAAAATTAACACACTCGTTTTTGCAGGTGGTGCGATTCACGATTGGAAAGGGTGTAGTGACGAAATCGTGAAGGTGCTTTCACAGGGAGATGAATTTGAGATTACCAGAGTTGAGGAAGACCTTGACGCGCTCGTCTCACCAAATCTCGATCCCTACGATCTCATTGTTTTCTATTACACGATAGGTGAGATTTCAGATGCCCAAAAGAACGGTCTGCTCAACCATGTCGCTTCAGGCAAGGGCTACGTAGGTGTTCACTCCGCAGCGGATTCTTTCCGTGGATGCCC
>CAZURU010000685.1:0-412 GCA_964623585.1 uncultured bacterium
ATCAATTATTCAGAAGAATGGCAGCACCATTTAAGTACTCATAGAATAAATAAAGACGGAAAACCCCTTCCGCATCACCCACAGTCCGGGGGATTCGCCTATAAATACTGGATTGGTCTGTCTGAAGGCTCTGAGTCTGATAAGCCCGCTAAGGTTGTTACAGAATTTCATCCTAGACTCCAAAAACATGAACAATGTCGACTATGGGTTTTTGGCTACGATATGGATAATATGAAACCGCTATGTTGGTACGAAACGACATTTCCACTATATCTTTTTTTAGATTTAGATATAGGCAGTGTTTTTGCAGTTCGCGTCAATAAAATAATAGAAGCCTCTGAAAAAGTTGTTCAAGATGTCGAGAAGTGTATAAAGGAAGCCTTGGGCATCAAGGGAAGCCTTGGACATATTA
>CAZURU010000685.1:447-791 GCA_964623585.1 uncultured bacterium
CAGATAGTTTCTATACAGATACAGAACGAGAGTTCTTTGAGGCACTAAAGAATTTGTACGATACAATACGAGAAAACAGCGATGGTTTGGACATATTAGCACATTGGTATGAGATAATAAAAAAGAAAGGCCTGCAACTTTTTGAAGATTATACCCTTCGCGAAGATGTCGCTTTGGCCAACATGAAGAGGGTAGTACAAGCACGTAAGAAATTGAGAAATTACCTCAATGGCCGACCTCTTCGTCAAATTTTACAGATTTCTCAAAATTGAAAGGAGTGAGTTATATGAAACTCGAATTTGATCCCAATACAGAGTTTGGAAAAGAATTAAAAATTTGGTGGG
>CAZURU010000685.1:807-2635 GCA_964623585.1 uncultured bacterium
CAGTTTCGGTTAAAGGTGAATGCCCTTTTCAAGAAGGACGTTTTGCAAGTGGTTATGACCCCGGTATTCCACTACCAATTGCGCGAATGGCAAGGGTGCTTTTCGCGCAACAATGGTGATCAATTGGCTGAAATTATGGGTTTGCTTTCCCATGTTCGGACGCATTCGCAACATTCCATTGGCGCACAGATGGCAATTCCACGCGGTGATACGCCCATCGTAAGCGAATTGCGATTTAGAAGGCTTTTGCAAAGCACGCGAGAAGAATATTATCGCGATATGATCGGGATGATCAAGCTATTGCGCGGTGAAATCAACATTCACGACTTAGCCGAATCAACCTACTATTGGGGCGATAATACCAAAAAACGATGGGCATACGATTATTACGAAAAAATCCCAAAAAAGTAAGTGAATAACTTTCAACATTTTTTTCGAAAGGAGACGCGATATGTCTCAACGGTTTATTCAACTTCATGTGCTAACTTCCTATCCTCCCGCCAATCTCAACCGCGATGATCTCGGCAAACCCAAAACCGCAGTGATGGGGAATGTACCCCGGTTGCGCATTTCGTCGCAAAGCCTCAAACGCGCTTGGCGCAAGTCAGATGTGTTTGTGCAGGCACTTGGCGAACATATTGGCATCCGCACAAAAAGCTACGGTATTAAGGTTTTTAAAAAGCTCTGCGAAACGGGCGTCACACAAAAGAACGCGTTTGCATGGGCACGAGAAATTGCCGGAGTTTTTGGCAAATGCAAAAATTTGTCTAAAAGGGAAAAAGATGGATTAAAAAAATTGGACTCTGAGGAAAGATTGAAAAAAGAACTGACTGAGCTCGAATTGGAGCAACTCGCTCATTTTAGCCCCGAGGAATTGGTGGGTATTGATGTTCTAGTCGAAAAACTCGCAACTGAAAATGAGCCGCCATCAAAATCTGATCTGGCACTATTGCGCCAAAACCACACGGCAGTTGATATCGCTTTGTTTGGTCGCATGCTCGCTGATGATCCCAGATTTAACACCGAAGCCGCAGCACAGGTAGCACATGCAATCAGCGTGCATCGCGTCACTGTAGAAGATGATTATTTTACTGCTGTTGACGATCTCAATACGGGAGAGGAAGACCTCGGCGCAGGTCATATTGGCGAAAGAGGTTTTGCCGCTGGTCTTTTCTATTTATACGTATGCATTGACCGCGAATCGCTACAAAAAAATCTCAGCGGTGATGTCCAATTGACGTCAAGGGCATTGTCAGCTCTCATTGAATCAATTGCAACAGTCGCGCCCACGGGCATGCAAAACAGCTTTGCCTCGCGGGCCTATTCGTCTTACGTCATGTGTGAAACAGGTGATGAGCAACCGCGATCTCTATCAGTCGCTTTTTTGAAATCAATAGAAGGAACAGATATGTTGGCAGATGCCATTGATAAATTGGAAACTTGCCGAGAAAATATGAACATTGGTTATGGCATTGACGCTACGGAACCAGCGATCTTGAATGTACACCGGGGTGAAGGGTCAATTCAGGATGTAATCAAACACGCCATCAAGGGATTGTAGCGATGAAACATCTCATTTTTCAACTTTACGGTCCGATGGCGTCTTGGGGCGAAATCGCCGTAGGTGAACATAGGCGTAGCGATGTAAAACCCTCGAAATCATCCATTGTGGGGTTACTGGGGGCTGCTTTGGGTATTCGTCGGAATGAAGACGACCTGCATAGGCAATTGTCAGATGCTTATGGCGTTGCAATCAGGATAGACGCACGAGGAGAGTTGCTGCGTGATTACCATACGACGCAGGTCCCAACTGCTGTGGGAAAAAAAA
>CAZURU010000686.1:0-2627 GCA_964623585.1 uncultured bacterium
TGCAAGTCATGATTCGCACCGGTCAGCTACTTGCGGACATAGCCCAGTCGCTGGGATACCGGGTCATCGGTATCGACCTGTTTCGCACCCGTCTTGCCACGGCAACACGCAAACAGATGCGGGAAGAGGTGGTTGTGTTGCAATGGCCGGGGTGTCAATAAGGAGAGTCAGGATGGCTAAGGCTGGAAATCGATATTCAAAATTGATCGAATATATCTTTCTTGAGAATTACAGGAAAGAGGCGCAGGAAGTGAACTTCCGGCGCGAAGATCTGGTCAGCGCTGCAAAGGAACTTGGGATAGAGCTACCCAAGAATCTTGGTGATGTCATTTACAGCTTCCGTTACCGGACGGCATTACCGGAATCAATTCGGGAGCTTGCCCCTGAAGGTCTGGAATGGGTAATCCGTTCAGTGGGCCAGGCAAAGTATAAATTTTCGTTGACGGCAATGCCGCATATTGTTCCCAATTCCCTCCTGGCGGAGATAAAAATCCCGGACGCGACTCCTGGAATCATTACCAAATATGCGCTCAATGATGAACAGGCGCTGTTGGCAAAACTACGATATAACCGGCTTATTGATATTTTCTCAGGTGTGACTTGTTATTCCCTGCAAAACCACCTACGCACAACCGTACCAGGCATGGGACAGGTTGAAACAGATGAAATTTATATCGGCATGGATAAACAGGGCGCGCAATATGTTTTCCCTGTTCAAGCCAAAGGGAGGTCGGATCAACTTGGAATAGTCCAGGTAGAGCAGGATTTTGCTTTATGCGCCGTAAAATTTCCGCAACTTGTTTGCCGTCCTGTAGCTGCACAGTTCATGGAAGATAATTTGATAGCGCTCTTCATTTTTGAAACAGGTGAGAAAGGGGTGGTTATCAATGAGGAGAAACATTATCGTCTTGTTTCTCCTGAGCAGATGACTGATGAGGACCTTGCCAGGTATCGCCGAGAGACTGTAGAGACAATTTCGCGCAAACGTCTCCACGCCATTGAAGGTATTGGCGAGAATTAAGAGGTTAGCGGCCAGGAACATGATAAATATCTGTAGAAGGTAAACACCAGAACCCCTTTGCGTTTGCTGCCACCCTCTTTAATTCTGGAATATCCTCCTATTGAATGGCCGAACAGGATCAGTTTCCCACACGAGTGACAATGGGTTGATTTATCGTCAATGTGGGTTTCGGATTTTGTTGGTCAGTTCTTCGTTAGGAAGCAGTGCCAGGAACACTTGGCGGGATCAGTTCAGTATATCAGTTACGTCTTTTAGAAAGTCGGACCAGTCTTCTTTTAAGAATTGGACAACCGTTTCGCCGAATTTTTCAAAATCTGGAATTTTGTATTTTTGTTCAGCGAGATATGCCCATTTTTTCCCGTCACTATTTTCATGAAACTTAAATTTCAGTTGATATTCGTTTTTTCTTAACCTGTTTCTACCATCTACGCGTTTCCAATGTTCAACAACCTCTTCCCCATATAGCCACACTGATAGTGAGAATTTTTTCTCGGTGCGAATTGTTTCAATATAGTAGAGATAGAACATCACGCAATAATTGGAAGGTCCAAATGTATATGCAAATCTAAATGCTCCCTCAGCGTCCGGCCGCAATTTGTACTTATTATCACGTTCAACAGCGTATCGAAGATTTTTCCTTAAATATTCTTCTGCTTCTTTTCTCAGATTGAGTATTTCATCGATTTTTGTAGCATTATCAAAATAGTATTTTATGCTGTCTTGCATTTTTTCCGGTTTCGTCATTTGTTCAAGGTTGAGAATAAAATCTTGTAAATTAGGTATGTACTTGGGGTTCGCAGATACTACATAGTCCCCTAGGTTGCGCTGTATTGCTTCAAGTAACTCTTCGTGAGTGATATTAAGGAATTTTTGATGCGGGACGTCAATTTTTTTTAAGCTTATTACTACCCCGACTTTCTGGCCGGGTTCTGTTTTTACACTGTTGTAATAGTCATTAAGATCATTGTAAATCCCGGCAGAAATTTTGTTCTCAATGATTATTGCAGATTCAGATTTTTCGTTTTCTTCGGCTTGCTCATAAAGCACCAAATCAATAAATTTACCCTTATCCGTTTGAAACTCGCGCTCTACACGACAATCTTCCAAGGAGAATTCTTCGTGATCGTTATTTTTTTTGATAACTTCTATCAGGGATTGGAGAAACAGGTCACGTAGCGAATGCTCCGCTACAGGGTCGAAAAAGAAAGCATACCAGTTGCTTATGACCTCCTCGTAATGCGGATATCCGGAAATATCGAAGATAGTAGGGTTTTCAGGTTGGGCAAGAACTATTGGTTCGTCAATTATAGGGTCATACTCTTTGCATAACTCCTTATACGTGAGATCAGCTGGGTCAGACATCGTTATACTTACTCTCCGGCAATGGTCATGTTCTCGACCAGCACCGAGCCGGTTTTGATGTTGCCCCGGTTGTCCACGTCGTTGCCAATGCTGACGATGTTCCGGAACATGTCTTTCAGGTTGGCGGCCACGGTGATTTCCTCGACGGGGTATTGAATCTCTCCCCGCTCGACCCAGAAACCTGACGCCCCCCGGGAATAATCGCCGGTGACCTGGTTCACGCCGAAGCCGATCATGTCGGTGA
>CAZURU010000687.1:0-2613 GCA_964623585.1 uncultured bacterium
AGGACTCGGATCTTACATTGAGAATTGGAATGGCGGCGAAGGCGAATGCTGCCGTTCATAGCGAAGTTAAAAGTGACAGAAAGTCTTCAATCTACTATGGAATGGTTGAAGGTGCGGAAGTATCTTCCTAAGGAAGGGGAGCATTTTAGTGCCCACAGAAGTACTCTCCCAATTGGCAAGTGGTACCTAAGGTGGTATGAGATTAAACCGCTTATTAAAGACGCGTTTTTTCCTTTATAATATAGTTGCACTAATTGTCAACTTTATGTTAAAATAATTCGTTAAGATTTATAGAAAATATAAAGTCAATCGAAATTTCACAGGTTGCAAATAAGCAAAGTGCGTTTCTAAACACCTTATGAAAACAATAGCAGAGTCAACCATAAAATATCAGAATCCGCCTATTAATGAGATTGTTTGCGGTATACGTTTTGATACGATCAAGCCTTTACAGTCGGGACATTTGGGTCTATTATGGCAAAAGTTCATGCCCGATTTTCCGAACACTGAGGACAATAACTTAATAGGTCTTGTATCAGGCGAGGAGTTTGGAGAACCTAACCAGTTTCCATTACCACGGGTTTGGTTCATACACAGAGATGAGAACGAGCTTATCCAGGTACAACGAAATTGGTTCCTTCATAATTGGCGGAAAATACGACCAGATGACGAATACCCAGGTTACGAGAGGATATTCAAGAACTTTGAAGATTATCTATCGCATTTCCAAACGTTTTTAGCAGAGGAAAACTTAGGGAGTCTTATGCCCAAGCAATACGAATTAACCTACATAGATCTCATTCCCCAGTCACAGGGATGGGAGAATCCTAAAGATTTAGCAAAAGTTTTCCCAAACTTGCTATCTGGGACGAGACAAAGTATACTTTTAGACAATGTAATAGGTATCAATTGGCAAACTATCTTAGGTTTACCAAACGGTTTAGGACAATTAATGCTCTTGATTCGTAATGCTCAACGTCTCCCTGACAATCAGCAGCTTCTCCAAATTGAATTTAAGGCACTTAGTAATCAACCGTATCAGCCTATGCAAGTTTGGTTTCAAGCTGCACATAACGCAATTACCCAACTTTTTTCTTCTCTCGTGAGTGAAGAGATTCATGAGAAGTTTTGGGGGCGAAAATCGTGACAACTCAATACATACAAGGGACAACAACGATAAATAGAGATGTAGTTTTTCGATCTCTCTATAACGAAGTGGAAGATCCATATATTTCAAAACTTTTCCAGCAGAATGTAAAAACCTTGTCTGGATTCAGCGATACTATAGGAACAATAGTTGAGAGTGTAAATTTCTTTCTTATTGAAAGTGAAGCATCAAAGAGCCCAGAGTTTTTCGCACAAGACACGAGTGCATCGCTTAAGTTAGGCTTTGAGGAAGAAATCGAATCTGGTGTGACGCAAGAATTCGCAGATATACAACAGCAACTACCTCCTTTTCCAGTCTATAATGAAGAGGATATTCTTAACCTGGATGCTGATATAATCACTCCTCGGTGTGAATTTAGCACAATACGAGTTAAATTGATATACGAAGAACCAAGTAAACCAATTCCGGTTGAGGATCCTTGGGAATAATAAACATCTGTTCCTTATGAATATTGTGAAAACAACTTATCCTTGGTATTGTTTGGTAGATAGTGATGAAATAGAGCAAGGAGATATTCTGGAAGGTTGCCCTATATTTCTTCCACCGGCCAATTTGACCCTAAATTCCTTAGAAGCAAATTTCAGGTTGACGCGACGGAATGTGATCGTTATGTCCCAAAGTTGTGATATGGTTAAGGGTAGAGAAAAAATCACTCAGGTCTTGCTCTGCTTTTTATGGAATCGTTCAGAATACACACAAGGACATTTAGCTACGGACAAAGGTATGGAGGAAGCACGTCGGGGGCAACTTCCAGCTCATCACCTGCTAAACGAGTGTGAATTACCTAATGCAGAAAGAGAGTTCAGAATTGTTGACTTTCACAATACTTACACGCTTCCGTTAGATTTTTGTAGGGCGTTTGCGGGAGAATCCCAAAATCGTATGCGGTTGCTGCCTCCATACCGAGAACATCTCTCTCAGGCTTTTGCTCGTTTTTTCATGCGAGTTGGTTTACCTACCGATATTCCCGCGTTCAGAAGATAACCCGATCTGACCTTGTCCTTGCCAAACACTACCGCTTCACCGACGAAGAATTAGACTTCACCATCAACTACAACATCAAATACCGCATGGGACTGGGGAAGTGATACAACTGAGCGAGGGGTGTAAAGTTTTTGACCCTAATCCTCAGAGAGACCCAACCGCTATCTTCATAATTATAATTAACAACATATTTTTAACTTGACATCAGTTAGTAAAAATAGTATAATATCTCATAAAACTTCCCAAAGAGGGGAATATTGTATCAAACTACAAAATGCTGGCACGGAAACCGATACAACATTTTCAGTCGTTACATAAATTTCTTGCCAATTGCTAACAACCCGGGGAATGCCACACGGCATTCATACCGTTGATTTAGCGATAAAAAAATGTTATACTTTCCGCCAAATTATTTTTTTTCACAACAGCAAATCGGGAACGAAACATCAACAAACCCTTAC
>CAZURU010000688.1:0-2608 GCA_964623585.1 uncultured bacterium
TTAGGATACCATATTTTTTATACATTCGTCAATATAAACTTGACCAAGCACTAGACCACGAGCGAAATATGCTTCACCGTAATTTTGGTTGAGCTGTATCGCTTGGTTGTAACTTTCAATAGCAAGATCGAAATCACCTTTTTCATCGTAAACACGTCCGCGCCAGTAACATGCCTTAGCATAATCAGATTTCAGGCGTATGGTCTCGGTATAATCCGCAATAGCGAGATCGAAATCGCCATTTCTGTAGTGAGCATTTCCGCGGTTGAAATAAGTCTCGGCATCATCTGATTCTAATTTTATCGCTTCGGTGTAGTCCGCAATAGCTTGAATAAAGTCACCATTTTTAAAGCAAACATTCCCTCGGTCGCGATAAGCTTTGATAAACTTTGGATTCAGTCGTATTGCCTCAGTATAGTCTGCGATAGCTTGGTCATACCGTCCTTTACTACTGTGCACGAAACCACGACTGCAATAGGCTTCAAGATAATTTGGCTTTAGTCGTATTGCTTCGGTATAGTCTGCGATAGCTTGGTCATCTTCATTGTTCAAATCGTAAGCCGCGCCACGATTAAGATAAGCTACAAAAAAATTAGGCCTTTTTTCTATTACTGTGTTGTAGTCTTTGATGGCTAAATCACGCTTCCCTTTGTCATAGTACGCAAGTCCACGATTCACGAGAACTTCAACAAAATCGGAGTTCATCTCTATCACTTTGTCATAGTCCTGAATAGCTAGATCATAGTCCCTTTTGGCACGGTAAGCATTGCCGCGATTATTATAGAGTTCAATATAATTGGGTTTCAGTTTTAAGGCTTCGGTATAGTGATTAGTGGCATCTTCATAGTGATCCTGTTTCTCCTTACTGCTTCTCGCTTTATCTCCCTTTGCTTGGCAAGTGAGACCTTTAAGAAATTCAGTGGAAGCACTTCGTCTAATAAAGCCGTGAAGGTCATTATAGATCCGCTCTGCGGAAATGCTGTGATATTTTCGCAGATATTCTAGCGTCGGAAATTTAAGATCTATGGGAATATCGACTTCAATGTCTGGCTCAATAAAACCGTCGGGCGATTGGACAAATACACTTTTTTGATATTCAGCACGTTTAATTGTATTAGGTGCTTTTTCGATCTTGTAGTTTTCGGACTCTCTTTTTTTTAAGATAATCCTGCCGGGTTTTTCGTGAGAACCATTACAAGCAAAGAAAAGGGCAATAAGATAATCTTCTGTAAAGTCAATTAGGTTGGTTTTACCACCAAAGTGTTGAAGTTCGGTTAGGATTTTAATTGGATCGCTCTCGTTAGTATATTCTTTCGCCTCGTCCAGAATTGCTGCTTGGTGCCGCTCTATATCAAAGCGTTCACCCTCTGTATGCGGGTACTCACGATAAAGACTTGAGGATATTTTCTCAAAGTATTCAGCTTCACCGCGGTAGATATAATCTCCGTCCGCAGATTTTTCCACTATCTCCTTGATTTTTTTCAAGATTTTGTTGAGCTCGTTTTGTGAATTAGATTGGTTGTTCATTTACTTTAAACATTAATCTCCTTTAGTATCACGGTGAACTGTTATTTTCCATGAATCCGCTTATGGCATCCCCCACATACAGCGGTTAGGTCGCGGAGTCGTTCTCTACCAATGCCCTTATAAGTTTCGTGATGAACCTGTGTCGCCGCGCGCCTTCCACATCTCCGATATTTATAGCCAGCGCGCTTCAAGATCGTTCGGCGTTTGTTTTGCCATCGTGCTGATTTTCGGTATCTGCTATATGTTCTTTTTTTCATTCACATATTCTCAAAATAGGTATTGGAGCGTTAAACATATTACTACTTATTAATATAGCACATTTGATCAAGATAGTCAAGGAAAAGTAGCAAACGTATCTTCGGGGTGTGTAAATATTTTGTCAAAGGTGACTTTCGCGCGTGAGAAACCCCACCTAACATCGTAGGGGCGAGGGCCCTCGCCCGTGCCATGAGTTTCAATTGGACAGGGAAACCCTGAAGAAACGCCCAAGCAAAAACCCCCTACGTATTGGATGCAGCAGCTTGGAAAAATGCCCGAGCAAAACCGCCTACCCAGTGTGACGAAACTTTACCCCCTTCGATTGATAATTTGCCCTTTTCCCGAAAATATAGTATAATCTTTTAGGTTTTACGTAAGCAGGTGATAAATCACCCCACCATGAAAACAGATCGCTTGTAAATACAAGCATTTCTCCAAAGCGTAGCGGTTTGTAGTAGTGTAATTCATAGCACATTGCATAGGTCCTGAAGGAATCCGATCTAAAGCAATCAGCTGATTCAAATTTTGGTGGAGTAGGTCAATTGATCTTTAGAGAGTGCCGACTCTGTTCACCAGAGGATTACCGAGTCCTCAAACAATGAGGGACGCGTTGATAACGCCTTGAGAGTACCGACTCTACCTCCACTCTTTATTAAAATGACTATGACTGCGGATCCTATCAAATTAGAACTCTACAAAAACATGCTAACCTCGGTTGCGGAGGAGATGGGTGTAACGCTCCGACGCACAGCATTTTCCCCCAACATCAAAGAACGTCTTGATTTTTCTTGTGCTGTGTTTGACGACACCGGCAAAATGGTAG
>CAZURU010000689.1:0-2597 GCA_964623585.1 uncultured bacterium
GGAACAAGATAATGCTGCAGCTTATAACAACCTTGGCAATGTTTATGGTAACGACGGCGATTTTGATGCAGCTATCGAAAATTATAGTAGGGCGATAGAACTGAGTCGAGATGAGGCAATATTTTATCACAATCGTGGACTGGCTTACTTCAACAATGACGAGTTTAATCAAGCCCTTAAAGACTATACAAAAGCACTAAGATTAGATCCCGATTATGCACCAGCCTATTACAATCGTGCAATGGCTCGGTTGCACCAGCAAGAATGGAAGAAAGCCAAAACTAGCTTAACAAGTGCAGCAAACGAAGGCATAGATATTCCTGCCGTTTTTAGTAAATCTTATCAAAGCGTGGAAGGTTTTGAGAAAAAGGCTGGCGTTAAATTGCCAAAAGATATTGCTGCAATGTTAAGAGAGAAAAAGGAACAGATTTACACCTCACCTATAGAGAAAAATCCGTCTGAATTTCAAAGTGGAATGGAACTTTACTCACTTGAAGCCTTCGCTGCAATGTTTCCACAACAGGCAGAGCAACCCCAAACTCCATCTATACCAATTAACTTGCTCCAACCTCCAAGCCAAATATCACCCAACCTATTTACAAGTTAAGGTGTTAAAGTGGGTTAACTCCAGATTTATTTGTGTGAACACTTGGATACGCTGAGATTATGCTACCCAAGAGCTACCTAAAAAGAAAATCGCCACTAT
Organism: uncultured bacterium; assembly: GCA_964623585.1. Taxonomy (GTDB): domain Bacteria; phylum Poribacteria; class WGA-4E; order WGA-4E; family WGA-3G; genus MSPOR6. The sequence goes on from CAZURU010000689.1 coordinate 707, forward strand.
GTTTTTTCCAAACGAACCTACCCAAAACAATACCGAATGGTATGTGTCCGAAGAGCACAGAGCACGCCTTGGAAAAGGAATTATAGGTCAAATCAAGTATTCTCCAGATGGCACTCAGCTTGCAGTTGGTAGTTCAATTGGGATCTGGATATACAATGCTCACACCGGCAAAGAGCTAAATCTCCTTACAGGGCATACAAAGGATACGGGTTGCATTGCATACTCCCCTAATGGTCGCATCTTGGCTAGCGGTGGAACAGTGGATACCGGTACGGTTTGCTTGTGGGATCCAAACACTGGAGAACACAAAGGGACGCTTGGTGAGCATGAAGAATTTATTCTCTATCTGGAGTTTAGTCCCGATGGTAGTATCCTCGCCAGCGGAAGTGTAGACGAAACTATCCAATTGTGGGACGTTGTTACTGGCAAGCACAAAGCAACACTTGAGGGGCATACAGGCGGGCGTAGGTTGATGGTATTCAGTCCCGATGGCAAAACGCTCGCAAGTGCGGATGATCTTCGGTGGGTACCAATTAGTAAAGATGACAAAACGATTCGATTGTGGAATATAGAAACGGGTCAGCATAAGTCCACTCTTGAAAATCCTGATTTTCGCGCTAATTCCATCGCATTCAGCCCAGATGGAGACACAATCGCTACTGGCGGTTGGGACAAAGATATTGATATAGATCTATCAGTGGGTGCTGTTCGATTATGGGATGCTGCCACAGGTGAACACAAAGAAACACTTATAAAAGAGCGTACAGACAGTGTCTTTACGGTAGCATATTCTCCCAACGGTGCTTCTCTTGTCAGCGGGAGTAAGGATGGCACAATTCGTTTGTAGGATACTGCCACGTATCAATTCAAGGCATCACTCACAGGATATCCAGATGCTATTGCCTTCAGTCCCGATAGTAATAAGCTTGCTATTGCAAGTCAGGACAAGAAAATTAGGTTATACGATGCTGTTAATGGAGAACACCAGTTAACCCTCACTGAGCATACTGATGAAATCTACAACCTTGTTTTCAATCCTGATGGCAGAACATTTGCAGGTATAGGCGGGGACAGTACTATTCGATTGTGGGACGCTGTCACTGGGGAACACTTACAAACTATCATTGGGCATACAAGATCCGTTTCTTCCATATCGTTCAGTTCTGATGGCAGTAGACTTGCTACTGCTGGAAATGGAGCTTCCGATGGTCCGAGCGGCGACAAAATAATTCGCATCTGGAATGCGCAATCAGGGGATCTTCAAAGTACGCTCAAAGTGCCTATAGGACGATGGCTAAATGCTTCTTATAGAAAGAGGATTGACGCTGTCTCCTATTCCCCTGATGGAAAAACCCTCGCAAGTGCAAGTGAAGATGGTACCATCCGGCTTTGGGATGTGGGATCTGCAAAACCTCGACTAATCACTTTTGAAGGGCTCAGAGGTGCTCAAGCAAGTGATCTATTACAAGCATATTCTATGGATGGTTTTGTATTAGCCTATTCCCCTGATGGAAAAACCCTCGCGAGTAGCAGCAGGGATAATTTAACAAGGGACACCACAATTCAATTGTGGAATGCGTTTACTTGCAAACACAAATCTACGCTAACCCCTGAACGTTTTGACGCTATCTACAGTATTGCTTTTTCACCTGATGGTCATGTCCTTGCTGCTGGCGGTAGGCGTGGTGAAGTGTGTATGTGGGATGTCACCAGTGGAGAACTTAAAACCACGTTCCCTGCTCCTGAACGCGGTTGGTTTAGGGAAAGATTTCAGTGGAGTGTTGTTGCGTTTTCTCCCGATGGACGGACTCTCGTTAGTGTAGCTCGTGGTTATAATTGGATGGGCAGCGAAGTGTGTCTATGGGATGTGGCCAGTGGAGAATGCAAAGCG
>CAZURU010000690.1:0-2581 GCA_964623585.1 uncultured bacterium
TGGAAGGATGGAAGGATGGAAGGATGGAAGGATGGAAGGATGGAAGGATGGAAGAGGGAACAAGATTTTCAGGATTTGACCAGGATAAGAGGGAAGGATGGAGGAGTGGAAGGATTGTTGCCTTTTATGTTTGAATCGCGGATGACGCGGATTTTGCGGATTCCGAAAAACAGAAACACGTTGTTTGCAAGTTTATCGCTGTCGTGTATATGAACGAATCGACATCTACCGAACCTACGATCGATAGTGTTCTAATAGCCACAAGCTTAAGGAATCGAACGCTAAAAAGCTCCTTCTTTCGCTACCCACAGAACAGCGGAGAGAAACCTAAAGAAATCAAGTAGGAAAGAAAAAAGGCAGGCACCCAAAAGGATACCTACCTGTCCAGTGACTAAAATCGGACAAAGATTTTAGATAAATTATCTCAGAGTCTTGATCATCTTGATGCCCGTTTTGTTACTCAGTCCAACACTATTTCTGGCACGCATACGAACCGCATAATCCGTGTCACGTGACAATCCCTGTATCAAGTGGAAGTTATCTGTCCCACCAGACTCCCACGTCGACCAAGAACTCCAACGCCTACGATCATTTGTACTGGATTGATACTGAAACTCATAGGCTTCAATAGTCGAACCGCCATCAGACGCAGAAGATGTCCAATTCAACCGAATGCTAATACGACCCGCTGTTAGATCAAAACTCCCAGGCCGTGAAGGCACCGTTGGCATACTCACCGACACCGTATGGGTTTCGTCCCCGTACCAGGACATATCTGCATATCGGCAAATGGATGCAGTAAACAGAAAATCTCCGGTATGCCTGACACCGCTTGGAAACGTATAGGTGAGTGATGCTTCCGTTAATGTTCCGTTACCGCTGTCTCCTTCTATATATGTGCCACGTTCACTTGTATCACAAGGTGCCTTCACATACCAACTCACATAGTAGTAAGGTTCACTGGTGACAAGATTTAACGTGACACTGTCTCCAGGTTGAGGTGTCTTGTTTGAGTTAGCAAGCGAAATGCCGGTGTTGGAAGGACCAATTTTATTGTTCCTTGTTCCATCATTATTGTTCCCTGTTCCATCATTATTGTTCCCTGTTCCATCATTATTGTTCCCTGTTCCATCATTATTGTTCCCTGGTACTGACACCGCATTATACTCACCTACAGATTTCTTTATGAAATCCCTGGCAGTTCCAACTTGGTTTCGGAGAGTAGCAGAAGCTTTATATTCTACTGCTCTGTCATCAGATAGTTTTTTTGCTACGATTGTAATATCCCGTTCCAACCGAATCCCCTCGCCAAAGAAATCTTGTGCCAGAATAGGAGTCACTGAAGCAAAATTTTCCTCCCACCAATCCTTATCATATATTGCTCCTTCCTTTGGTGCACTCACTTCAAGAGCGAGTGTATAATCTCCATTTCTATGAGAACCAAGCTGTCCATCATTATAAGAATAAACGATACCATGGATATGGATTATCTTACCATCATCAGGAATCAAACCGTCTACTCTTGTTATACTCCCATCTACGTCAGCATACATACTTCCGGGCAGTAGAGCATCATATGGATATGAATCATGAGTATATCCTCTATTTACAAAGACTGTAAATAAAGCAAATAGAACAATAAATGTGAAACTAAAAAACTTACCAAACATCTTTTGTCTCCTTTCTTTTAGGGTAAATTTAGGTATTCATAAGGATAAATACCTGAAGAATCTAAATCTAAAATGCGAATGTGTGAAGGTGGGTTTAACCAATCATCTACCCTTGACCAGTCTACACTTGGACCTGACATTTTGGTAACTGATCGGGCGACAATTTCTCCATCAGCATTCTCAATTTCCACAATTTTGACATAAATCGTGTTATGGTACCATGGGTAGACTTTACCATTGTGGGTACCACCACCCCGGAAGTTCTTTTCTCCTTCTGTCCATAACTTCACCAGTACACGAGTAAGAAGTTCCGCCTGAGCACTATTCCTAGAAGTCCAGTCTACTTTGGATGGATAATCATCGGGCAATTCAGGATAGGGCCCGAAGCCAAAAGGTGACACATTTAAATCTGCTGTCTCTGCAGTTTCCACAGGAGACTCCGTATCGTTTTGTGTGTGTGTCAATACTGTCTTATCCGTTACGGGGTTGACGTCTGTTCTCTGTTTGTCTGCGGATTGCGTTTCGCTATCAGCGAGAGAATGAAGTGCAGCTGCCTCGGTATCTGTGCTGCTTTCCTTTTTTGACTGTCGGTTTTTCTCTATTTGGCGAGCATAATCGGCAGTTTTAGCAGCTTCTCTTTCATAAGGCGATGTGGTACGTTGATACCATAAGAGACACCCACCGACAATAATAATCAAAAAGGCAATCATGCCAAGTATCCACTTATTGGTAAAGATGTCACGAAGCATACTCTACCTCCTTTTATGAGGGTTTTCGGTAAAATAATGAGACAGAGGTCCCTCATACCGCTCTTGCCTCATTGCCTATTCAGTATTTAAGTAGTATAACAACTTTATAAAAAAGTGTCAAGCAAATTACAATATTTTTCTTGACACATATAAAAAAGCAGA
>CAZURU010000691.1:0-2580 GCA_964623585.1 uncultured bacterium
GTATACGATGTATCTTATGAGGTTTTATTGTATACAGCTGTGGGAAGGGTGTCAATGATTTTTTTTTCTTAATTTTTCATTGTTGCAGTTTTATAAAAAAATCTATGCGGCTTGACAAGGAAGAAAATAAATTCTATAATTTAAGTGAGTTCGCGACTTATACAAGGCGCAATGAATTGCGCCACTACGAACCTTATCTCTTTTTAAAAAAACTATGCTTGTAATGTCTGTCGGTTGGTAGTGAGGCGATTTATCGCCTCTGTGCGTAAATCCTAAAACTCAAATGTTATCAAATTGAGGAAAATCAGGTGTAGCGGACGTTGATCTTTGTATCGGATAGTATGCAGTATTGTGAGAAATAGACTTACACTGTAGTCATTATAGAATTACTCAAAGCACAAGCAGGAGGACAAGAATGAATCCTGTAGAAGGTATTCCTCGTGTCGGGTGCTTTATTGGAAAAGACTTTTCTATTTCCCAAACGGTGGGTAAGACGGTGAAAGGGGTCACGCAAGAGTGAGGCGTAGGAAGTGAAACTTGAAATCGTTGAAGGACACCTGGGATATTACACTCTGACCTGTCCTTGGGATAGGACACACGTACTTGAAGTTAAGAACTGTGGCACTCAAGAGACCCTGGCTTGTAAAGGTTGTGGAGGTATATGGCTCGCTATTGTCGAAAAGGATGGCAAACTCAAGTATTTACCTAAGGTTGCAGAATTCGATTATACAGAGGAAGGCAAAATCCCTATTTTAGAAAGTGAGCAGGTTAACTTTGTAAAGGATACACATATAGACATGATGACTGAAATGCAATCTCTGCCAAGTTTGGTTGAGAACCGAAAAAGTGCCTACCAGAAAATACAAGAGCGAATTGATATGGGGTATCAACTCCGAGACCAGCACATAGGCTCAGAAAATCAGTTGGAAAAGACCGTAGCTGAATGTAGAAAATGGTCAAGTTACAACAGGCACCTTTTACGGAGACTCTTTACTAACCCGTCAATAGCTGACAGCTACCGCGATTTCCATTACCAGAGACCTTTCGGTTCAGCAGGGAATCCCCTCGTAAATCCATCATTGAAAGAGCAATTAGACAGGTACCGCGAATGCATGACTCCTAACATTGGTAGGTTAGAAGAGATTCGTGATGAACTTCATTTAATCCCTGAGCAACATTCTGCTGCTTCCTCTGAACAAGTCACTACGACAGGAAACGAGGTATTTATTGTCCATGGACATGACCATGGAGCCAAAGATACCATCGCTAGGGAAGTAGAAAATTTGGGACTAACGGCAGTTATACTTCACGAGCAGCCGGACGAAGGTCGGACAATTATTGAGAAACTTGAAGCATTGGCGAAAAACGCAAGTTTTGCAATTGTCTTGTTTACGCCTGACGATGTTGGAAATTTGGACAAAACAGATAGTAAACCCAACCCCAGAGCACGCCAGAACGTCATCTTTGAACTTGGTTATTTCATTGGCAAGTTGGGCCGCGAAAGAGTACGCTCCATTTATAAAGGGGAGGTAGAGTCACCGTCAGATATTGATGGCATACTTTACATCCGCATGGATGAGCTTGGTGCATGGAAGCAGAAGTTAGCTCAAGAAATGGAGAGTGCGGGTCTACCTATAAATAAAAGAAGCAAGGTTCCATTTTAAAAAACTTGTTACCTACGGATGCCTTGTTTCGCTCACTATCTCACTATCTCAAAATCAAGGATTCTGAACTTCACATGGGTTTCCTTTACCCCCAAAAGACGAGGGAAAGATATATCAATTTCCGCTTCCGTTGCCATCATCCTAACACTGGAGTCAGTAACGCGTCCCTTATGTCGCTTAGCTAATCCAGCAGGTATCATTCCGGGAAATTCTTCAAAAGTCACATCAATCGGGTCGCCCAATGAGTCGTAGAAAATTACAAGGTAACGAATATTCCTCACGTTCTCACGGAGTCTATTTCGCAGGGAGAACGTATATCCTAGGTCTATCGGAGAATAGTTGTCGTTCCATTTGAACTTCCCTGCGGTTACTCCTTCAACTCCTCGGCTATTGAGACCTTTCAGTAGTGATTGATGTCCCGTGGTAGATTTTGCTTGAGACAAAGACTTCGTATATCCTACCTTGGTGAGGAGAGTCTTTAGATAGTTTGAGGGAATCGCGAAATTTAGATTCTGCCCATCACGGATAGTCAAAACGGAAACGCCTATGACTTCACCTCTACGGTTTAGAACGGGGCCTCCGCTGCTACCCGGAGAAAGCGGTGCAGTCATCTGAATTATTTTATCATTACCGACTGGGCGAATGCTACTAATGATGCCATCCGAAAACGTGCCTTCTAATCCGCGTGGATTGCCGACAACATAAACTGTCTCGCCGACTTGTGCGAAATCACTATTACCAAGTGAAATAACTTGTGTGCCAAAGGCAGTAACCTTTAGGATTATCAGATCGCGTTTTTCGTCAATGGCAGTGTAGCCCTCAATGTTGAACTTTGTCTCTTTGCCGACCAGTTTTGCATAACCTCTCGTGGCACCCTCTATAACATGGAGATTCGTTGCGATTTGGTCGCTGCGAA
>CAZURU010000692.1:0-2571 GCA_964623585.1 uncultured bacterium
TGTTCATCGTGTTCATCGTGTTCATCGTGTTCATCGTGTTCATCGTGTTCATCGTGTTCATCTATTTCACTATCAGTTTGTTCATCAGCTGCGCTGACAAATTCTATTGTTGAGTTTAACAAGAACAGACCATTTGAAGCAAACACATAGATTGCTAAAACAGATACTGTTAAATGTATGTAACGTTTCATTTTATTCTCCTTTAATGATTGGTACACGCAATCGGTGTCATAACATCTATGGCACTAACTCAATAGACGTGCCGATAGCTGATTCAAGTTCTGCGATGGCTTTATGATATGATTCAAGTACATCAAGATAGGCAAAACGCGCTTTGACGAATTCGGTCTGTAAAAGTAGTACTTCTAATAGTTGCACCTCACCTAATTCGTAAGCAGCACGTGTAAGCGTTAAATTTTCATTGAGTAGTTTCAGCAGATCACCTTCATAAGACTGAAGTGTTTTTTTGGTTGCAGTTAGTGTAATATATGCTGCGATGACTTCGCTGGTAATTTGTCTCTCAGCATTAGTAATGTCTGCAGCATCAACTTGTAATTGTGCCTTTGTAGCTTCTATCTCAGCGCGGTTTCTATCAAATATAGGTAGCTGCAGTGATAGTTTCACCCCATATCCCGTATGACCAAGACTACGTTCGGCACTACCCCCTATTGTCAAGTCAGGTATATTTGCACTTTTTGCAAGACGATGCGTTTTTTCTGTGAGTTGAACATCTATACGGCGGGACTTTAAGTCCGCACGATTTGCAAGCGCGTGCACCTTCAACCTCTCAAGTTCCAATCCTTTAGATAGTTTTTCTGGTATAACAGCCTTTACAATCGGTTTTGCATCAAGTGGTGTTCCCATCAAACCGTTCAATCTAAGCTGTGCTAGCTGCAAATTACTTTCTAAAGTGTTGGTTTCCCGAACTGCTGTTTGCAATTGAATATTCGCAAGTGAAAGTTGCGTAACTGATATATCTCCTGTTTCATACTGCAGCCTTGCCATGTTTAGCATCTGTTGATTGTGTTTAACAATCTCCTCTGCTAACTTTACCTTCTCTTGAAGAATCATCAGTTCATAAAAGGCAAGTTTTACGGATTTGGTCAGTTCTTGTGATTCATGTGTGAGTTCCAGGTTAATTTTGTCAAGATTCATCTCGGCTATTCTTTTTCTATGACGTCGTTGGCCGCCGATCTCAAAAGATTTTGTCAATTCAACAATTTGTTCACCGTGTATACCGCTAACATACTCAGATTCAAATTCAGGATTGCTAAATATTGCAATTCCCTCAAGTTGTGCTTTTGAAACTTTAATTCTTTCTTTTATCACATTGAGTGCCGGGTTTTTGTTTATCGCTGTCTCAATGGCGGTGACAAGTTTTAGTTCTTCATTTATGTCAGCGAGGACATAAGATGTTAAGAAACTAAATGTAAAAAGGCATATCCAGTTCATTTGGCAGATAACGCTCAATTTAATTCTCATAAGTATTCTGCTCCTCATTCATTAGATGTTCAATTTAATTTACTTTGCCTTAGTCTACAATCAAACTTTTTGTAAATAACCTAAGTTGCTATCTAAGTGGTTTGTTCGGTAAGTTTTGTGTTTTGAAATTGCTAAATACATCCCCCTTTATCCCAACCCCCCCAACCCCGCAAGCGGGGGTTAAGAATAGCAAGCGGGGGAGGAACTTTTGAACCTATAACGTAGGTTTTGTATAGGGTAAATGTTTAGCGAGCAAACCACTTACATAATACCATTTCGATTAATTTTTCTCTCATTACCGACTGTTTAGAGATGAAGCGGTGAACGGCACAATCTAACAGAATGTGCTACAGTAAAGAGGCATTTTCATTTAGAAATGGTATAATATCTAACTGCAATATATTGATTATCTACGTTCTGTTTTTTGTTGAAGGAATTCTTTACGGAAAATGGTTGGATTAAATCAGCATCAAAACGGTTCGAAGGTATTTTAGTGTGGGGTCTATCAAAGGTGGAATTTGGGTTAACGATATAAGGTGTGAAATCGCAAAAGCATTCGCTTCAAGAGGAATCGGAGAAATGATAGGTATTGGAGTGGAAAGGATAGGTTTCTTGGCATCTACAATAATTGCTGTTTTGGTGTTTATACAAGCAAAAATCGGTAAATCGAGACATTTCCCACAGTGGTCTGCTTCTATAAGGTTAGGTTCATGCAAACTATTGTGATGGCAACAACCGTAATCAATATATTCAAATTTGAAGTGTCCATCTTCACCCATACATAGTACATAGTCAGACAGCTGCATCGGTATGATGGCAGAATATACCAAGAGAAATATCAACGGAAGAGTAATTTTCTGGCGTACAAATAAATTCAAGGACATTTTCAATTCACCAAATGGATTGGCACGGGATTGCCATTATTGTTTATTGCGAAATTCCAGATTTAATATTTATAGTTTACCAGATTCTGTCAAGATTGTCAAGCAGAAAATGCAAGAGAGTATGTAAAGTTCTTGTCACTCTATTTGTCAGAATCGCGGATTACGCGGAGGACACGCCAGTTACATAGATGGGCGCGGAAGGGGT
>CAZURU010000693.1:0-2553 GCA_964623585.1 uncultured bacterium
GTGCCTCTACACGACCTACGCAAATGGTATATTATAAAGTAGAAATGGTATTACTTGAAGATGGAGAAACAGTTCATAATGCATTCTTTGATAGAGGTTTTAAAGGAATTTCAGAATGAAAGTTAAGTATTTTCACGATACCGGGACTGCCCTTATGGAGTTTGCAACACATCCCGTTTTTGAAACAAAAGAAATCAATGAAAACATCTACATAGACCTTGATTCATACGGTAATCCTGTTGCAATCACTATTGAACACGCTGACTTATGTGCAGATTTACCCGATTTGTTATATGAACAGATAGGTACCCGCAAACTGCACTCACAGTTGTCTGAATAACATAATTCGCAGCTTTGTTTATGATTCAGATTTCAAACAACAGAAAGGTAGAATATGAAAGAGATAAGAATTGGTTTTATCGGTTCAGGAGGAAATGCAAACGGTCACATGAATCGACTATCGGATATGGAAGGTGCTAATGTAATCGCTATTTGCGATATTGTTGAAGAAAAAGCAAAGAGCGCAGCGGAGAAACATAACGCGGATCCGTATACAGATCATCGTGAAATGTTGGAACGCGACGATCTTGATGCAATCTATCTGAGTTTACCCGTTTTTGTTCACGGACAACCCGAATTGGATGTTGTTCAACGCGGTTTACCCTTTTTCGTGGAAAAACCTGTGGCAATCAACATGGATATTGCTCGAGAAGTAGAAGCAGCAGTAACAAAAGCAGGTTTGATAACGTGCGTCGGTTATCAACTCCGATATCTCGGATCCACGAAACTTACACAAGAAATTCTTGCGGGTAAAACGATCAACATGGTTGTCGGAAAATACTGGTGCGGCACTGGACACGGCAATCCTGATGGGTGGTTGCGACAGATGAGTAAATCTGGCGGACAATTGGTTGAACAAGCAACACACACATTTGACATGATGCGTAACCTCCTTGGCGATGTGGATTCTGTATATGCAACACAGGCAAATCGCGTCCTGAAACAGATTGATTGTCCTGATAGCAATTGTGTATCAATCCAATTTAGCAGCGGCGCCGTGGGTTCAATGACAGCTGCCTGGGCATACAGCGGCGGCTGGGATAATGCAAATGTCTTAGACATATTATATGAAAGAGACATGCTAAATTGGAACCCTGCAAGAGTCTACTATAAGGAAGATGGTGAATGGATCGAAAAAACTCAACCCGGACCAACAATAGATGAAGTGTTTGTTGACGCTGTCCGTAGGGACGATTCTTCTCATATACTAAGTCCATACAGCGACGCTGTCAAAACGCTTGAAATATCAATCGCAGCGAATCTCTCAGGACAAGAGAATAGACCGGTAAAGGTTTCATCACTGTAGGAAAAAAGATATGGAGACAAAATATCGGGTGGCAATCGTCGGGTGCGGCGCTATTTCACATGCACACGGAAACGCATGGCGAGATATAACAGAAATTGAGATTGTTGGGGCATGTGATGAGAAAATAGAACCTCTCTCACGTTTCGCAAAAACGTTTAATGTTGAAAATACATACAATGACCTTCGACACATGCTTGAAAAAAAGCAACCAGACATCCTAGTAATTGCAACTTGGCCCACAAGTCATCTCAAGAATGTATTGGAAGCAGTTCGCTGCGGCGTTAAGGGAATCCTCGTAGAGAAACCTATCGCTGTCAATACATCACAACTTCAGCAGATGATTCAGGTAACGGAAGTTGCTGGAATCCTTATGATGGAAGCATTTATGTACCGACACCATCCATTAACGCTTGCTGTGAAGGAAAAAGTTGCTGAAGGTGCAATTGGGGATATCCGATATGCACGATCAACGTTCTCAACAGGACTGACAGATAGAACAAATTGGCGGTTGAGAGGTGAACTCGGGGGCGGAGCAGTCATGGATTTAGGATGTTACTGTATCAACATTATCCGTTATCTGATTGGCAGAGAACCGAAATCTGTTTGGGCAACAGGTAAATACGAAGCTATAAATTGCGTATGGGAAACGCTTATCGGTACATTAAGCTTTAGTGATGGAGTCACAGGACAGTTCGATTGCAGCTTCGGTTGGACTTGGCGGGAATGCTATGAAATTACTGGCACAGAAGGCACCATCTTTGTTCAGAGGGCATGGGGAAATAGTGAGGGAGAATCACACTTCACCGTGAACGGTGAAAATATCAGGGTTACAGGTGTTAATCCGTATGCTGCCGAGATTCTCAACCTCTGTGAAGCTGTAGTAAACGGTACGCCTATCCTCTTGCCGATTTCAGATGCACTTGGGAATATGCGTGTTATTGATGCATTGCATGAATCCGCACATACTGGACAACGAATTCGCATATCAGACTAACCATCTTTTTTATATTATATTCTGATGTATCTGTGTGTCATCTTGCCTATTATCCTATTTTTCTTGTTATATGACAGCAACATGTTATATAATAGTTATGAGATGTATAATCTAAAGAAATTGAAACTTGGCTAATTGTACTATAGTTTGGACAGTTTCTATAATGACTTAACTTAAGATTACAATAACTGTC
>CAZURU010000694.1:0-2549 GCA_964623585.1 uncultured bacterium
ATCGCTCCTACAGAAGAAACATTTCTCAGTATATGCAATTCAGCGACAATTGAATACCTCTGATGAGTGGTGTGTAAACTAATTTTCACGCTTTCTGTCAAAATCGCTGATTATTTGGATTTTCGTTTAATAGGTTCAACACTAAACCGGTTGCCATCTTTGGATAGAAATAGGTTGATTTTTGGGGCATTACAGAGCCTTCTAATGCTACATTTAATACGTGTTCAATAGGTGTTGGGTTCATCAACAGCGCGACACGGTCACTACCATTTTTTACGTGTTTCACAGCATCAGTATCATACGCGGTATAGCTAATATGGTCTGCTAAGGTCTTAATTCTAAAAATCTTGTTTATAATTATCTCTTGAACAAGTGTGACATCCAATTCTCCTGTTTCTGGTGAATGTGGGATTAATAGACGGTATTTATTATCAGGAGTATACATGCCAATTGCGGATTTCTTTCCTCTGAAGGTGTTCAATTTCGACATAAGTTCAGTTAATGATGTCGTTTCTAACACTTCAAAAGTCTCAGGGAGGTTAGCAATTGCCTGATTGATTTGTTGAGAAGTGAGCCCGCTCAGCAAACGGTGAATTGCCAGGACTGCTAATCCAGAGGATTCCATACGGACAAGATTCATCATCATATAACCGTAACCAGATAGTGGGTCTGCTAGTTGATCGTTTGTGATTTCATCATGAAATGTTAGAGCTGTTTCATAACGATGATGTCCATCTGCTATCAGGAGTTGTTTTGTCGTAAATAGGTTTTGTATTTTTCGGTTGGATTCGGGATTATCTATACGCCACAATTGGTGTGTACTTCCAAAGACTTCCTCACAGTCAATTTCTGGCGGATTTCCATCAGTAAAATGTTCCATTATTTGTTCAATATCTCCATCTGGGTCCTGGTATATAATGAATATTGGACTTAGGTTGGCATGGCAGGTACGCATCAGATTAAGTCTATCAATTTTAGGTCCTGCATGTGTCTTTTCATGCGGCAGGATTACTCTGTTCTCAAAAGGTTCAAGTTTTCCTAATCCGATTATCGCGCGGCGTGTATAATGCTTCCCATCTGGTGCATGAAAGGATTGATCATAGATATAATAATTTGGTGTGGGGTCTTGTATTAAAGTTTGGTCAGTAGTCCATTGCTTGAACAGTCTTGCAGCGCGTGTGTATTGATTCTCTGTTTCAGTATCATCTGACTGGGGTTGGTTTAGTATTAATCGGACAATATTTGATGGGTGTTTTTCTTCTAAAGCCATGCGTTCATCAGACGTAATGACATCATAAGGGGGTGCGATTACATCGGTGATGTCCCTAACTTTATCAGCATTGTACCGCAACCCTTTAAAGGGAATAACTGTTGTATCCATAGAACTCCAATTTTGAGAACATTAGAATATTCTGACGATATGTGAACTTAATCCCAAAGTCTCATGCTAAAATATCTTTCACCAATGTCGTTAAATACTGTTATGATTGTCCCCTGCTGTATCTCTTGCGCGAGTTTGTATGCACCATAGAGATAACCTCCCGATGATGTTCCTACGAACCATCCAATTTCTGCCAGACGGTTGCACATCTCGTGTGCATCTTCAATAGATGCAGGAATTCGGTAGTCAATAATACTTTCATCAAGTATTTCTGGTACAATATCATCAGGACTTCCAAGGGGTTTTAACCCTTCGATACCGGGGAACTCCTCTGGTACAATAGAACAGACCTTGATGTTTGAATTATAGTCTTTTAATCTTCTGCCTACGCCAGTGATTGTTCCTCCAGTTCCTACGCCTGCGACAAAGTGTGTTATATTCCCATCTGTCTGTTGTAATATTTCTACACCTGTTGTATCGTAGTGTGCCCGCCAGTTGTTTTCATTTTCATATTGTGATTTGAAGAAGTACTTTTCTGGATTTGCTTCGTATCTTCTATCGACTTCTCGCAATGCCTCATCATATCCGAGGATAGCGTCGGTATAGATGATGCGTGCACCGTGTGAAAGAATACGTTTTTTTCGTTCTTCACTTGCATTATCAGGTATTACAAGTTCAACTTTATATCCGAGAGCTGCACCGATCATTGCATAAGCGATACCAGCATTTCCTGAGCTTGAATCTAATATAGTTTTTTCTCGTGTAAGTTCTCCTGTAACAATTGCTTCGGTCAGCATTCGTAGTACGGGTCGGTCTTTTATAGACCCCCCTGGGTTGTAAGTTTCTACTTTTGCATATATGTCAACCTTTGGGAATTCATTCTTGAATAAGTCAATTTTAGTGAGGGGAGTTTGACCGATGAGTTGTAGCAGTGGAAAATCTGTGATATTCACTGTTGTATTATACTGTTTGTCCATGTAGTGTAATGTACCCTACCTTCCCAATTATTGTATGGGAATTGCGAGTCGTTTTCTAATTAATTTTTCCATAAAGTCTTTCGCGTCATTACCCGTTATTGTTTTGTTTAGAATAGATGTAACCTCAAATTCAGCAAGTCTCAGTGTGGGATTTAGTCCGTGTAGTGTTGGCAACCAATCCCGGAAAGTGT
>CAZURU010000695.1:0-2548 GCA_964623585.1 uncultured bacterium
CTCCAAACGCATCCGCACCAAGTCAACCGCCTTCTCCGAAATATCAATACCGATCCACTGCCTCCCAAGTCGCTCTGCTGCAACACATGTCGTTGCACACCCACAGAACGGATCTAACACAACATCTGCTTTGTTGCTGCTCGCTTTTATGATACGTTCAAGCAGCGCAATTGGCTTCTGTGTCGGATAGCCGGTACGTTCTTTCGATGTATTTGCCACACGATGAATGTCTGTCCAAATTGATTGCACTTTGGGACGATCATCGGGCCCCAAATAAGTCTTCAATCCATCAAGCCGCGGTGTTTTGCCATCGCGCTTTGTAAGAATTAGTCCTGCTTCCCATAGTTCCTCAAGTTTTTCCTTGTTATATCTCCAACTCCTATTCCCGGGAACAGCCCCACGCCATTCAAAAGAACGAGAAGGGGTTACTCCCGGAGCAGTCAGATTTTCTGCCTTATAAAGATTGCCAGCTGGATCGGTTTTAAAACGAGAACGTTGTTCAGGCGAATAATCGTCGGCGACAGAACCGTTCCATGTAGCTTGATTAGAAACCACGTAATACAACAAAGTATCATGGTTACGCCCATACTGTTTACCAGCATTGTTTCCAGAGTTTCGCCGCCATACAATTTCATTACGGAAGTTTCTTCTTCCGAATACAGCATCCATCAAGAGTTTAAGATAATGGCTCGCGGTTGGGTCACAATGCAGATAAAGACTGCCGGACTTTTTCAAGACGCGTTTCATCTCCAGCAACCGGATCGCCATCATAATCAGGTAAGACTTCATGCCTTTCCCGTGTGTCAGCTCCGCAGTGTGAATCGCTTGATACAACGCTGGCTCACGGTCAGCAATTTCGCCGTGCCATGCATTATCCACATCCGACAGCGTCCACGTGTCTTTAAACGCAGCACCTGCTGCTTGGCTTCCGATAGGCGCGGCGTAGTTCCGATTGGAATTGAAAGGCGGATCAAGATAGATCAAATCTACGGACTCGCTGTCCATACCCCGTAGCACAAATAGATTGTCATTCTCAAATATGGTGCGATTTTTAATGTTCATTTCAAAATCTGCTTTGCAATATGTCATCGGGTTGTGGAACGCCTATAAAAGTGTCTCCGGTCTGTTCCGGCGTTCCAATACAATGGTTATTTAGCGAAAATCTTTAAAAAAATGCTTGGAACCAAGCCTTAACCTTGTCGAAATTTGAAAAAAGTGGCTGGAACCAATCAATAATCTTCCCGTAATTTGAAAGGGGGGCTTGGAAAAAAGCCGTAACAATGGCTAAAAAGGTATAACTTATTCCTACTTGTATCCATGTCTTTTCGATTACATATGAGCGAATTTTACTATAGAATGCATACAATTTTTGGAAACTCAGTTTTAGTATATTGTTGTAAATAAATGATACAAAACCCCTAAGGAACCTATATATTTTGTCTATTAGTTGCCTGCTTCTGAAATAGAAACTGTTTTTACTTGATAGTATGAGAACTTCATTGTCATACCAATCCTCCGAAAAATCCTTGAGTTCATCCGAGATTATCTGCTTTACATTTTTAATATTCTCTTTATCTGGTTTGTCTTCTCTATACTGACCAAGCATTTGAGAATCAAATCGATTATAGCGTACATCATCGTTCCATCTTAGATATAAACTGGCATCTGCTCTAATATATTCATTGATGGCTTTTACTAAGTCCATAGTTTTTAATTCTATATTAATAAGTGCTATAAGGTCGTCTTTATCTGTGTATAGTTCAAAGAAAACTTCTCTGATATTCATATCCGCAACATCTTTCAAAATATGCAACTTTTCCGCCACAACGTTCTTGTGGTCTTGAAATTGCTTTAGGTCAACGTTGTATGTGACAAAAAATGGACGTTTCTGTTCTGTAGGGCTGGGATTGCGTTCGGCTTGATCTTGTATCCTTTCAAATTCGTCCTGAAAAAAATCAGTAAAAGAGTTTATTAAAATCTGATTTATATTATTTATCAAATAATTGTTGGTTTGGGTCCCATTTGCCAATGTATCGAAAACAGCCCTTTTTATGGATATTATGTTTAAAGTCTTACCCCCATCAATAATAACGCATTTTTGCCTCTCTTCAATATCATCGGATTCTGATACATCAGGAATTCCTATCTCATAGGTAGAATCGTTTCCGTAATCAACCAAACAAAAATACTTATATCCGAGTAATCTCGAAGTGAAGGAAAAATCTTTAATCTTATCACTGGTAAAAACCCATTTATCAGAGATGTCATGAGATGAATTATCAAATAATCTCTGTAATTCGTCTGTGTTTAATTCATCAAACTTCTCTTCTACTAACAAATAAAATAGTTTCTCGTCAACAGGATAAGCACTTCTTTCCATTTTCAAGTTTGTTCCTTATGATTAACCCAATTTCCACCTAAAAGTAGGAATGTCTCTACACGTGCCGCCCCTACGGGGCTTAGGTTTTTTGGTCCCACGCTGCTATAAACATTCCGTCGCTACGCGACTGAAGAGGTTTTTGAAGTCTTCAAGGTTTCCGCGTAGGAT
>CAZURU010000696.1:0-2546 GCA_964623585.1 uncultured bacterium
TCTGTGAAGACAACCCCGTCTCTGAAGTTCAAATCGTGGCAGATTGGTCGTTCTGCTAAAGGGACAGACAAGAGTAAATCCGAGCAACTGTCGTTTATCACGAGCACGTCAACGTTGTGCGGTTTTACTGCGTCTGTTGGGTATAATTATAGAGTTAGCATGGGATGGGGCGGTCTCCCATATCCCTCATCTACTTATTACCAACACTTAACCTGCTTCATGATATAATTTAGGAAGCATAACAGGAGACAAGACTACAAAGTCTATCTCAAACTTTAACATGTTAATAAGCAATGCTTTTCGCTCTATATAGCGGAAGGACGACTTCTTATATAAGGAGAAACATTATGAAACGTAAAATGTATTGGGGAGTCGTTATCCTCATAATCTTACTCATCGGCACCACTGGCGTGTTCTTGCTACTCAATCGAACACCGACTGAACCTGAAGTTTTTTATAAAACACCATCGGATAGATCACAACCACAACCGGAACAAAACCGAATTCCAAAAGAACATGGACATGTTCACGAAGATGGCACTTTTCATGTAGGTGATGAACCTGAACATATAAGTGATGAACCTGAACCTATAGTACGGGTTTCACGCGACTATGAACCAACGCGTGTGCAGATCCCCGAAGGCATTAGTGATCCAAAAGTCAAAGCAGCGTGGAAACGTCTTGATTACATTGCGAATAACATTTGGGAATGGGGTGGGGTGCCGTCACAACGTGCAGTAGAGTTGATTGACATACTGATGCCACCGCCAGACGGATTTTCAGGTCCAACGGCACATCAGGATGTAGAAGATACAATCAACTTACTCGGAGAACTTGCATGGTCTAATGATCCGCGTGCAGCTGAAGTTGTTGCGACCTATTTATGCGAAGGTATTATCGGGGGTAATGACCCGATAGATGCGTTAGTAAAAATAGGAGTGCCAGCTGTGCCATATCTTGTTCCTTATATGCTCGACGAAACACAGAAACCGATGTTACGTCGTTGGCCTATTGAGGTATTAGGTAGAATTGCCGAAGAACATCGCTCGGATTTAGATGGTATTGTAGATTATATCATCATACCTCGATTGGAAACGATCCTGTCGGAAGAAACCCATGATTACGATGAAGAAAAAGGTGCGAGAGAGGCTCTTGCACGTTTGAGATAAAGGAGATTAGAAATGAAATATTTATCTTTATCATTGATTTTGCTACTTGTTCTTCTTTTTATTCCAGTTGAAGATTCCTTGCGCTCTTCAGACTCTATTGATATTTACGTTACCAAACCTTGTGTTGTTTGGGAGGCTTGGCAAATTGGTCAAAGCAGTGGTTATGGTAATACGATTATGAGTAGTTTTATTACGAACTCTGAAACGACGTGCGGTGTAGAAGTCGAAGTTTCATATTGCAATAGCCAACTCTCTTCTTATGTGTTACCGATTACCAAGTATGATTTTGTGATAACGATGAACAACGGCTTTTCAGTGACCAAAAAGCACTCTAAAACGACCGGTCCCGATACGTCGAGTCTTGATCCTGCTACAACGTTTTCTATTGATGCGAAACTGGAAGGTCCACGTGATCAGGAGAATATTGCCTGTCCGTTGAATGGTCGTGAGAACAAGTCTATGGAAGTGACTGTCACGTTTACTGGTTACTATGGATCGGACCCGAATAATCAAAAAACAGTGACATTGACGAAAACGTGGAAACAAGATACGGTTGACATTTTACGTCAGGAGTATGTAGACCTGACACCTTCAGGGAATAGAGCCGAATTACCAGTGCCAAGTAAGACCTCATTTAAGCAGACAATATCGTCAAACGGAACGGATGGCTGGAACACAGGACACTATTCTGTGATGATAGACGATGGATTGAAAAATAAAAAGGCTGATTGGCTTGCAGAAGTCAATAAATATCGTGAGGGAAAGAATGATTCCAAAGGTAATGCGTTATCAATGTTTTCTGACGCAGATTTTGTTGTGACAAGTGCTTATAGAAATCCTTTGCAAGCGAAGACGCTGAAGATGAAGCAACTCTCTCCTATTCGTTAGTGTCATCTGATGGTGTTTATACGGCGACAGCTGGCACGGGTCATGAAACGAACTTCACTGCAAGCCAAGCCTATGATTCTGTGTCTTGGTATCTCAAGCGGCCTTCAGATGGGTCTGCTGTGTATCAAAGGACAGACAGTGGGAATGGCAGTAGTGGGGCAGACCACCCGCAGGATTGAAATTTCGCAGGGGTGTCCTGAGTGGTAAAGTCACATCGGTTGAGTCGCGCGGAGTACGGGTTAAAGCGACCAACTCAGCTGGGTACGCTCACAGCGAATGGGTGAAAATAAACGTGACGACTCCGTGAGTTTAGCATACACACTATGAAATCTTTACAGGCAGGTATCGTTTTGGTATCTGCCTTTTTTATTTCCTACCGACATTGACAAATTTTGTCATAAATGTTATTATTGTCTCTACGGAAAGAAAAGAATACATATTATCTTCCTTTCTTCTCTATTCTTCCGTATCCTTATGCTTTACTCAATA
>CAZURU010000697.1:0-2534 GCA_964623585.1 uncultured bacterium
TCTTTTTTTCATAACAGTGAGCATACTTCATACCAGCGTGTTCAACTTCCTTTCTGGCGTGCGGAGATGTGTCTGTGGCCCCTATGTGTGTCTCCCCTTTTTTACCATCACTGTGCCCCATGTCTCGATTTCTGTTAGACGTGTTGCTCGCTTTACCACTGCGCGGGCGTGTTCCACCTCCATTTGCACGTAATTGAGATGCCGGATGTTCAGATTCATTCTTTGTTGAATTGTTGTCCCTATTTTTAGTTTCTGGATCCCCGTGAATTGTTAATATTTCAGATTCAGATTCTCTATTTACGTTCCGAATAGTTTCGTTGTTGGTCTTAGTTGAGGATTGTGTATCAGGCGGACTTATGCCTCGGATATCCGACACTGAGTTCGTAGAGATTTCGGATTCATCCGCAATTGAACTGTCATTATCTTCACTGTCTGTTTTTGGCGTTTTGCTGTCTGTTGGAATTCTCATATCAGACTCACCAGATGCAAGATTAGCATCTCCAAGGTTAGGCTCATCAGGAAGTTTCTCATCAAGAGAATCTATCTGTTCTTCCTCATCATTTTTAGGATCCTCATCAAGAAATTTGGTATCAAGACCTTTTCTTTTCCAATTAGAGAGTACCCTGTCCTGTTTTTTTGTCGGGGTCAGCAAATCCTGAACAAATCTGCCCAATTCCCTGACCCTAAAGCAATCCTGCAAGGCATCACCGATAAGCTCAGGGTATTCGTCTTTGTTTTCTTCTAGTCCTAACCAAAGTGTCACTTTCTGGCCGGTCACATCCAAAAAACTCTGACGTGGATGTGGATCAACAACAGAATTTTCTTTTAATTTGTATATCACCTTTAGTTTTTCAACTCGGTAAACCGATATTTGGGCTAAAACGACAGCAGGTTTTTCTTCCTCATATTCTTCACATAAAAGCGGTGAATTGAGGAAAGCATGAATGAACGGACGTAGGTTTCGCACCTTCTCTGACCAATCTGTATCTTCTTCTTGATCTCCCTCCGGGTGGCATTCGACCTGTGCTTGAGAGCAACCTTCTATTTCCAGCATCCGAGTAAGGGATGACGAATCACCGTCAAATGTCCAAAAAGGTACCTCGCCTTCAAAAATCTCACCAATATGAGGATGATCTCTCAAAACCAACTCTTGTCGAGTGAAAAATCCCCATTTCTCTCCCTTTCTGCCGAGCCAGCATCTATCATCATATATTATCTCCCATTCGTTTTTTTGCCACGCTATTAAACACTCGTAAAGCCTTCGGAGGCGTTCACGAACTTTCTTGTCTGAAGCTTGCTCTGTGGTGGTAATCTCTTGAATACAACACGCATAGTCTCGTTGAGACGCTTGTGGCGATATTCCCAAAGTAATGAAAAAAGTTCTCAGCGTTGCTGGATAATGTGCTTTGAGACAACGATAATCATTTTCAAGGACAGTGCTCTTATCTTCCCAAAACACCTCATCCACTCGCCACCAGCGCGATTTCGGATTAGGCGTGAAAATCAAGCGGTTCTCCTTGAATTCCTCGCTTCGACGGGCATCTTGTCGATCAAGAAAATGATAAAGTGGTTCAACCTTTTCGATGCTTGTTTCTGTCCCGCTCAAGATTTGAAGATAGTTGATTACACTGTCTGTGTTTGCATTGAGATGGATTTCTAATTTTTCAACCAACCATCGTGCTGTTTCATTGCCTCGACCAACATCGAAATCCGGGTGTAGGTAAGCTACACTATCCCCTAACACTTTGCGATTACTATCGGTAGGAGCAAACAGTTCAGAAGGTTGATGAAGGTTGCCTTGTTCGTCAGGAAGCCAAGCAGTTTCTTTTAACTGGCGATAGAAACTGGCCTCGAAGAAGGCGCGGCGTTCCTTGTTCTTGAACCAATGATAGATGCCTTGAAAAAAAATATCTCGACTTGATTCTCCTGACCATCTTACTTTTTCTGGCGAAAGAGGTTTAATCGCTTTAATTAATAGATTCCAGACGGAGCACGAAAGATTTACTCCGTTGCGCTTCTTAACTTGAGCCAATATTTGCGACAATCCAACCAAGGAACGATCCACAATGGAACCATCAAAGTACTGATCCCCCGTCTGTAAATATCTTCAAATTTGCCATCTTTAAAAGGCCTTGTACTATCTTGACGTATAATACCTCGTTTTTTGCATTCCTCGGATTTGCCCTCTACTTCCATTTCAAGAATTCGCGGCGTATTCATAGCCCCAATCTTCTTCAAAAACTGGCACCAAACTTCCACATCTGATTTGTCCTCACAATATGCCTCATCTACAAACCAAATGTCGCCATTGTACACAGAAAAATAGGCTTCTAAATCTGTGTCGCCAGTGTAGACTTGTGGCAAATAGGCATCGCAGGGCTTAACAAAATTAATGGTTTCTGACTGACCCCGGTTATACACCCATAGGATTAGGGTATTACTGATTTCTGCTCTCAAGTTTCTATGCTCATACCCGGAGAGTTTATCCCAAACTTTGAAAATATAACGGACATGCAAGAGATTCTGTTCTTTAG
>CAZURU010000698.1:0-2532 GCA_964623585.1 uncultured bacterium
GCATCTACACGACCTACGCAAATGGTATATTATAAAGTAGAAATGGTATAATGATAATTGATCAATTAGATTTGGTATTTTTACCCATACTTTAAACAAATATAGGAGGATAAATCTGATTATGGCTGTCGGTCCAATAGAATTACTTATTGTAGTCGTAATTGCTGGTACATTTTTTGTTGGTGCATTAATCGCAATAATCGTACTTATTAAAACAGATAAAAAGTGATCAGGAATAGAGACATGATAGACCTAAACGATCCATGTGCAAATTAACGCCAAATGCGCGTTTGTTTGGTATTTGTCGGGTTTCGCTTAACTCTACCCGACCTACGAAATGACAATAATGACAATTGATCAATTAGATTAGCAGGACTTACGCAAAATGACCAAATTTCACCTATTTTCACGGGATTCGGTGCGGTTAGATGAAGATAAAATAATTAAACGGGTAATTTCTTGTTTGCATAATGCAGGCTCACCACTCTGCTGGCGAGGTTTCCTAACCTCGCCAAATTACCCAAATATTTTCTTTAACTTCATGAAACCGCACCTACCGGGGCGTGCGTAAGTGCTGTCAGTAATCTTATAACAATGGAGGTATCCCGATGTCTGTTAGCAAAAGAAATTTAATTGCGTCTACTGTCCTTCTTATTCTTCTATCCACCCTTTTACTTTCTCACATTATTTTGGCACAAGATGAGAGTAACGATGCTAAAGTCATTGAACGTTACAAGTTGATGCTCAAACGCAAACCGAGAGAAGGGAGCTCATTTGACCGTTTGTATCAATTCTATCTTGAAGGCGATGGCTTAACAGCGATGGTCTCAGATTATGAAGCAGAAGCAGAAACCGATCCAAATGACGCAAACATTCAACTGCTTTTAGGACATATCTATAAACGATTGGGTAATGATTCGGATGCACTCACAGCATATCAACGTGCAGTAGAACTCGCGCCCAACGATTACTATACATATTTTGCGCTTGGGCAGCTAAATGTAGCACTACGCAAACATGAGGATGCGATTCCCCAATTGAGTAAAGCTGCAAGCTTATCTGACCAAACAAAGTCTGTCTCACCAGAAGAACTCACGACTATTTACAAAACACTCGGCAACGCTTTTTTCAACCGAGATAGATTAGATGACGCAATTAAAGCATGGAATAAAATATCAGAACTTGACCCACAGAACATTTTTGCACGCATAGAACTCGCTGACCTTTACAGAGAAAAAGAACTCTATCAACAAGCGATCTCACAGCACGAAGCAATCATAGAAATAAAAGCTGATGATCCATACCGTATCTGCCTGAGTCTGCGTGAAATCGGAAAAATGCATGAAGAAACGGGTAAGTTCAAAGAAGCACAAGATAGTTACGATAAAGCACTAGCGTTAACAGCACGCGGAAACTGGCTGAGAAGAGACCTCCAGCAGCGCATAATCGCCATCTATGCAGCGGATGCAAATTGGACAGACCTAATAACATATTACCAAGAAAAACTTCAGAATGACGCAAATGATACAGAGATGCTCGGTCTGCTGGCGACAGCATACATTGAAAACGAACAAGTTGACGAAGGGATCCAGACCTATAAGAGAGGATTAGAACTTTCCCCAACAGACAACAACCTACGATTAAGCCTCATTACTGCACTACGCACTGCAGAAAAGTTAGAGGATGCAGCGATAGAATATGAGACAATTACGCAACAACAACCTGATAACTTCGGTATCTATAGAGAATTGGGAAAAATATATGTGGAACTTCAGAACGAGGAAAAAGCAAGAGCAGTCTACAAACGGATGATTGATAGAGACGCAACAAATGCAAGCACTTTTCTGACACTTGCTGAAATATACACCGGACACGAATGGGTAGAAGATGCTGCAGCAGCATATCAGAATGCTATCTCACTTGCACCAGAAAACCTCGATTTTATTGAGTATTACGGAGAGTTCTATTTACGACAAGGGAACAGTGAAAAGGCTATAGAAACATGGAATTTGATGGTTGAAACCGATAAGAATACCGCTGAAAATTATGACCGTTTAGCACGTCTCTTGGATTCTAAAAAGTTCAAAGAAGAAGCAATAGAAGCGAGTAAAAAAGCAGTGGAATTAATGCCGGACACATACCGTTTTCGTGAAGCTTATGCTAAGCGATTGATGGAAAACGGTAAATATGATGAAGCTCTTAAAGAGTATACGCAAGCACTCAACCTTGCCCCAAACGATTTTTTTGCTGAACAGATGGATGACCAACGCATTGAACTCTATAAACGCAACGGAACGATCGTTGAGAAAATAGAAGAAGTGGAAACACAGCTAACCGAAGGTGGAATTACTGATATTGATAAGCGAAAACACCTTCAGCGACTTGCGAAAATGTACATTAAGATCGGCAATTCAACCTACGCCCTTGAGATTCTCCTGAAAGCAAAAGAACTCCAGCCAGATGACATAAACATAAATCGTTGGACAGCAAATGTCTATGTGAAGCAGGGGTTGCGAGACGAAGCTATTGAAA
>CAZURU010000699.1:0-2518 GCA_964623585.1 uncultured bacterium
GGTGTATATTTGCGATGGTGTTCGCTTGAATATTTTGAGATAGTTGAGTTTGTTTCTAAAAACATCAGTACCGTTTTCATCCTTTAAACCGGAATCATCGTTGAGAATTTTCTCAATGGTGTCTAATGCCCAACCATTTTCATTTTTTAGAAACTGGTGCAGAAATAGAATGACGTTAAGGACATCGGAACGTGATTGGCGGTTTTCGGTATAGACAGCGTTGACCTTGCTGCCTACGAATGCCCATAAAGGTGGGTCTAAACCGTAGACTCGAACTGCGTCGTGTTCTTGCTTGAAATAACGACTCTGTTCATAGAAGCTGAGAAGATTGCCCATGAGAAGCGTTTCGGTTTGGGTAACGTCGTCGTGTTTGACGTTGAGAATACGGAAATTCTTCCCGTATCCATCTCCGTAGAAATATCGGTAGGAATAATCGAATGCGATTGCTTTTCCGTATTCGTCAATGAGATCAGCATTTTTTGCTGCAGCGAGTGCTTGTCCGAATGTCGCGCTATATTCAAAAGTGAACCCTGTTTCCGCAAGTACCTCTCGGTATTCACGCCACACTTTACCGCCACTGCCTTTATGCCCTTCATCTACGAAAATCAGATTATTACCTTCAAATGCCTCAACGGGAACGCTAACACCACCACTTGTCTTTTCTTCTACTAACTTTGTAATCTCAATGACCTGCATTGTGTCTTCGGTGTGTGCGATCCGATTACCCTCAACGTTAAAACGTTCACATCTAATATCGGAGTTTATAAGTTCCCGCATGTGTTGTTCGCTTAATCCCTCGTTCGGTGTGATGAGAACGATATGATCCAACTCCTCTTTACAGTAGTGGCGAAACTGATGGTAGTTGATATGCATGATGAGCGTCTTACCTGCCCCAGTTGCCATCCAGAAAGCGAGTTTATCTATATCCGTTGCTGTGAATTCTGAATCCGTTTCATCTCCAGGATCTTTCGCGATGTTTTTTGTCTTCACGAAACTGTTCAATTGGAGTAGGAATTGGGATTGTTTGTTGTATTTCCAGTCTAAGAAAATCTCCGCGTAAAGTAGGGACAAATATTGAAAATAGCGTAGGACAATTGGTTGTATGCGCTTATTGTTTATAGCTGAGAGATGCCGTTTAATGTTGGCATCGTAGGTAGGGAGTGCTTCCGCTATTTCTGAGTCTGGTGCTAAACGGGAGATGAGAAATTGACAGATGGGAGAATGTCCATCCGGGTTAAATCCCTCATCTTCATCTTTTACAGCACTGAGTAGGTCGCGCGTAGTCTTGTATCCAAAGTGGCTGTTTAACCAACCGTGCAGTGTGAGGTGATTTTCAAGTTTGCGTTGTGGACTGTTTCTGGACATATCTGTTGTGTACTTTATTGTCGGAAAGCGGCAGCTTTGCTAACTGTTTCAACGATTTGTGGTGCAGCATTACGAAAAACTTCAGGGGCAACTTCACGGAATGTTCTTTCGAGTTCTTCGTCCTTAAACACGTTTTCAAAACTTGTGTCGCTGAATGCCCCCTTATCAAGGTCTATCGGAACAGCCTTTTCTTGTTCAATGCCATTAAATGCGTATAGAACTCGAGCAAATGGGATTCTTCCATAAGCTTCTCCGTAGGGTATTTCTACTCTCAAGAACTCTATTAATTCACTGCCAGATACAAGTTCATGGAGAGAAACAGTCTGAATTTTATAGGGTGCCATTTTGATGGGTTGTGTTTGATTTTTTGACATTGTAATTTCTCCCATTTCCTGTAAAGTTTCAATCAATACACTTCAAACTTATGTTTAACACAGTCAGCAGGTATAGCTCCTTCTGCTAGGACTTCCGCATCTCGTAGTGTTCTCACAAGCGTTTCTAAAGCAATTGTTAGATTAGGCGTTCTCGGTGTTCCTGCGCTTGCAGGTGGCTGCGGGGCATTTTGTGTTAGGAACTCTCTCATATTTATTGGGTCAACAACGCCTAATAAAAATGCCGGACCTCCATCGTGTTGATAAGGCGGATTGGTACCGAGAGGTGCTGGTAAAACTGGTGCAACTTCCTTAATCGGATCAAGTAACTTATACCCTGAAGGTATCGGTTCATTTATCTCTATTTCGTAAACGTATGCAGGATTTTGTGGTGTAGGAATCTCATTTCCAAAAAAGTTCGCATAATTTAGTGCGATTCCATAAGATCGCGTCAGTGAAATAAAGGGACTGTTGACTGTTCCTCTTGCAATATGAAGCATTAACCGATCCGAAGTTGGTTGCATTTGCGGTGACCGTGCAATAAACCCTGACTGTCTTGCATCATGAATATGCCAGTAAGTACCAATTCCTGCTCCTCTACAAAATATCGCCACAATCGGATTCCATTTATTGTAAAGCGTTTATCTCAAATTAATAATAACCTACGATATTATATTTGTCAAGAAAAACCATAATCAGTGTCATTCTTACTGAAACATTAATCGTTTAAAAAGTGGATCTAAGGGTTTTGCATTGGGAGCAATGGAGTCTGTGTTGACATA
>CAZURU010000700.1:0-2146 GCA_964623585.1 uncultured bacterium
CCGCGGACGCGATGCCCATGAACTCCCGTCTCGATACGGACATGAGTTGCTCCTTATAGTTTATTGGCCTGTTGGAATCTGAACTGGAATCGGTATGTAATGACGATACGGATACCTTGATCGAACGTCAAGGAACGAACCGAGCACCTCGTATTGAATTCCCTTGACTAATGAATACATGTAACTTATTGTATATGCTTTTCTTATCTCAAAAAATGAGTAGAGGAATCTATTCATTGAATACAATCATAAGGTGGGTATTAACCATGGAGTTGATTAATTCTAGTAATCTTGCATTGTTAACTGGTTTTGTCGGTACTTTAACTGGAATTTCAGGTTCGATAATGGGATTCATCGCCTATCGTAGATCGAATTTTCACAAACTATCAGATCGGCGGGTCGAAGTCTATAAACTTAGAAACAATACTGAAACAGCATGCTCTGCCCTACTTGAACTCATATCAAAGGCTTTAGCTTCGCGAAGATGGACATTTAACAATCATGGAGCGTTGAACTCAAGCATGTATCAATTGTATGAGAAAGAGAATTCAAAAGATTCATCGCGAGCTAAAGAACTTCTATCGGTAGTTCCTACAGATGATTCAATCTACGATCAAATGCAGTTACTTGAGCTTGAACGGGAAATTGTGAATCTCGATAAAATCAAAGTTGAGGTAGATAGTCTTGCCAGTAAATACCAAGAATCTATCAAGGAAGATCGTCATCTTAACAGTAAAAAGGATTGACTATCCTTCTATGGTGAAGTGAGGAGTGATGTATGAATATGTTAAATAGAGAAGCTGAAGACTTAAATAAAGAAAGTGCAATACATTGTGGACATAAGCTTGCTGCTTTCATTTCTGAATCAACACGAGTTGGCGATCTGCTGTCTCTAGATTACCTGGAAGCGACAATTCTAGTCCACGATGCGTTGAGACAGTCAGTGAATGGATTGCCGATGGGATGTTTTCTTCTAGCTACTCGGGTTTTACCTGATTCCAGTCCAAGTGCAGATAGAGAGGACACAGCGTTAATTCTACTTCGCGTAGTTGGTAACTCACCATTACCCAATAGGGCGGATACAGATTCTTGGAGATTCGATGCCGCTCGAAGATCTATAGACTCTTCGGAACAATGGGATGCTGACAATAAAACCGACCAATTTACGCTAAATCAACTTCGACACGCTGGGATACGATGTAGTGTGCTAGGAACATTCCGGTTCATTGAGAATAAAGGTGGGTGGAATCTTACTTTTGGGGCGGATATCTCCAACTTTTATTCTGGTCAAGGGATGAAGGTTTTTAAACCTATTGGTCAAGCTCTAACTCAAATCGTGAATTTCACCAAACCTCAGGGCGAGCCACACCCACTCGCTGGAAAACCTGTTGCTATTGGTCGAGTCCGGTATTCCTCTAGTGAGATTACTGTAGACGAATCTAAAGAAAACGTATCTGTTAGTATTGAACCGACGGATATGTTAGCACGACGTACAGCTCTATTTGGAATGAGTAGAAGTGGTAAGTCAAATACAATTAAAACTATTGCTTCGACTATATTCGATTTGCGTAAGGAAGATTCGATAGCCGGACGGGTTGGCCAACTCATTTTCGATCCTAACGGTGAGTACGCAAATGAAAACCCTCAAGACCAAGGATGTTTAAGAAATGTGGCAAAAACGTCGTCCGGCAATTTCCAGAATGATGTCGTAACCTACGGGCTTCAACCTCATCCCAATGACCCAAAACGAAACATTACAAAGTTCAACTTCTTCGGCGATCAGATGCCAAATAGCAAATGCGCAGGGAAACAGGAATTGGATGAATTACTACATGGTCTCTATCGTGGTAAGCAAATCATAAACGAAGCACTTAGAGAAGAGTCTGGGGCATATATACAGAGTTTTACCAACACGGACATCACAGCTCCTCCAGATGTCGACGACTTCGCTGTAAATTGTCGCTATCGTCGAGCATTGTTTGTCTATAAATCAATCCTAGTTGCTGCTGGGTTCGAAACACCAGGAGATGGCATAACTCATAAGGGTCTTTTCAATGACAAAATCCGCAAGGCCATGCAAGATACAACTGAAATGAAGCAATTCGCCAATTACATGGCAAATCACGAAGAAATGCCTTGGGAGATG
>CAZURU010000700.1:2176-2516 GCA_964623585.1 uncultured bacterium
ACTTCTGTCGTGCATTCTCTTCCTGGGTAAAAGAACCAAGTTTCAAGGAGTTTGACACTCGTTACTCAGAAGATCGTAATTGGTCGGACCACCGGGTTTTAGGTCTATTGCGTATCTTCGAGAATACCAGAGGGTTAACGAAAATACAACAAACCCGACAGTGGCATAGCCTTGAATCTACTACAGATTATGCTGATGACATTGTGAATCACGTTCGTGCTGGCAGGTTGGTAATATTTGATCAGGCACTTGGTGACCCGGATATGAATGAACAAGCTGCTTCCCGCGTCATGCGAGGTATATTCGCTGCTCAACAACAAGCCGTCATAAACCCTAACAT
>CAZURU010000701.1:0-2507 GCA_964623585.1 uncultured bacterium
GGCAAAAGGCACTTGGTGATGCAGCCAAAACCTATGTTGAAGATACCTTAGAGGGAAAACAGGTCTATGTTATGTTTGATAACACAGATGAGTTCCCGTTTATTTTACAAGGGAAATACGGTCGGTATTTAGCGTATGTTTTTTATCGTGAAGCCGGTGTCACACGTTTTCTGAATATAGACCTCGTTGTAGAAAATCACGCTGACATCGATTATATTGATACCCCTTTTCGCTATCGGTGGGCTTTTGTTCCGAAATGGGGTGCTGATTTGGATTTAGCAGAGATACAACGGCGTTTCGGCGAAATCGATTTACCCGATGCCTCAGAAAATATCGGTGCCGCGCCACAACGACACAATAAAATTGCAACCCAGTGGGCTCAAATGAAAACCAGACGTTTTGCAAAGGGCTTATAGGGCATGCTCAAAAGGATTTCTCAGTGAAGTACGATCTTGGACACAAACTGACAAAAAGTCAGGTCTTTGCCCAGAAGATTTGCTATATTGCTGCTAACGACTGGGGCTTCCCGATTGAAGTGATTTCGCCGTCCGCACTGGAGCATCTTGCAGACGAGGCACTCCGGCGGTTTCCTGAAGCATGTGATGCCTGATTCCGTAAGATGGCGATTGGGCAAGTGAATGAATTTCTGATGTATGGAAAATCTTTTGACAGAATGACAAATTTATGTTACAATAGAAGATATAAACCAAAACCCGTGTCAAGGTGACACGGGTTCAAAGATGAGGTTTTGGGTCTCATAAAATAGGTTTGGCAAGGCAAGAAGGTTCTTGAACAGGATTGTGGCGACTTGCCACTATTAAGTTTAACACATTCTCTAAAAAAAAGCAATTTTTTTTAAATCCAAAGGATATTGACGGATACATTACGTCTATTGATGAATATATTACGTCAACGCTAACGCGGGTGTTACTCTCTGTGATGCCAGTCACAGGGTGAATTATAAACTCAATCTACCAAACCTTCTTTTCCATGCCCTCATCTTTTACATTCTTTGAGGTGAAGAACAATGTCCCCCAAAAAACGGAAGCGGGGGGCACAAAGGCGTTCTAAAAAGCAACATGAGAGACATTTAAAGCGGAAAGAAAAGGCAAAGAACGAGAGAAAGAAAAGGAAAAAACGTAATAATCCGATCTATTCCAAAGTTAGGAAGTTCGGGCGTTATGTTTGGAAGATAATTGTTTCTGTTCCTCTTCTCTATCGATTCATTCAGTTTGTTTTTTCCCTTTTTAAGGATTCGTAAGGTTGCTTTAAGTAAAAACGCCTTTGCTCTCGCTTCCGGGGATTTAAAGAGCGTTATCGCGATAACACTCGCGGTAACGCTTCCCGTGTTGACTTTTACCTCGGAAATACGGAGGTATTTCTTATGAAAAAACAAAAACGCAATCTACTTGGTGAGGCTATGGCAGGGAAATATACCGATGTTGATACTCTCTTAAATAAAATCAACAGCAAAATTGAATCAGGCGAAATTCAAGTTAGCAAGGATCCTACTCATTCTCCAATGAAGTGCTTGCAATGGGGGTTAACCTATAAAATCTACGACTGCCTTTATGAGCATGGACCATTAACACCAGCAGACATATACTCGTACATAAATGAGAGCAATCCGGCAACAATCGGTCATACTCTTGAGCGTATGAATCTTATAGGCATAACAACGCCAATAAACTATAAAGATCTAACAAGAGATGATTTACCTATAAAAGGATTGCACATTCAAACAACATTATATGAACGAAAAAAATGGGAACTTACAGAATATATCAGAGAGTAAATTAGCGTCTGTCAATCTCTCCGCAGAAATGAAAAAAGCGAGTCTTTTTCTTTAGAACTGGGAGCGTCAAAACTTCGTTCTATGTTCGTTGTTATCAAGCGGTCGCGTGCCTCTCATCGTGCGATTTCTCTCCATCCGAATTTCATGGACTGTTTGTCAGAGATTTTTATTTTTTATACAAGGGAGAATTTTCGTGATGTCGTGTTGGAAGTCGTTCCTGTAACTCGGAGCATATATCTTGAAAAACTGGCTGTATACTCCGACTCTCTATCGGATGCCGCTCTGTTAAAAACGTCTGCAATGTTTGTATTGGGGTTACATCAAAATTAATACGCAATAAGTAGTTTTGGGATTAATTACATCGGTTTTAGCAATCCGTCTAATATCTTCTCCTCTGCCTTATTGGTAATTCTGATCTAAGTTCAGCACAAGCATTGTAAAAGTTGTACTGCCTACAGTTTTTAGACGACTTCCTAAAGGAAGATTGTGCTACACTACAATCTCACTTAAAGGAGCATCGAATGGCAAAACGAAGAAACTTCACCCCTGAGTTTAAAGCTGAAGTTGTTCTTGAGGCACTCAGTGGTGCGACTTCCCAAGCAGAAGTGTGTCGGAGAACCCCATAATCTCAACAAAAATCAACTCTCACAGTGGAAGCGACAGTTGCTTGAAAATGCGCCCATGCTGTTTAATTCTACTGATAAGCAATCCA
>CAZURU010000702.1:0-2507 GCA_964623585.1 uncultured bacterium
GAAGGGCAAGCGGCAGAACAACCTGTCCGACGAGCATATCGAGAAGATCATCGACGCCTACCAGCACCGTCCGGAGAGCATCGAACGGTACGCAAGACGCGTAGGGATGGATGAGATTGAGGCCAACGACTTCAACCTGAACATCTCGCGCTATGTCAGCACGGCTAAGGAGGAGGTAGCGATAGATCTGTCGGCCACGCACGAGGAGTTAGTCGAGACAGAGAAACAGATTCAGGAGTCAACTGCAAAGCACAACGCGTTTCTGAAGGAACTTGGACTATCGCCATTGCCAGCGCCCAATGAGTAATCGAAGTGATCCTGCCGCCTATGGCTAACACCGCATGAATGCGGCGCCGGGGGCATGTAAATTAAGGGAAATTCCTAAACGGCGGGTGGATCAGGTCACGGGGGAGAGGGTCAGTTAGTTGGCAACTTGAAATTCAAAGTTTCGAACACATCAATATATGCTGATGAAAGCCGAATATAAAATTCCCAAGGGGATGGTACATTTTCTGCGTCGTCTTATAACTGAATATAATAACAGCGAATTTGCGCATGTCGGAAAAGTAATTGCTGGCTCGCGTTATTGCATACAACAGACAGAAGAAAAAGACTGGTACGGACATTATGGACATGTTCTTATCTTGCTTGTCCCAGATCATTTGATGGGGAATATTCCTGTCAACGAACAACAAGACATTGAAGGCCGCTTGGCAGAGGATCTGAATAGAGCTACTCACTTTATAGATGACGAACGTATTTCTGATGTGCGCTTTGAACATCTTGAAGGCCACAAGAACGTATCTAAATCATTCGTAATCTCTGATGAAATTAACGAATTGACCGACGACGAGCAGGTTGCGGCACCAAAAAAAATCGAAGCGTTCATGAGCCATAGAGATACAGATAAAAAATACGTTCATCAGCTTGCCTCTGAACTCGAGGAAAGATATGGACTCAGTTCATTTGTGGCTCACGAGACAATTGAACCTGATGAAGACTGGCAAAATGAAATTGTTAGTGCGCTGAATACGATGGATATTATGGTGACCTTTATCAGTGATAACTTCTCTAAAAGCGTCTGGACTAATCAGGAAATAGGATTTGCTTTTGCGCGTGATATCCCAATTATCAGCGTAAAGGTAGGAAAAGAAGACCCACCCGGATTTATTCGGACACGTCAGGCAATTATCGGCAATATTTACGATATGAAGTCTAATGCCACTGAAGTATGGGGGGTTGTAAAAAAAAGATTACTCCACACACGTCAATACCGAGATTTTATATTGCATCGATTTATGCAAGCATTCAGTTACAAAATAGCTGCTGATTCATTTGAGGAGTTAGTATCACTTCCAGAAGTGACAAATGAAGAAATAGAACTATTAGTAGAAGCCTTTAATACAAACTCTCAACTGTATGATTGCTACAAGCTGATAAATCCTCCTAATTTTTATAACTGGGTAAAAAAGGCCAGCCCAAACACATATATTTTGGAAAGAGGGAAAATTATAAAAAAGCCCATTGAAAATGAATAGGCCAGAATTAAAAATCTCGTAAATCTTATGTGCATTGAAGTGAGGACAATTGGACCGTATGGCTCCAAACCTATTCGCTCTGCCATTTGTGGTCCTGTTGTTACTTTGGAATAATCGGAAATTGGGACCGGATTCTCTTTGATGGGGCTGTAAGCTATCCGTCATCGATCAACTCGGGTGAATGAAACTTGCCTGTAATCTTCCGCAAGGCGGAGATTCGGGAATCAGCGTTATCAAAAAAATTGAGGCTGGGGTGGTCTGACCCGACACTAACAAACAAATCACTCGAGTGGGGCCAACGCGAATTCTGCCGGGACTGCGGCACCGAAATATTGTTCAGAAATACCGCAGACAAAAAAACAGTTGACCTCAATTTCGTCACCCTGGACGGCCCGGAAAACTTGCTGGTGAGAGGCCCATATCCTGGTACCCTATGAAATGGAAACTATGTGATGTTTGATGATTGATCATCACACGGTGATTACCAGAGACTTACGATGCGTACAACCCTCAACATTGATACAGAATTGCTTATTGCAGCAAAAGAACTGGCTGAGCGGGAACACAAGACCGCCGGACAGATCGTTTCCGAATTACTGCGGCAAGCGCTTCGTGCACGCGCCGGTCAAGGGCGAACGAAACAACAATCAGGCAAAGACAATTACGGCTTCCAGCCTGTTCCATCTCGCGGAGGTGTAGTAACCAACCAGCACATCAATCGTCTTCGGGATGAGTTTGGTGATTGAACGGATGACGGCACTACTGGATATCAATGTGCTTATTGCGCTGTTTGATAAAGACCATACATGAACGTC
The DNA here is from genome assembly GCA_964623585.1 of uncultured bacterium. Lineage (GTDB taxonomy): Bacteria > Poribacteria > WGA-4E > WGA-4E > WGA-3G > MSPOR6. The sequence goes on from CAZURU010000702.1 coordinate 2,354, forward strand.
TTTAGCTGTAATCTGATGTTACAGGAGTAATATTTATGTATGAAGGTGGTTGTCATGCTCCTCGCCGGAAGCGTCAGCATCTTCGCCGATAACCTCAAAGCTATATAACCGGGTATAAATTCCTCCCTGTGCAATCAATTGAGAGTGTGTGCCC
>CAZURU010000703.1:0-2504 GCA_964623585.1 uncultured bacterium
ACCATTGATCCTGATAGGACAGCCATCAATGCGTTGAGTAACATTTTGAGATGTCCCACTGAAAAAAACCAGAAACTCAATAATCCAACCAAATACGTCATAAGAAAAAAAATAACAACACCATTTCCAACCGCAATTAACGAAAGTATCATATTTTGCCAACTCGGAAAATGACCGCCTACAATGATCATTCCGATTGTCAGATATGGAAACAAAAGAAATAATGTTATCGAACTTTTTTCCCCCACCAGATCGCAGAAGAGACAAGCCTTGAGATTTACTGGCTTGATTAAATCAGTGGCAATTTCTCCTGTTCTTACTTTTTGTTGTAGTTGGTCAATGATATCATTGTCAATTACCAGGGTCATGACAGAACTTACTATTGAATAGACAATCATATCCTGTAGGCTGATTTCTCCTTGAAAAGTTGAGTACTGTTTTATTTCGTAGAAGACCCCATTCCAAAAAGAAATCTGCAATACAAGCCTTAAGATTCTGAAAAACAAAGTCAGTAGGATATTAGTTCTATACGCTAAATTTGTATGAACTGAATTTTTAATTAAAAAAAAATAAAAATAAGATTTGGAAATCATTTAATAGTAGAATTGTCCGTTTTGGCGGAGAGTTTAGAGCTTGAGTTTCAAGCCTGTGATTGATGGAGGTTCTCGTAGACCATCGGCGCATGGTAGGCGATGGTAGAATGCCTGCGTGCAGATTATACCACTCTTCAATGTAGGAGTTGTTATAGCAGTCGCTGGCAGACCTCATTGAGGGACGCACGCCAGCTTCACGACAACGCTTTCCAAATGCTATGGAGGTATATTATGCACTCTAGTCAGAGTGGTGGATCACGCTTTCGGGACGGCACTACCAAAAGGCCATGTTCAGAGCTGACAAGACCAATTCACTTCTTTCCTGATGCGAGGAGCACCATATGTGCCGTCCGAACGGGTGTGAAAGGCTTTGATATGCTCCTTCAACTGTGCATCGACCTTTGCACGTTTGGAGGGTGGACGTGTCCGACAAGCATGATACTCGCTGAGGGAGACACACAGCACTCGACATTGCGTGGACACTGACCAAAAAGCTTGGTGCGATTTGACTAACTCGAAGATTTTCTGGGAATCGCGTCGGTCTGCCTGTGCGTACACGCAAACAGGTCTTCCTTGCGAACCAGGCTGTTGCTTTTGATACCACCTACAAGTTCCTTTCTCACACATAACTCTATACGGGGTCAGATGCTGATAAGGTACCCACCAGAACGGTCAAGTCCAATAGTGTTTTTGGTTGAGCCCTTGGTCAATTTGTGAGAAATTTTGAGGAGTATAGTTCTCTAATAACTTCCTCGGTATTAACTTCTCGAACACTGAAATCTCTCAAACTGAAAAACTCTAATGCTTTTTTGATAATAACTGCAGGAGTTATTTGTTTTTTGTCATATTTCACATGTATCCTTTGTTTTTTTACAGTGATTTTGGTCACACCAGGTAAATGAAGGTGGGATAATTTGTCGTTTATTTCATGCACTTCAAGAATCAGTGTTTCCTCGCCTCCGTAAAAGTCTTTAAGATACTTTAAATTGCCATCATACATCTTTTGGCCTTTATCAATTACAATAACTCTGGGACAGAGCCTTTCGATATCCTCCATATCATGTGTAGTTAGAATCACAGTGGTATATCTTTCTCGATTGATCTCTTGGATGAATTGCCTGATTTTTTCTTTTACAACAACATCTAGGCCAATAGTCGGCTCGTCTAAAAAAACGACCTCGGGGTTATGTAACAAGGCATTACAGATATCAGCACGCATTCTTTGACCAAGACTTAATTGTCTTACTGGTATATTTATGAATTCACCTAAATCCAAGATATCGGAAAAGAGCTCAATATTCTGTTGGTAGATATCTTCCGGTATTCTGAACATATATTTTATTAAATTGAACGAATCTCGAACAGGAATATCCCACCATAATTGAGTTCTCTGGCCAAACACAACCCCCATTCGGTTTGCATGGTTGATCCGGTCCTTATGGGGTATTATTCCTCCGACATCAACATGACCGGATGTTGGTAATAAAATGCCTACAAGCATTTTTATTGTGGTTGACTTGCCAGCTCCATTAGGTCCCAAGAACCCAACTATTTCTCCTTTTTGAATAATAAAAGAAAGGTTTTGAATTGCTGGTCTGTTTTCAAAGACTGGAGAGAATAGATTCTTTATATGGGTACCCAAGCCTCCAGCTATGCGTCTGCGGACTCGGTAAATCTTCGTCAAGCTTTTTGCCTGTATAAAGGACATAAAATTGTTGATCTCTTTCTATAAATGACTCTTCAGAAAGTGCCTAACTCATCGCGCATCTTCATATAGATATTGCTTTTAGGAAAGGCGGCTTGGGCAATGCGAACAGTCTCTGCGAGCACCGGTTCTATTGGTTCTTTGGGTAGGGCCATGAATCACCTCGGTCAATGAAAGGGAAGAGGTACAAGGAACCAGAAACCCTA
>CAZURU010000704.1:0-2498 GCA_964623585.1 uncultured bacterium
AGTAATAGTCCTCCGCGTCAACTATATAACTGGCGCGATTCAGACAAATAGAGTGACAAAATATTTACACACCCAAGCGGATAATTATAATTGTCTTTAATTAATAAAGTGTAGTATAATATAAAACAAACGGATAAGGGGCTTTTACCTTTTATTAACTTGAGTGTTTTGTATTCTAAACGATTCTTTATAACTTTCGTAGAACGAAGTTTTGACGGTAAAATGGTAAAACAACGCTATCAAATTGTATATAAGCAGGACAAATAACCATGACGTGTATTCGGACTTTTGAAATTCAGGATTCAGTTTTTGAGGAAACCTATACAGTCCACGTAAAAAAAGATGGGGATGGATGGATTGGATGGATTCCGGACTTTCCAGAGGTGGAGTGCACAGCACAGACAGAAGGAGAATTGCTGAATATCCTAATAGAAAACCTTCATGAAGCCTTAGAGGACGAAGAAGAAAAATGGGAAAGGCAATTTGAGAAAGCTGTGAAAGATGGAAAACTTGAACCACTTCGCGAGGAAGCACTTGAAGATGTCCGGGCAGGGAGATTCACTTATCTATAAGTCGAGTGGGGAGCATTCGGTGCATGTCCACAAAACGACTGAGAATTTTTGGAAATGCTATTATAGACTTCCGTTAGATGTTCAGAACCGCGCGGATAAACAATTTAAACTGCTAAAGGAGAACCCAAACCATCAATCTCTTAGATTCAAAAAACTTGAAGGATCTAATCATTATTGGTCTGCAAGAGTTGCTAAGGGATATCGTGCAGTGGCAACGAAAGACGAAGAAGGATTCGTCTGGTTTTTAATTGGACACCATGATTTCGTGTATAATCGTCTGAAATGACATCGGGTGGACTTCAACAAGTTGATTTTTTCCTTAGACACTTCTTAAGTCTGTCATATCTAAGGCATCCTCTTTTTCATAATACATAACAGAACTTAATGCCCACCTTCAAAACTGCTGACCAAATCACCAAAGTCCTTATTTACGACTCACAACATCGGGAGAGAAATACACAATGATAAAACTAATATTCACCGCTTGCCTTATGATGTCTTGCACAATAGGAATACAAGCAGCACAAACCGATAAGATACAAATTCTAATAAATAACCAACCTGCAACCTTTTCACCAACACCTATGTCAAAAGATGGTATTTGGTTAGTCCCAATAGAACCCTTTTGCAAACAGTTAGAATTAAAGGTTGAGTACCCCGACAGCACAGAAATGGCAGTAATCTGCGGAGGTGGCGAAGCGGAAAGCATTAGAATTAGACCCGAAGAATTGGCTCATCCACAAGCAGATCTGGGCAGTAGAACATCCAGATAAATTCTATGATGGAAATGTTGACTATGGATGGCAAAAAGAACAGTTAGAAGCAGAGAAAAGATAAATGAAGATTAAATAATTAATTCGGTAATTTTCTGCTGCGCTGCTGGCGAGGTTTCCTAACCTCGCCAAATTACCTAAATATTTTCTTAAACTTCATAAGCGATATTAAGTTTGCTTTCATAAACACAAAAAAACCTATCCCATCGCAAGTCGTTTCTTCTGCTCTTCCAACATCCTCTTTTGCCGTTTGATGCGTTCCGGCACCAATCGCTCCCGTTGTGCTGTCGGTTTGAAATCCAACCGTTCTTTACCCAATCCCCGCAAAACACCCAACTCCACAGGTGAGAAGTCATTCAGATTCTCACGATTGAAATTCATCGGTTCCTTAAGCGCAACAGGAGGATTCGTGATAAAACGGGCGCGTCCCGATGGGTTCTGTGATGCAGAATGCAAGATGAACGGATGTAAAAGAACAACATCACCTGCATTACCCGTAATCTCAGCGAAATCTTCACACTTCTCGTATAACCGACCAAACCCTTCTCCCGGTAGTAACCCTTGTGGATTTGCATACAGATGCTGTGCCACATATTGCACCGAATCGCAGGCAACATACGTCCCGCCGCTTTTCGGTTCAATATCTGACCACACAACGATCGTAAGCAATCCTTGCTCTGGACTATCCAAAAAGTGTCTGAAGAAATCACCATCCTTATGCCAACCGTTGTAGTGTGATTCAGGTGCAGTCCATTCTGAACCGCCACCTAATTTAAAGTTAATAATAAAACCATCACCCCATGAAGGTGCTGTATTAGCAATCCTATCTTCACCACCAAGAAGATCGCAGATAGCGTCCCATGCACGCGGTGCAATCTCACGTATAGGTTTACGATTCATAGAGGGTAAATGTACACGTTGTTCCTCCCAAGTACTTGCATCATCTGGATCGTACCCGAGACGTTTAAACGCAAAGTCTCGCCACTCCGCAGCTAAGTCGCGTGAGAAACAATCCCTCAGGATAACATGTCCCTTTTGAATAAAATGTTCAACATCAGATTCTGTCAACGTTTTGTATGTTTTCACTATTGATTTCCTCTTATACCATTTCTACTTTATAATATACCATTTGCGTAGGTCGTGTAGAGGCACG
>CAZURU010000705.1:0-2493 GCA_964623585.1 uncultured bacterium
TGAGCGGTCTCTCAATAATCCATTTTCAGATTTCACTTTCACCACTACCGGCATCACCCGTAAAGAGCGGCGACCCGTTAAAGACAATTCCGACGCGACTCCCGCGGTCCTCCATCTTGGAGAGCATGTGTTGCAGAAACAGCAACGCTCCATCAGAGGAGCGAGGCGTACCCTTTGAGAACCTGCCATTGGGATTCTCCGCTTCGTTTTTCACCACATTTGCATCCGATTTCCAGCTGACGCCAAAGGGTGGATTTGTGATCATATAATCAAATCGTTCACCTTGAAATTGGTCGTTAGAAAGGCTTGAACCGTGTCGGATAGCACCAGGGTCTTCACCTGTAATTAACATATCTGACTTGCAGATTGCATAAGTCTGCGGGTTTAGTTCTTGACCAAACAACTGGATTTTAACATCGGGATTGATCTGTTCGCGAAAGTAATTCTTCCCAATGGTCAACATGCCCCCTATTCCGCAGCACGGGTCGAAAATCTTGCGGACAAATCCCTGCCCGCGTAAGTCCTCTCAAGGATATTATATCAGAAACCGTCAGAAAGAGCAATTTTTAAAAAATGTGAGAAATGAAACGGGGAATGGCACAATCTGGAAGAATGTGCTATAATAACTATAGTTTGGACAGTTTCATCTTGTTAGGACTTCTCAACAGGTGTAATTCTTAGTTTCTAATTACTTTTGTTTTCTACTTTCTGTTAGAAATCACTATATTTTAGACATTTTTGTTGGTAATATCGTATGAATATGTGAAGATTTTCATACTCATGTAGGATTTCCCTTTATTTCCGGTATTTTCTCCGTGTTTTGCATTTTATGAAAACTTGCAGAAAAATACTTTTGTTGTGAACAGTGTTGTAACTATTCAGTCTTGCGAATAATGAGTTCTCCGTCTTTCAGTACTGCCTGATGTTTCCCTTTGGCAAAGTCTGTCCACTGTTTTGTGTTGATCATACCCCCATCCATAACAACGCCAGTGTCTGTGATCTGTACCTCACATTGTGGTTCAGATATCCAATCACATATTTCCCCATTTGCAGGACAACTTACTGTATAATCTTTATATATCTTTTCGTGCATTGCAGATAGTGCATTTTGTTCACCGTGAACGAGAGCGATTGCTTTTGGGTCCACCTGTTTTATGACCGAAAGCAGTTGTCCTTGATCACTATGTGCAGATAGTTTGAACCTTTCAACTTGACAGTTGACATCCACACTGGTGCCATCAGCGAAAGTGAGTGTATCCCCTTGTGTGAGTTCTTGTAGTCGTCTACCGGGTGATTCAGCATCTTGATACCCTGATAAGAAGATAGCGTTCTTTTCGTTAGCAGCCAGTGCTTTCGCGTAAGCCACTGAAGCACCGCCTGTGAGCATCCCTGAACTCGCGATAATACATCGAGGTATACCATCCGCACAGATTATCTCCTGTTCACCCATTCTTGCCTTTTGGAAGTTCTTGTAGTAAAACAACGGTTGTCTTGAGTTTTCGAGAAAATTCTGTAGTCTTGTCCCAAGATAAGATGTGAGTGTTTCGTATACTGAGCAGATAGAGTTGACGAGTCCATCTGTGATGACAGGAAACACCGGAATATTCTTGCTAATCATTGCGTCTCTGAGTATGAGAATGATCTCCTGTGCGCGTCCGAGTGCGAAGCTTGGTATAAGAACAGACCCACCGTTTTCAACGACAGTCGCGACGGCTTCAGCGAGTTTCTTTTCTTCGGTATTGCGTGCTGGATGGTTTCCATCTCCATAAGTTGCTTCACTCCACATAAAGTCGGGTTGTGTACCGGTAATTTCGTCTTGTGCGAGTCCATCAATAGTCTTCTGATTAAATGTGGAGATGTCTCCACCGTAGAGGTAAGAGCCTTCTTGCGTATCAAGTAAGATACTCACCGCGCCGAGTATGTGTCCAGAACGGATCATTTTGACGCGCCAACCATCCCATAGTTCCACCCATTCGCTCATATTTAACGTCTGCATTTTTGCGATAGTGGCATCAACTGTTTCTTGTGTGAAAATGGATGTTGCATCCGCATTCTCTTCTCGTTCTTGTATACGCACAGCATTGGCAAGCATGACTGTCGAAATACTTTGTGTAGGCTCTGTTGTATAGATCGGAGCTTGTGGAAATGCGGCGTGTACGATAGGTAATGCACCGATGTGATCAGCGTGTGCATGTGATACGAAAATAGCGTCAAGTGATGACACACGTTGCTTGAGCAGCTCAATATCTGGTAAAGCGTCTGCCCCTGTTTGATTAACGCGTATCCCGCAGTCGAACAGTATATGTCGGTTTGCCACAGAAACGAGTAGGCAGGATGCACCGACTTCACCAGCCCCGCCTAAGAAAACATACTCCATATTGTCCTTATGATTTCCTTTATCTGATATTTCTCAATAGCAATAGAGAAAAACTACAAGCGCTTTCTCAGCAAGGGGTCTTCCCCGGTATGTGTGGTTTTCTGTCCACTGATAGT
>CAZURU010000706.1:0-2492 GCA_964623585.1 uncultured bacterium
CCCCCAAGTACCGGACGGCGCTCCTGGGCCTGAAAAGGCTTTGCTGTCCGGTACTTACTTTACACTCCCCGGGGTCAGAGTAAGAAATCCGCCAGGATTTTTACTCTGACCCCGTCTATCCGGATGATAATGTGTCGCTGTCGCGACCAGTATTCCACTGGATGCCGGGACAAGCCCGGCATGACGGGGAAAGGGGCGACCGGTATTTCACTGGATGCCGGGACAAGCCCGGCATGACGGGGAAAGGGGCGACCGGTATTCCACTGGATGCCGGGTCAAGCCCGGCATGACGAAGAGTAGGAGTTTATATGGGGACAGAATTGAATTCTGTCCCCGGCTGTCCCCTTCTAATGCAAACCTGAGTATAGCTAGTGATTAAGACGGTATATAATATAAGGGGCTTAACTTCGTGAGACTCTAAATTAATATCAGAAAATTGCTGAATAGATTAGAAACATGAAAATTGAACGCATTCGACTGAAGAATTTTCGGGCGCTATACGACATAGAACTGAAAAATATTCCTCCGCTCGCTGTTTTCGTCGGCAAAAACGGTAGTGGAAAATCCACTTTGTTTCAAGCCTTCGGGTTTCTGAAAGATGCCTTAAAAAACAACGTCAGCGTTGCTCTGCAAAGAATGGGCGGCTACAAAGAAGTGGCAACTCGCGGTCACGCGGGCGAACCAATCGAGATCGAAATTCAGTTCAGGATGGAGATTTCAGATGTGAAACGATTGGTCACTTATCGCTTGGAAATTGTCATGGACGGCGACACCCCCACAGTACAACGGGAGATTTTGCGTTACAAACGGGGAGCTTTCGGCTCGCCTTTTCATTTTCTGGATTTTAGAAATGGGGAAGGATATGCAATCAGCAACGAAGAAGATTTTAATAAACCGGACGAAGAATTAACAAGTGATTTTCAATTGCTGGATTCACCCAGCATGCTTGCCATAAAGGGTCTGGGGCAGTTCCAACGATTCAAAGCCGCAAGTGCATTTCGCCATTTGATTGAACACTGGCATGTTTCGGACTTTCATATAATGGCTGCCCGCCAGCGGGTGGAAGCCGGTGTTGCCGAACATCTCTCGGAAACTGGGGATAACTTGCCGTTGGTTGCACAGCACTTGCACCAAAATAATCGGCAAGCATTCAACAAGATTCTGCAACGATTCAAGGAGAGAATTCCAGGCATGTCAAAAGTAACTGCTACGACAACAGAAGATGGACATATATTACTACGTTTCAAAGACGGTTCATTCGCGGACCCGTTCATTGCCCGTTATGTGTCCGATGGCACGATCAAGATGTTTGCCTACCTGGTGCTGTTGCATGACCCAAAACCGCATCCGTTTTTGTGTATTGAGGAGCCGGAAAATCAACTTTTTCCTCAATTGCTCGGTGAATTGGTAGAAGAACTGCGCAGTTATGCCGGGGATGGTGGACAGGTCTTCGTTTCCACGCACTCGCCCGATGTGCTGAATCATGTGGAAATTGACGAGGCATTTTTTCTGAAAAAAGAACAGGGCATAACAACAATTGATCCGCTAGCAGACAATCTACAAATTAAGCGTTTTATAGAAGAAGGCGATAAGCTGGGGTGGTTGTGGAGTCAGGACCTACTGGAAATTTAACGGTGGCATGGAATGAAATACGTTGCGCCAATAAATCTGGTTTTTATGCTGGAGGAAGAGTCTGCCAGGTATCTGCTCAAGGAACTGCTACCCAGAATATTATCCGAGTTTCAGCAGTCGGTAACTTATAGGCTTATCCCCCATCGAGGCAAAGGAGACTTGCAAAAATCTATCCCGAGTAAGCTCAAGGCCTGGCTTGCCCCAAATACTTTTTTTATCATACTTCACGATCAGGACAGCCACGATTGTAAACAGCTAAAACAACAATTGAAGCGATTATGCGACCAAAATAACAAACGTGAACCTTTGATTCGTATAGTCTGTCAGGAGCTGGAAGCCTGGTATTTTGGCGATCTTGATGCAGTTGAAAAGGCCTTTCCGTCATTTGAGGCCAATAAATACAAGAACAAACGTAAATTCAAGAATCCGGATACCATTAATAAACCTAGCGACGAATTAAAGTGGATAATCAGAGGTTTCAGTAAGAGTATCGCTGCACGGGAAATACCCAAACATATGAGCATAGAACAGAACACCTCGACCAGTTTTAACCATCTCATCAGCGGCTTACTGAATCTGGTCAAAGAACAATTGAGCACACACAGAGGCTAATGCAAAATTCCAGGTAGACGTGGCGTGCCTGCAATGCCTGTTTGAAGGCATCAGTGGATTTTACTCACGCCGTGTCCAGGCCGATATGGCGATGATAACCTGCGCGTCGGCACCCGAGAGGTAGACGGGGTCGGACCAACATAACCCATTGCAGACGGTATCTTCATCCTCAAATTAACCAAGCAGTAAAACAATCTTCCTGATTTCACGGAAGTAAACGATCACAGGGGCGTTTAGACGGGGCAACC
>CAZURU010000707.1:0-2491 GCA_964623585.1 uncultured bacterium
CGCGTTAATGGTTAGAGGCACCATGGTCGTATTATAATTTTAGGAAAACCCTCAGCAACAAACTCGTCTTAACTTTGCTAATTTGGGGTCTGAATAAACGGTGGCACTTCGCTGTGGCAGCTAATCGGATTTGTGAAATAGTTGTATAGTTTGAAAACCAATTTGTTTAGAGTGTCGCGTGAACAAAACGATACACGCAGGTTTTTGAAACCAGAACCGAATATCAGGTGACAAACATGCTGATCGGACCTATCAATTTTAACATTGCCAAAACGATCCTCACCTCCCCTCACTTTGAGGGTGTATGCGGCGGTCCCGTTAACCGCTGTGACTTCGCTTGCGCGTCCACAACCTGCTGTGCTAACTATCAGTTAATAGCGATTTACCCCCCCCCCAACTTTACAAATATTAAGTGTTTTATTCACTATAATGGAAGTTTCAAGACGATACACCCCTGCCTTTTGACAAGGCAGCATAAGTTTACAATAGTGTCCAAACTTTAGTAATTTTAGGTCCGAAATTGAACGACTCCTAGGAGGCATAAGAATCATGTTATCACGTATTGCTGGGCTCAAAGTGTTATGGACAACAAGTCTGTTACTCATGTTGTTCGTATTCGGTTTAGGTTTAAATTTGTGCGTTGCTCAATCCAATGGCGATATCCGTGTCCAATTTAGTCCATCCAGTTATGAGTTTATATCGAACGAGTCTATAGATATTCAGATAGTTGTGCAAGAATATAAATCAGGCAGATGGAGTAATACTGCATTAAAATCTTATGATTTTAATGAAGATGATCTATCGGTCAATAATGGTACATTAGGCACGCTCAGGTATGGCGATGATGCGTTTAGGGAGTCTATCAAAGATCACCCTACTTTCATACAAGACTGGTATGTTAATAACTATGCAAAGCACGCGCAGATACGATTCACATCACCGAGTTCAGGATCAGGGAATATAGACCTGAATGTAAGAGCGAATGCATTTAGAAAACGTGGAAATCAACTCCAAACATCTGCGTTTACGGCTAATTATAGTTATATCGCTAAAGATCTTGAAGTGCAGAATAATACTGTATCATTTTCAAATGATCACGCGGCTGCGAGGGTTATTTTACACATTAGAGATAGATCAAATAATCAAGATTACCGTGTTGATAATTTTGATATAAGCGATCTCAATTTTACGATTCTCGATAATTCAAATAATCCAACTGATGACAGATATACAGTTCCAGGTCCTTTTGTTTATGTGCCTTACTCCGAACGGATATTTCGGGGCTTATTAAGAGTTTATAGACCTAAATATGAATTCTTCTTGCCCCCTCCAAGGAATTTGAATGGGGGCTTAACCAGCGGTAAAATCAAAATCAGTTTGAAACCGGGGGCAATGAGTGGATTGGCTGATGATGATATTGATATAACCTACACCTTTAACTATTCAAACCCAATAGTAGCAAAAGTGGATTTTGTTGTTTTGCACCCGAAACCCTATTATAGGAATGGTACTGGCGCAAATCCAGATCCAGAATTTTTAGATTTAGATGGTGAGTCAGTCATTCTGGGTTTGTATTGGGATAGACATGTTACGGGTATAGAGACTTCAGACTTTGAAGTAGAGATAGATAACACTGACGATAATACAGATAATTATGTTACATCCACTGCTTCGCTGATACAAGTACCGAGGTATCCTGAGGGGTTTCCACTTGATCCTGTGCCATTTGATGAAGAAGGTGACCCCGACCCAACTATGCCGCTTATGAGTTGTGAATTTAAGTTGTTAATTCCTGCATCAGGATCAGGCAGGCTAAGAGTCTATCTCAAAGAAAATGCCTGCGATCAAGGTAATGTAAAGACCTTATTAAAAGTTTTTTCGCTGCTCGAACCGGCCGCTGAAAGTTTCATAAGTTACGGGCCTTAATGCTTGAATTAGAGTAGAATCCGAAATGTGTTTGCACTTCGCGGTAGAACTCTACATTGCACTTTGTGGGGGGAACTGGGTTACCCGGTTTCCCCTACGAGTCCAAAACGCGAGTTCCCGATGGCCTAAGTTCTCAATCTTAAAATGCTATACCAAGCAGATCATGAGAACTCTTTATCTACGATTCGGAAACATCGGAATTGCTCTCTATTTTTCTATCACCTATTATACCGGCGGTTGCGTCGCCACATATAGTAGGAACCACCGTATTTATTCCGTATCTGTTTCATTTCGAGAACGCCGTTCTCAGCGATGACATGTAAACGGCAACGGATGGCTTCTAAAGAGGGCATCGGGACGATCTTTTCGTCAATCGATTTGAGTTTATCAAGTACCTGCTGATGGATCGTCGGCAACGTCATCCAGTCGTCACTGACCTCTATAATGTAGGCATCTATTGTTGAAATACGGCTGTTCATAGATCTGTTTGTTTCTCCATCGACTATACTAATACCATTTCTAAAAGTTTGTATTGCATTAACCCTACACCGTCCATCCGGACCCG
>CAZURU010000708.1:0-1305 GCA_964623585.1 uncultured bacterium
GTCTCCGTGCTACTAGCACCCGCACAAGCATCACCACTACTTGGCCGTAAATCAACTTCTGATTCATGGGAACAAAACTTGAGTATGGTTATTCTAGCCTCGCTTTCAAAGTCTACTCCTCGGTGCTTGCGAGACAAATGAGAAGAGAATGCCGAATGACTGCGAAATGTTTGGGGGCATCCTACCACTACACATTTCATTTTGAAGTTAGGCTCATTTGAATGAGTTTCAAAGCTATGCCTGTTAAATTCCCTCCACGATAAACAACAAAAACTGCAAAATAAACACTGATATATTGGTCGAGCAGTTTCCATTCCTCCCTAAATAATAAGAACAAAAGTCCGGATTAAGAACTCTGCAATACGGAGGTTTACAGATCATAAAACCCTGCGCAAAAGGATGCCGTCACGAAGGTTCTTCTCGGTTTCTAGTACTGACGGATTCTGATGATCATGGAGGAATGTAATTTTAACCAAAGTATGACAGTTGAAGATTTTGGTGGATGGTTGAGTGAAAAAGGGTTCTCGGACGAGATTCAAAAGCGTTTTGAAGGCAAGTCCTCGCGTTATAGCGCATATATGTATGCTTCTATGCAATGACATATATTAGATGAAGAAATGGATGGAGAGGCGATATTTGATGCGATAGGCTGTCAAGTTGGTCCAGATTGCCTCAAGGATGTACTGCCTAAATATGGCCACAGGATAAAAGTTTATCGTGCGATTAAATCGGCTATGGGAATAGTTTTACAAGAGGTATGAAAGGCAGTGAAACTAGTGAATAAATCACCTAATTTGTAGGAGCAGCAACAACAAACCTCAGGAAATGCAAGTGTAGAGGTGGGCTGTATACTTGTATGGCTAATTGATATTTATGATGTTTGTGAACAACCTTTTGCAGGATGTATCTATTGTAGCTGTAAACTCTCCAGCATCTAGTGTTTCAACAAATCCAGTATCTAGTGTTACATCACACAAATCCTTGGTATTTAATTTCATTTGTTATGTATAGTTGTTTATGTTGTATTTTATGTGCAGGCTACCTCACCTCACTCTTCAAAAGACCATTGTACAACATCTAAAGCTGCTAAGGTATATTCTTATTGCTAACTACCTTGTTGTAATACATGTACATAATAAAATATGTCTTTTGATAGAGTAATAAACTACCTGATCCATTCCCCATACCTTTATTCAGACAAGCAACAGAAAAGCATTTGGCAAATAAAGTAATTTATCCTGATGATCGTAGCACAATGATCTTGTCACACAAGTCTAAGGCCTCCACTACTGATTGTGAGAGGGT
>CAZURU010000708.1:1405-2484 GCA_964623585.1 uncultured bacterium
GCACAATGATCTTGTCACACAAGTCTAAGGCCTCCACTACTGATTGTGAGAGGGTAGCCAAAGCTCTTGTGCAGAAGTTTCCCTTTCTGAAGGAATATGTAAGAGAATGGTACTTAAGACTGTTGTTGTATTTAATTATTTTTTGTGATAGGAATCATGGACACACTTCATCTATGTAAGATGCTAGAATTGTAATAGAAATCCTTCAGAAACAGAAGATGAGCCTAAGCCTAAACGCCAGAAGTCAAAGCCAGTTGGAAACCACATTTACCCAGCATTACATGGCGAACCTGAGGATAAAGTGACACATAAGCGCAATATGAAGCTCCTAGATGATGAATGTCAAAAGATTAAACCCATAAGCACAAATATTAAGAGTTTGATGTCAAGAACATTCTTGAATCGCAGGGAATGGATTCTAAATTCTGAACAGCCAGTAACAGAAATTGTGAAAATTTATCCCTGTTTGACAAAGGTTACATATGTAAGTATTGGCTATCATTCCTTTTGCAAATTTAAATAATGTTGCTTATAAACAGATTTCGCAAGAGATGGATATGATATGCTGTGTCGAGGGCACTGCTTCATTGTTTGATGATAACTGGAGAAAATATGCTCACATAATGTTGTCATATGGCAAATCAATACCCTCTCAAACCAAGGAACTAAAGGAAATTCTGAAATCTATTGGCAACAATTTATCAGATAGTGGTAGGTTACTAGTATCATTTAAGTAACTTAAGCCAGTACCACTAGCTGTGTTATAAGATTTCTAATATAGATCACTTAAATTATTAATCAAAATCTTGGATATAATTACATAGCTTGTAAAATTGGTCTATTTTCTCCTAAAACATCAGGCACTATCCATTCAAGTTTATTCTTTTTGAAGCCTCCTAATGGGGAGGGGGCAGACACACAGACGTACACCATACACACATACTGACTTGTGTGCCTGTGTGTCTGGTTACAATTAAATTGTAGTATAATTGTTATTCTAATTACTGAACACCTTGAAACATCATAAACTTGAGGAATTCTACTACAGTATTTTTCTTTTTCACATGTTGGTATTAATT
>CAZURU010000709.1:0-2484 GCA_964623585.1 uncultured bacterium
CCCGAATACACCTTGATATTGCGGCCCTGAGGATACGAAAACGAAGACTGTGCCAACTTTGTCTCGTTGTCTTTTTTCCCCGTCATGCCCGGGTTGTGGAGCGTGTGACCGATTTGACCCCGAGCCATCGAGATTCTGGCATTGCCGGGCCACTGAGCCTGAGCCTGACCCAATAGCCCAGTCGCGAGCATGCCAATCCCTGCAAAAAAACCAGCAAAAAAAGACCAATAGCGTCTAATTTTCATCTGGCAACTCCTTCTGTTAAATGTGTTTAAGACTAACCTCTCCTGCAATTACCCCGGCGCATTATCTCTTTATTCCGCGCCCTCCTTTCAGTATGGATTTCTCAATCTCAATTTGAGTGTCCGAATTGCCATTATTCGGCGTCTCACCATACAGTGTGCAGGGAGGGTGCGTCTCCCTCCCACACACACGATTTTGCTGAAGGCCAACACTTCTCCATAGCAGTGCTCGCCAGTAGCAAAGATGTCATCAATCATCAGTTACTAAAGCAAAATGAGTGCCAAGCTTTTTTAACCGCGCTGGCGATTCACCGCTAATAGCCTCTGATGCGAATACAAGACATCTTTATCTTTGATACCATAGATCCTGCCAAGCAATTTTCTATATGTACCTAACTTATTGATTTGTATATTAATTAGACAAAAATTTATCAATATATCTGAGCAATTAATCGCAGGTATTTAAGACGATGCCGACTCTATGTATCGATTAAAAAATATTTTTAATTTCTTGACAACACAGATAGAAACGGTCGTACCAACAGCGTCAAAATGTCGCTGAGTGCGTCATAGTGTCGCCTGAAAAACAAAAAAGGCGCAATCAAAAAAACAGATTGCGCCTTAAGATTCAGATACAAATTTTAACAATTTAGTGTGAAACCAAATAGGTATCGCATAGTTTAATGGTGGAACCAAATAGGTATCGCATAGTTTAATGATAGTAAGCACTTGCTAACGACATGGAAAATATCATTTATCGCGAGGAGGCCTATGAAAACACAGATACTGATTGTTGAACCCAGAGATGATCAATTTGGGCAAATCGCCAATACCTTTCAAACACCTCAGCACCATATTCACAGGGCAATAGACGGTCAACAGGCAATCTCTTTTATTCAAAACAATACCATTGATATTGCCGTCATCCACAGAGATTTGCCCGACGTTGATGGTCTCGAAATTCTAAAGACCTTTCAAAAAAAAGAACCATCTATTCCCATTATCATCAGCTCCAGCCAAAAATGTATAGACCCAATGACCTCATCTCTGCGTTTGGGAGCAATTGATCACATCTCTGAACCGTTCGATCCCAAAGTGCTTCAAATCGCTTTGCAGCGTGCAACAGAATCTCGGATGTTGGCCTTAACCGAAGATGCAGGGGACATATCAAAACACCTGCTTCAAGGGGCATCGCCGTGCATGGTGGAAATCAGAGAACAGATTCAATACTTTGCTTCCTTTAAAACAACCGTGCTCATCACAGGAGAAAGCGGCACAGGCAAAGAATTAGCTGCAAAAACACTCCACGACATCGGTCCCAGAGCTGCCCATCCTTTTATTACCGTAAATTGTGCTGCAATTCCCCGCGAGCTGACCGAAAGCCATCTTTTCGGCCATATCAAAGGTGCCTTTACCAGTGCGACCACAACCCGACAAGGCGTATTTGAGGCAGCGCATCGCGGCACCCTATTTCTCGATGAAATCGGCGATTTGGGCCTTGACGTACAGGCCAAGTGGTTGCGCGTTCTGGAAAGCCAGCAGATAATGCGCGTGGGCAGTACAGATCCCATCGATATCGATGTGCGGATTATTGCCGCCACAAATAACGACCTCAAGAAAGCCGTTGCCAATGGCTCATTCCGCGAAGACCTCTACTATCGCCTCAATATTCTTCGTATAGACATGCCCCCTTTGCGGCTACATCCCGAAGACATCCCCGCGATGGCAACCGGTTTTCTCACAAACTTTGCCAGTGACAACGACCTCGCCCCCAAAGAACTCGCCCTCGATACAATCCCGTACCTCATGACTTATCCCTGGCCAGGCAACGTGCGCGAACTCAAGAATACCCTCGAACGCCTCGCCGTTATGGTCAGAAGCGATACCATATTGCCCACAGACCTGCCCTCCGATATTTATACCCCTCAGCGAGAGATTTCAAATGCCGCAGACATCGATTTGAGTATGTTTGAAGGACTGCCTCTGCACACCGTTGAAAGACTCATCATTGACCACACCCTCAACCGCGTCAGTGGCAACCGCACACATGCTGCAAAAAGGCTGGGCATTAGCCTTCGCACCCTCCAGCGCAAGCTCAAAGAATATCACAGTAACTAATAGCCAGTACATAAAAAAAGCTCAGAAATCATTGCGATCTCTGAGCTTTTTGATTTATCGCCTCACAAATCAGAACCCAAGCCCCACAGTCACCCAGTGATTATCCTGAAAGTACTCGGTTCTG
>CAZURU010000710.1:0-897 GCA_964623585.1 uncultured bacterium
TTTGCTGCCTTTGACATAATGAATACTATTTTTTATTTGGAATACTTATTTACTTTCTCTTGTCATTGAAGTTGGCGCAGATATAGAGGCTGCTCGCATACCAATAGCCGATAACCAGGTATTTGCATACCGTTTTTCTCCAGATTACGATAGCTACAGCCTTTTTGATACACAAGTCAGCTGGCGACAATTCCAAGAGCATGCCCTCGAAATGTCTCGCGAATATGGTTTTACTCTATCCACGGACATTTCTGATTTTTATCCCCGCGTATACCACCACAGATTAGAAAATGCATTGCACCATGCTACAAACAACAATATGGATGTCTGTGATCGAATCAAGTTTATACTGAGTAGGCTTTCGATAGGAGGGGTCTCCTATGGGCTACCAATTGGCGGTAACGCTGCTCGTCTGCTCGCCGAAATCATCTTAAACCGAACGGACCGTCTGTTAAAGACAAAAGGAATCCCATTTTGCCGTTTCGTCGATGACTACTATCTATTTGCCAACTCAGAGGAGGATGCGAGAAAAAATTTAGTCTATTTGAGTGATATTCTTCTTAGAAATGAAGGGTTATCACTTAACCGCAGTAAAACTCGTTTTATGACACAAGAAGAGTTTTCCCGCACATCCGTGGTAGCTGATGCGACAATCATGGATAGTGAGACGAGTTCTCAGGTTCAGGAATTCTTTAAGCTTCGATTAAAGTATGATCCATACTCTCCTACAGCGGAGGAAGACTATACAACCCTTCGCAATGAATTAGAAAGTTTCGATATCGTGGGCATGCTGGGACGGGAGCTTCGAAAGACTCGGATTGATGAGGCCCTAACTAAACAGCTTGTTAGATCACTTAGGTACTTGGATTCCAATACACAGGCGGCTGCGGTCGAATC
>CAZURU010000710.1:997-2474 GCA_964623585.1 uncultured bacterium
TTTCCAACCGTGTCAACTGTTGTAAAAGCTATTCTTCCAGAACTTTCATCTAATATTTCCACGTCTGTTTTTAGTAGTGTTCGTAAATTGCTAGAAGAACAATCATACATCCTCCAGGTTCCGTCAAACTTGGCTTTTGCTCTTCGATTATTGGTAGATGACCCCTCTGATGAGGCAGATAATGCTCTGGTCGAGATATATAATAGTGCTACAGATAATTTGTTGATTCGTAGAGACACAATATTATGCATGGCTAGACGTAGGGCTGAATACTGGTTAGGAGATCTAATTCATGGTGCGGTGACAACAGATTTATGGCTTAGAAGAGCATTAATCTGTGGTTCATTTATTCTTGGTGACGAGGGGTGTCATTGGCGTAATAAAATTAAATCGGAACTACACAAGGTAGATAGGGATTTTATGAAATGGGTTGAAGCGAAAAACAAGGCTGGACCGTGGAAAGTGCCTTTATGATAAATGAGAATACGTTCGCTTCATCCCACAAATCGTTTTGGCTCAGGGTTGTTCCGATACTTTCGCAGTTCGTAAAAGTTCAGAACACGCAATTAGAGCGTTTCTATAAGCCCTTTAATTCCACTACAAGGGATAATAGGGGACTAATTGCGGAGTTGTCATTTCGATTATTTGCGGCAAGCTATCAAGCTTCATGCAAGGTAGCAGAACTGCATGAAGCGGAGTTGCAATCTTGTATCAAGCAAAGCATCGACTTTATTCACCGATTCAGAGCATATTCCAGACAACCAGAGTTAGAGATTACTTCTGAGGGACTTAGTGAAGCTTCTAAGTTAGCCGACCGATTGCTTGGCTTCTTTTCTTCAGAAAATACATCGTTAAAATTATGGCCTAATTTTCCAGGTTGTGGCTGGCTTGATTCCATTGAAGGAGATCTTTTGGGAGGCTCAACACTATACGAGATAAAGTGTGGTCAGTCTAAATTACGGGGTAAAGATATAAGGCAAATTCTCTGCTACCTATCTTTGAATCACGCATCAAAGGTATATGAAATAAAAGAAATTTGCATATTTAATCCGCGTATCGGAACAGTGTTCAGATGTACAATAGAAACACTATGTCTCGGTATTTCTGGAACCACTGGTCCTATATTGTTGGGAGATATAGTTGAGTACATCTCCGAGCCAAATTGGTTCTTAGAGGGTGTGTGATCTAATCCTAATTTATACACTATGTGTCCAAAATATATAATTGGCTTTAGATAATCCATGACTATCGGAAGACAAGGTTGGGATCATTGACCCCTTCCCCATAACCTGATCCACCCGCCGTTTAGGAATTTCCTTTTTTACTCTGACCCTTGGATTAGTACCGGGGGCGGACCTGAGGTCCGCCCCCTGCTGGCTGACCCCTGGATTGCGTACCGAAGGCGTGAGTGTTTCAATCAGAGTTTACGATGTGCCCATCAGGGACAGCACCCAGCGAATATAAAACGGGCCGATGG
>CAZURU010000711.1:0-2473 GCA_964623585.1 uncultured bacterium
GTTCTCGGGTGCTTGCGGATCTGGCGGAGCCGCGTGAATATTATGTGCGGATGTAAAGATAAAAATAGAAATGGATTGACAAAGGCTGCCGCTGGTATATATCTAAGGTCCAAGGAGATATGATTCCGTTAAATATTGAGGTTCAATTGGGTATTCGCGAGGTAGATAAATTTCAACAGGAATACCAATTTCATCAAGGTACTTGCACATCAATGGAGCGACCTCCGTCCAATTTAAACCTCCCAATGCACAGCCTAATGCAGCCATAGCAAGGGACTGAATACCTTCTTTTTTGCTGTTTTCTCGTAGCCATTTTAATCCATTTTCGATATCTTCTATGCGCGAGTTTGTGCGCCAATGCCGTTTCGTTGCGAAAAGTAAAAACCATTTCATTGGATCTTTAATGTTCACTCGATGCGGTTTAATGTCTGTTAACTCATCCGCCACTGATTCCTCGCGCTTATAGATGTAAGGACGTTCGACTCTGATTTTCTTGGAACGGCATGCTTTCTCGTATTCTACATAGACATCAGGAAATTGTTCTCTAGCACGCAACGCTAATCCTTTTCCCATTACACCTTGTAGATTGACTGTAACTGTCAAGGTCTGGTGTTCCGAGAAAAATATATCTCCGCCGTCAATAAGCAAAATATTCTTACCGATCGCAATTTGACGCTTGGGTTGGAAGAACATATTGGGTTGACAAACAACAGAGCGTTTCTGATTATCAACTATTCCTGATATCCAATTTTTTGTTTCATCTTTGGCGACGATAACCGAACGGATGTATTCAGGTTTCACGCAATCAGGAATCAAACACTCGGCCATGATTCTTCGCTTTGAGCCATCACATTTTTTCCACCAGTCGTTCTGAATCACTTTCCAGTGTCGCTGAAGTTTTTTCAGACCGTGAGTGCCAGGATAGAATCGCGTTAATGTATCAATGGAATTTCCATCTGCAATAATAAACCCTGATCCACTTAGCACAGTATTGGCAATTTCAAGAATGGCAAGTTTATCTTCACCGGTTTCAAATATAGCGCGATACATCATTGGATTGCGTGGTTGAAAGAATAGGCTCACATAATTCAGGAGGCTTTCTTCGACATTATTGGGTTTAACCTTGCGTCTTTTAACAACGTTATTTTTCGCATCTGTTTTTCCTTTGAATATGGGTATAAATTCCACCTGCTCTGTCTCAATTCTCTGGGCAGAAAGGATCCCTTGTCGAAAAATAGAAGGTAGATTATCTATATGTGTGATGTAGTAGAGGCTCTTTATTTTCATTGTGTTCTTTTCTCAATGACGGTTCTGATTTGATGAGTTAGAATATAATTCTCTGTTTTCATTAACGCCTGACTCCTATACCCGTTGCAGATAAAAAGAAAAGTCCAGCAGTTCCAACTTTTAATTGAAAGGCGTAAATATATTGCTACCTATATCCGTTGCAACAACAAGTTTTTGAATATTAGAGGGTGATAGACAATCTCGAAGTGAGTTAGCAACGTCTTGGTCCGCAACGATGAACCGTCGAATATTTTCAGGATTAATTTGATTGGGGACTAAACATTCTGCCATGAGTTTACGTCTCAAATCGAGATCATCATTCCATGATATCCAAGAGGTAGATTGGATAATCTCAATATTGGCGTGAAGCATATCCAGCCCCGCAGATAGACTATAAAACCGCGTATTCTTGCTGGCAGCGTTACCATCAGTGATAAAAATCCCTTCTTCTTGCAATACCGTGTTGGCGACTCCTAAAACGGCGAGATTCTGTTTTGTTTTGAAATGCTGTTTGTATTTTGAATTGACCAGACGATCCAGCATTGCATTACGAGGTTGAAAAAATAAATTCGCGTAGTGCCAGAGATTTTTGCCAGTAGGTGTATATTTCTTCCTGCGTTCATTGACGATTTCTATATCATAGATTGGCGTGTTTTGAACTTTCTCAATGTCAATCCTTCCGTGAGAAAGAATGCCTTTTTTAAGGATAGAAGGAACATTGTTTATATGTGTAATGTAGTAGAGAGCTTTTATATTTGAACTCTGCATGTTCGTTTTTCTCAGTATATCCGTTTGTCTGAAGTATCTTATTGCGATAGATATTTACTATCTTCTATTACTGTCCCTAATCCTCTCGAGTATAAAGATTCTGACGGACGCTCCTGCACTACGGGAATAACGGAACTCCGAACATCATCGATTCTCTCTGTTTCCACACGTGGTTCGGGGTCATGGCGATGGTCGAAAACAATATAGTATCCCTTGATTGTTCCTTCTAACCTTACATATTCCGCAAAAGGCACGTTGGAAAAAGGTAGTTTTGCCCGTCTGTCGCAGCGCGAAGATAACGACATAACGCCCCTCTTTGACGCGCATGATGAAGTCTGCGAGTTCGGCAATGCGGCTAACAACTTTAGGACTTACGCAATAGTTTAAACTTGTGTTATACTCTTGTTTTATGAAAACA
>CAZURU010000712.1:0-2470 GCA_964623585.1 uncultured bacterium
CTTGCCATTTGCAGTACTTTCCACAGGATAATAACTATGAACGCCTTTACGACTCATAGAGTATGGACAATCTCGAAACGGAGCACCACAGATACCTACGCGCTTTGGAAGTGATAACCCCGGGGGCCACCAAACAATATAATTATCACAATACTTCACTTGATGCTTCTCAACATCATCCTCTTGGCAATTATAATAAGTAAAACCGCAACCCACAACACTCGGATTCGGATCCTTATCACCACCGCACCACACACGATGTATATTCAACGCTTTATAAGGCGTATTCCATTTGCTTAGACAAGAGAGTGTGCCAAGAATCGATTTGTCAAGTAAACTGTTACCATAACACTCCCATTCAGGCTTCACAATGTCCGGCAACGAAACTGTTATCGTTGGAAGTAGGGAACGTAAATCTGAATAGGACGTATTATGATGATCCACGTAATTCTGTCGCACTTGTACAGCGACCGCATGCATACTGTCCATCATTTCCATTGCTTTTTTTAGTGTCGGATAACGCGTGTTCAATGTTATACACGCTGCCGCATACTGCTGCTCCCGATCAATCTTTTCGCTCGTCTCGATCAGCATCTCAACAAAGTTTTTCGCAAGACTGTAATAAGATTTGGACGCTGCATTTATAGCCATGTCTGTGATCTTACCTTTCCAATTCCAACCACTATCCGCTGCTATCTTTGCTGCATCACGTTTGAGTTCTAAAAACTGCATCTGTATCCTCATACGGTCAGCAACGATAGTACAATTATCTGACCAATTTGTCAGATCGTCTGTCATTTGTTTACTCGGTTCCGTATACTGAGACTTTGCATCATCAGACTCTGGATCAACATGTTCCCAAGCAGGGATTGTAATGTTCATTAAATCCCAATCATCCGCAAAAATACTACTGCTGAATAAAGACATGAAGAGCGCGGTAAAATAGAGTAAAGAACGAAATTGCGTTCTCATTGCTTACCTCCTTCACTTTCATAATCATCAGTCCAACTCTCTAGTCCAAAATCCTCGGGTTTTACATCCTCGGCCGGTATCACCGTAACGATTTTTGCAGGGACCCCCTCCGTTGCCGGATAGAATCCGGCTGAATCCCTACTTCTGCGATTACTTTCTTCAATGAGTGCATTACCTTCTTCGACTAGTTCCGCTCGTCTTTCTGCAAGTTTTGGCATAACTGCATGACTCAGCCTCACGCTTGCATCATAATCTGTTTTGCGTAAAGTCTTAATCTCCTTTTTGTATAGAATGATTAGATGAAGAATATCCATGCTGTTCATCTTTTGTAACTCTGCGTCCGTCGGAAAATTAGCGGGGAGTTCATCAGGTAAATCTGATTTCAGCACGGCTGTCTCAAGTGCTATTTCCTCTGACGCAGGCGTTTGATGCGGTACCACGCTTTGTGCTACTGGCACTTTGTCCCAATGGTCCCCATGCCGCACCCATTTAAAGCCCGGTTCATCTGGTGGTTTGACATCAGAGATTTCTACCACTGTAGGCGTATTTTCTGCCTTATTATGTGCTTCTAACTTTTTCTGTGCTTCCGCAAGATCGGCTTCAAGTTGTTTGTTTTTTTCAACCTCGTTGACTATCACAAACGTAAAAGCACCTATCAATAGGACTATGAAGATACCAAGTCCCCAATATAATTTATATCTCATGGGTTTTACTCCTTATAGAGGCGTTAGCATTCCTATTTGCTGCGTCCAGCTGGTAAGTCAGTCCTTTGCTCAAGCAATCCTGTACCCACTCTTTGTTTGTGTTACTCGGATTGCACTTCTGGGCTGCATCCACTTATCTGCAACAATAATAACATTTTTGACAAAAGTTGTCAATGATAACTTAGCCGATTGCAAGTTTCTCAAAACAATCATTGAAAAAAACACGAAATCATGCCATACTTAATGCAACCATATAACTTAGAAAGAGAATTATGATGCAGATTTCAGACCTACCCACAGTAAATGCTACTTTAAATACTATCAGTGCAATCCTATTAACAATCGGATATGTACTAATTAGACAACGGAGAGTTGAAGCACATAAGAGATGTATGCTCGCGGCTTTTGCTGTGTCAGTGCTTTTTCTCATCTCTTATGTTATTTATCATGCAAAAGCAGGCTCAACACCTTTTACACGTCAAGGGTGGATACGGCCTGTCTATTTTACGATACTGATTTCACATATCATACTTGCTTTCGTGATAGTGCCGTTGGCATTACGGACACTCTACTTAGCTTGGCGTGAAAGGTTTGAACAACACCGCCGTATTGCAAAGATAACCTTACCCTTATGGTTATATGTATCAGTGACAGGTGTGCTTATATACGTTATGCTTTATCAGATGAGTTAACTATCTATAAGCATATCGTCCCTACGGGACTAAAGAGCAGACAACCCGTATAATACCATTTCTACTTTATAATATACCATTTGCGTAGGTCGTGTAGAGGCA
>CAZURU010000713.1:0-2447 GCA_964623585.1 uncultured bacterium
GCTTGAATGGGGTTCAAGAGGTCGCTGGTTCGAATCCAGTCGCCCCGATCTTACGGGTGTTCATGCGGATTTATATGCCGATGCCCGATTTTCTCTGTTAAGAACATCACAGAAGAGGCAATTGCAGTCGTGGATAAATCGTCTATCAATATAGGTATTTTAGGATGGGGAACAGTCGGAACAGGTGTATCCAAAATACTTGTTAATCAAAACGCACTCATATCAAAAAATAGCGGTGTACAACTATCTCTACAAAAGGTGGTTAAAAGAACACTCCCCGCATCACGGCATGGGATTGAACTACCTGACGACTTCCTAACAATCGACCCAGCCGATGTCGTTGACAATCCAGAGATTGATATTGTCGTTGAGCTTATCGGTGGCACTTCCGATGCACATGCACTTATTGTACGTGCTATCCGAAATGGAAAGCATGTCGTGACTGCAAACAAAGCTCTTTTAGCTGAATACGGGGGGGAGTTATTTCAATTAGCACAAAAACATCGGGTCAGTCTCAATTTTGAGGCAAGCACTGCCGGTGGAATCCCAATCATTAAAACGCTCCAGGAGAGTTTCACCGCAAATCAAATTCAATCCATATACGGTATCGTTAACGGTACCTGTAACTATATGCTAACAGAAATGCATGAAAGCGGTGTTGATTTTACTGATGTACTCGCGGATGCTCAGGAGAAAGGGTATGCAGAAGCCGATCCAACCCTTGATGTTGAAGGTATTGATGCGGCCCAAAAACTCTCGCTCCTCATAGCACTCGCTTACGGTGTAAATATTCCAGTTGACCAATTCCACGTTGAAGGTATCACCGACATTTCACAACAAGAAATTCAGTATTCGCGTGAACTCGGTTATGTTATCAAATTGCTGGCTATTGCAAAGTTAACTGATGACAATCGCGTAGAAGCACGGGTGCATCCGACACTTTTACCTGATAGAAGTTTGTTGGCAAATGTCAATGGTGCATATAACGCTGTTTGTGTCATTGGTTCGGCTGTCGGCCCAACTCTCTTCTATGGACAGGGAGCAGGTGAAATGCCAACTGCCAGTGCAGTCGTCGCAGATATTATTGACGCTGCAAAATCTATACAATTAGGGATCAGCTCACACATATCTTACGCATGGCTCGACCAAGTACAGTCGGAAATTACAGTCTGTCCTATTGATGACATTGAGACGCGTTACTATCTACGTTTCGTTGTGATTGATAAACCTGGGGTGCTTGCAAACATCTGTAGTGTATTGGGAAACTACAATATTAGTATTGCCTCAGTCGTTCAAAAAGAACCACACGATACCGAAACCGTCTCACTGATGCTATTAACGCATCATGCCCGTGAAAAAAACATGAAAGATGCACTTGATGAGATACTAAAATTAGAAGTTGTTAAAGGTGGTGCGAAACTGATTAGAATTGAAGAAGAAGTTGCCCAAACATAAACAGATTTTAGTTTCGGCAAAAAAATGAAAAATACGAAAAAATGAAAAACACGTTAGTTTTTGACACAAGAAACATTGAAGACGGTGTTTTTAACAATCACGAAATAGAAGTTCACGCCTCACAATTGGCGTTTAATATTACAGAAATAGAATTTGTCAGTCCAGTACAAGGGAACGTTCAATTACTGCGCTACAGTGAGGATGAAATCTACGTCAAGGCTGAAGTCTCTGCTGAAATTGAAATGTACTGTCGTAGATGTCTAGACGCTTTTACAACAGATATCACAGGATTGTTTGAAATACAGTTTACCCCCGCTAACAATCCTGAAGAACTATTATCTGATGGATTAGATGTCGATGAACGTTACTACGACGGTGAAACATTTGACATATCTGAAGATACAAGACAAGCATTGGTAATACAGATACCGGTTTGGCCACTATGTTCAGACGAATGTTCAGGATTCTGTACAGACTGTGGCGTAAATCTAAATGATGAGCAGTGTATCTGTGTTGACGCAGAGGGTCCTGAAACTAATATACAACGTGTCAAATCACCTTTTGCCGAACTTCCTCAACTGCTCGCCTCAGCAAAATCGGGAAATGAACTTAAACGGAAAAATCGTAAGGAGATAACATCAGAAGATGGCACATCCAAAACGTAAAACATCAAAATCGAAAAAAAGAATGCGAAGAAGTCATCATGCACTTCGAAGCCAAGACATTACAGATTGCTCATATTGTGGTGAAAGGATGGTTTCGCATCGGGTCTGTACGCACTGTGGACACTATAAAGGTCATTCAGTTCGCAAAGAAGCAGAACAGTTGTAGGTAAACACCCGCATATATATTTCCGCTGATTGATCTTCTTAGCAACTGTTTCTATTGGATTGTCCAGACTAAATGTGTAGGTCGCAATTTGGAGATTGCCCCTACCAATACTCAGTTCTGTAGGAGACCAATTATATATAACTGGCCGTTTCCCGACTATT
>CAZURU010000714.1:0-2446 GCA_964623585.1 uncultured bacterium
ATCCTTTCTGAGAAACTCTTCTTCAACTTTTCGTGGAATCCATACCTCTGTATAAAGATCTCGCAATAGAGAAAGCAGGTTGATTCCCAAGAGTCCCACGCATGTGCCTTAAAACTCAAACTGATGGACGTGAATATAGATTAACGTAACGGTATATCTGAATCAATCTTCGTTAAAAAATGTTACACTAATGTTACACCCGTGTACCATTTGGTGTGTTGCCTATAACGTTAGAGAACCCAGTCACCATAAGGGTTTGTAGGTGTTTAATTTTCGATTTCTCTCTTGTGTGAAAAAAAGAATTTGGCGAAAAGTGTAACATTTTTTCTGGCTGTTGGCTATTGGCTGTCAGCTGTTAGCAAGAAATTTATGTAGCCGCTGGAAATGTTTGTGTCGGTTTCCGCGCCGGGGTTTGGTGGCTTGATACGTTATTCACCTCTTTGGAAAGTGTCATGATATATTATACTATTTTTGCTAACTGATGTCAAGTTAAAATGAATTGGCAGTTAGCAAATGGTTGTTAGTGGTTGGTAGATGGTGATTGGGTGTCTCTGAGGATTTAGTGTGAAAAACTTTACACACCTATGTAGGAGCAATCTCCGGATGGCGACTGCTTTACTCAAAAGAAAAACACCGTCTTTTCTTATGTACTGGTTTCAGCACCCTGTTCTATCAATTCGCTCGGATGAATTGATAAGTATTCTCTCACTTCCAGATTCATCCGATCGATTTCAGCAAGAAATCCACCCGCAGAGAGTCTATAGTTCTGTGGATTGGTTTCGACTTCTCGGAGTTTTTCGACCTGCTTTTGAAAGTGCCTGATGCGTGCCAGCGTTGCTTCAAGTTCTTGATTGTTCTGAATCATCATTGGTTTTTAATTTTTTCGCTCCAGCGGAGCGGTATGTCTATAGAAAATCGCGTATCCAAATCCTGCACTCCAGCGGAGTGATATGTAAAACTAGCTCCTCCTGTTAGAAGCGAAACGTATACAACAGCAATTACTGCTTCAACTCAGTTTCAAGGCGTTCTACCGCCTCAATCGCATCCTCAAGTTCTTTTCTGTAGACATTTACAATATTAGCGTGACTGAGCGGGTTAAAGGTAAATTTACGAGATGATTCGATTTTTCCAATGAGAGTCTGTTTTAAAAAAGGAGTAGCCCCCTTTTTCTTCACGGCTCTTATCGGTCCAGTTTTTATTTGTCTCCATAAATCCTCGCTTTTTAGTCTTTTTGGATCTTCGCGATACTTGACTTTAAGATTCTTTTTTTCGCAAAATCTTTTAATTATTGCTTCAAAAGCGGTACGGATGTAGACTGCACAAGCTTTGTAATCGTTCGCCTTGAGATATTCTTTCGCTTTATCAATGTATGCTCTTTCTTCAATATAAGTTGGTATTTCGTAACTATCAATTTCCCCGCGGTAGAGTTCAGCGGCTTTCCATTGTTTGTCCTCGGCTTTACGCTGTTTGGCCATCTCGTAAAATGTCCTATCATAAGTCATCAAAAAGATTTGGTAGTCTTCAAATTCGTTTTCATCCAAAATATCAAGTACTGGTAAACGATTTGACATATCCAATCCAATCAGAGCATCGTCCAGAGCAAGAATCTTTAGGTCGCTGGGAGGTTGAAGCATGAATCCAGCGAAAAAGATTGAAAGGGCAATCGCTGACAATTTTGCTTCGTTCAGAAATTTATGATGTGCAGGAAGATTACTTTGAAAGAAGTCAACCTTTAAGAGAATCTGTGTGTTGTTAAGTTCTCCGCTATTTTGGTTGTATGTAACCGATGGAGGATCAAACTTAAGTGCAACAACGGCGTCCTTGTATCCAAACTTCTTGAGTATTTGAGATGCTTCTCCCTCCAGTTGGTCTAACACATCTTTCAAACCTATGTTGAAAGTCTCAAGTTGTTGCTCAAGAGTTATAATTTCTTGTGTTGCTCCTGGATCCAAAGGAACTGCGTCCGAAATTTCCTCCCATTGTTCAGAAAAACTTCGCGGCGGCACAACTTGATCGTTGGGGACGTTCTTTAAGAGCGTATTAATCAGTAAATCAAACACGTTCACACTATTGTGTTCGTGATGGAGATAGTTTGTTTTTAGGAGGTCCCTATAGTCAAGAAACCCTTTTGCCTTTGAAGCGTCAATAATCGGTTGGATTTTCGCATCATCCGGATTAGTCTCCGACCATTCATA
The DNA here is from genome assembly GCA_964623585.1 of uncultured bacterium. Taxonomy (GTDB): domain Bacteria; phylum Poribacteria; class WGA-4E; order WGA-4E; family WGA-3G; genus MSPOR6. The sequence continues at coordinate 2,196 of CAZURU010000714.1, forward strand.
GGTTTCTTTATTATTTAATTTTAGGTTGGGGGTAAGATGAAGTTTTATGTAACCTTCTTCTGTGGTAAAAATATTACGATAATCTACAAATTGATGAGTTCCCTCGCTGGACTCAAGAAATAACTCTAATGCCTTATACAGAGACGTTTTGCCGCTTCCGTTCTCACCGTAAATTAACAGGTTCTGCCCTTTCTCACCGAGGTCAATTACATCTGGCCCTCGGAAAGCTTTAAAATTTTTTATCTCTATTT
>CAZURU010000715.1:0-2434 GCA_964623585.1 uncultured bacterium
CTATTAACATTTGTGAAAAATATCAGAAAAAAAACGAAAAACTAAATGGCTCTGCCGTCATTTATAATCTACTTGGCAAAAAGCAGCGGGTGTGGTATAATGTCTCAAGGTTAAAAGGGAGAATTTTAACCTTAATCAGCCTTTTCAGAGGCGAGGAGACAATAAAATGTGTGCTGAACGTTTAACGATAGCAGAAATGGAACGGAAATATCCATAAATTTTGCCGTCCCGACTAATCAGGGCATGCCTCACTAATAATCAGGAGCGGAAAAATACGACATCTATGGTAAACCAGATAAATAAATAGACATTTGACCCTTCCTTGGTAGGTGCGGTTTACAGATGGTATGTCCCCGCTGGATACGGATACACCAACATTTGACCCTTCCTTGGTAGGTGCGGTTTCCTAACCGCACCGGTGCAAAGTGTCCAATTAATTCTAAGGTCTACCATAGTTTTCCAATAATTTCCCCCAGGATGCCCGAACTTGTTCGGGAAAAGTGTGCAAATGAGACGCGTTCAAGCGCATACGGATGATGTGGAGGTAAATAATATGATAAAATCAACAGCAGAAACGCTTATTGAAAAAGCCTTTGAGCAAGGCTTTGCAATAGGACTTGAGGAAGGCAGAATAATAGGGAAAACAAAAGTTATTCAACAAGACATTACAAAAAATATTGCAAAGATTATTGAACAGGGCGTTGTAATGGGTATTGAGCGAGACATTGCAAAAGACATTGAAAAAGTTATTGCGCAAGCCAAAGCAGAAGTTATTCAAAAGGGCATTGCAAAAGACATTGAAAAAGTTATTGAGCAAGCCAGAGCAATAGGTATTGAACGAGACGTTGCAATAGACACTGATAGAACTATTGAACAGGGCGTTGTAACGGGTATTGAACAGGGCATTGCAAAAATTATTGAGCAAGCCAAAGCCGAGATATATCGTGCTTGGCGCGCAGATTGGGAAAAACGAAGACAGGCATCAGCAGAAAAAGGACTCCCCTTTAACGACCCGCCGCCACCAAATCCGAATAATAACAATTCTCAAGAATAGATTGTACTGCCATCGGAAATTCGGGCCACCCTCTAAACCAAGGTTGGGATATAATACCAATCTCATTGAAAAAAGTATCCGATTGTTCTACAGGTGTATAACCGGAAACGTTCTCACTCAGTGTAAGGCTATTTGATGCCTGTGGAATTTCAGCAACAAAACTTGTCTTAACTTTAGGAAATTTTGGCCCTAATAAGCGTTGGCACTTCTGTTTCTTTCGCCTGAATCACGGATTATTCAGAAGCCACCTTTGACAAAAACTTTACACACCCGTGCCTTTGTTTTTTCTTGACAAAACTCTCTAAAACTGGTACACTATATCCATCACGCTAGTGGGCATTACGAGCGTAACCACTCTGGACGAAGGGGTTGATATTATGTTTCTTAGACGTACCCGAGAAGAACGTAGAAAAAATCGAGAAGAAGATTATAAACAGGCACTTCAAGAAGTCTCGGAATGGAACACTCGTAGGCTCGAATCAGAGGCACGCGGCGAACCTTTCACTGAACCTATGCCCGGATACGATCTGCCGAAAAGAAAAAAACGCAGATTCCTTTTTTTTTAACTACAGTTTGGACAGTTTCTGTCCAGATCACACTTGTTTCTACAGCATTTCCATTTTTTTACAGATACCAACACAAACGCAACTCCGAAAAAATAAGCACGGATGCACCAATGCGTAGCCCCAGCGGGGCGACATGTTTATAGAAACACGGGCTTCTTCACATCTTCTTAGCCCCAGCGGGGCGATATGTGTAGAGAGAAACTTATCGGATCTAAGGTGTTTCAATATCGGAGTTGAAGTGGAAAGAGGAACAATTCATGCAGAGCATGGCGGAACATTATTTCCAACAAGGGGGGCACCAAGGGGCGCACCAAGTGAGTGTTGAAACCACATTGAACATTTGCACTGAACGTTTCCCAAACGTGGAGGTCAATGCCCTTAGAAAAAGGCTTGAAGCGATTACGGATCTTGACCGTCTCAAGAAGTTGAACCTAAACGCTGCCATAGCAGAAAATTTTCACGTTTTCCAAGAAGCACTAAACGCAGATTAAGAGGCAACTGACAGATAGGATTGGCGATTGAATCCCAGCTTAATTTGTATTGTAACGTGCAGTGTGTTAAAATTCAAGTTGAAGGGTTACACAGCACGCTTAGCAGAAAATCTTGAATATGGAGATAAGGATGAATGATACGCGCAAATTGGAGGTAGAAGCTTATCGGATTTCAAGTGGGAAAGAGCCCTTCACGGAATGGTTAGATTCAATCCGAGACAAAGCTACGCAAAGAAGAATTGAAAAAAGAATGGATCGAGTAGAAGATGGAAATATGGGTGATTATAGACGTTTAGGGACTAATCTTTATGAACTACGTCTTG
>CAZURU010000716.1:0-2433 GCA_964623585.1 uncultured bacterium
GTGGATAATGGTGTCGGCTGTTCCATCCGTAGCCTTCCAAGAACCGATCAACGATGTGCTGCGCGTGTGCGTATTTGTGGTAAATCGTCGCAATCGCAGCGATTTTGGGTCGTTTTTCCATAATCAATTTCCTCGTTAGTTCAATATACGACGTAAAAAAGATGTGTTAATTCGTTTAATAACATATACCCTGTTTCCATAACCATCAATAACATGCAACTCAGTCAAAGTGTCCACAAGTTTCGGATAATCTAATTCCACTGTTGCTTCCTTCTCACCTTGCAATGTCAAGGCATCGTGCAATGTGTAATATGTGCCTTTATATGATTTTTCCCATTCTGTTTGGTTTTGAGCCGGATCTATTTTCCTCTGAAAACCAGGTGGATGATTTTTGTTTATCGGTTTTACTAACAATCGCACCTGATGAATTCCGTCAGCATCTTCAACCTTAAATCGGACTTTTCCTCTTGAAGATGGGCGTGTTTCAATTAGCGTTTTGTCATCAAAAAATGTCATTTCTGGATTAAAAAATCGGCTCCTACTTAACCATGCTGCACTACTTTTTGACAAATGTTTCGATTGTCTACCGGACGACATCAGATATGAAGGGTGTCTATAATCACGGTTTAATCCGAACGCACGCCCAAACTTGACAGCGAGGGCATGTTTTGAATATCCGTTGAGCGGTGTATCCACTACAATATGTCCGCCTTGTCGTCGAAATATAGAATCTCTTAAGCTTAGCTCCATATCTCGAATTCTTTTTCTAAGGTTTTTCAGATCGGAAGGAGTATATTTATTTTTAGTTGATTCCTTTTCTATACCCTTATCTACGATGATGAAATAGCAATTGTTGGATAATTCAAAATGCTGTTCAATTTCATTAAGCACGCTTGATGAGGTATATCTATCGTAGTATTCATCTGTTGTTTTACCTTCAAATAGGTATACCTTTGCTGAACCGTCGCTATTTTTTTGAAAATCGAAAGTTTTTCTTCCGAACTCGTGTCGCTGAATTTCATCTGCAAAGAATGTCTGAAGGTCTCTTAATATCTTATCTATTTTCTCGGGTATATCTGCCTGCGGTAGACGGTTAGTGGGCAGAAAATAAATCGGAACAACAATATTTTGTGGTGTCCCCTGTTTTTTAGGTAAATAGTTTGCTATATCCCAGACACGAATCACACCATCGTTACCACTCGCAGCGACAAACTTACCGTCTGCAGACACATCGACACACTTTACCCAACTGGCATATCCTTCTATAGAAGCAATGCGGTTTCCATTTGCTACGGACCAAATTTCAAGTTCACTGGTACCTCCACTGATAATAGTCTTACCATCTGGCGTAAACGCCAGATCATAGACATTTCCGGCAGGGATGGTGTTATAGTTTTCCCAATCAGGTGGATAATACAACCTTATATCTTCATCATTATCTGCAATTGCGAGGATAGGATTCTTCGGATCCGGTAAAAACTGCATTGCCTCAATCCATCCAACCTTTCCATCTATCACATTAATATAACTCTTCTTGATGGCTTGATTCCCATTTATCTCCCAGATATTAACGGTGTCAGTTCTTGATTCTACTGTTGCCATGAGTTCGCCATCGGCAGAAAATGTATGTTCTTCTTCAGTGTTTTTTCTTTTCAAATTGATTGCTTCTACAGGTGCTGTTAGATTACTGACATCCCAAAGTAATAAACCTGAAGATTCTAACGCTAAAAGTTTATTATCAGGTGAAAAAACAGCATCACGTGCTATCACGCGTAAAGAGGTAATAAATTGTTCTTTTGCAATATCCCATAATTTTACACTGCTGTCAATATTACCGAAATCACAGATAGCGAGTAGCTTTCCATCTGGTGAAAATGAGACTGAATCACCCCTGAATACGGCTAAGGGTGTACCTGGGTTATTGATATCCCACAATTTGATATCGTCTTCAGTATTCTTATTGTAGGTTCTGCTGACGACTAAATACGGGTTTGTCGGAGAAAATTCAACAGTTTCTGGGGATCCGCCTTGAACGAGTTCAGCGATGATTTCAGGTTTTTCAGGTATTGCTGGCACAGCAGCGAATTTCTGTCGAATTTCATCCGGTATTTCTTCAGTTCTGGGGATGAGTGGTGGCGGACTATCCTTTCTTGATGAAAACTTGTCTATTGATCGTTTCCTGTCTTCCTTTTGCTGTTTAAAATCAACGATTAACAATATAAAGCCGAATAGGATGACACACCCGACCAATAACAGCGATATGAATACCTTGAATTTCATATTGTTAACCCTCGCTATCCTAACCAAAGTCCCCAATCTTTCACCAAAAAGAGTTCTCTGATGAGTATTATAGCACCTTTCTGCAATATAGACGACTTTTTTCTTGCATATAAAGCGTCCCTAGCACCGCACTCACTTAAAGACACTCGAGAC
>CAZURU010000717.1:0-2433 GCA_964623585.1 uncultured bacterium
ATAATACAATGACTTGAATAAGGAAACTACCTTTTTTATGAATTTTTCGGGCTAAGTACTTAATTGCTACATCAAGTGCTTTCATTGCTTCTCGGACAACCTCCACAGCCTGTGGATCAGGGAGCGTCAAGGAGGGCAGATTCCAATTTGCCTGCTTAAGATTGTCTATCGCTATGTTTATATATCCTAAAAATTCCTCTCTATTGTCCACAGTAGCGCTATGCGCACTCTCCAATGACACACCTTGCCGGAGCTTTTCCAGTGCGTCAGGGTTTGCTACTACCTCACCCAAATCGGTGATATTTCGAGACTCGCCAAGCCGTGTAGAACCACGACTATCTTTTTTGAACATCCACTCCGTAAGTTCTTTAAGAGGTTCTTGCTCTAATGATTCTGGTTTGACAATGGGGTGTGTTGGTTTATCGTTTTTTCTTATGCCGATGAATGATGCGATGTCCGAGTTTCCGAGAGCTGTGTAGAACACACCGAACTGAAAATTTCCTTCGTCCAAATTATCAATGCCAAAAAAGGTACGTTCCTCAATAGCTTCGTACGCCGCTAAAGCATCTAGATTTCGTCGGACTACATCGCGTCTGCTCCCGATTTCACGAGCAACCTCAAAATAGCGTTGTTCCGGTTCCAGTTCATCGGATGTTCGTTCAAACAACAATTTTAAGTATCTTGCCTTCGCCAAAGGATCCCATCGCTGCACTCCGGAAATGTGGCGAAAGCCCAGATATTGTAAGGCACCATCCCTTGATTCAACTATATGCACCGGGATCTTTGTTGGTCTGTGTGTAGCTTCTTCTGCCGCTCTTGTGATGCTACGGATGTTGCCTACTAATTCCGGGTTTTGCAATAGTCGCAACGCAGCTAGTCTGCGATTACCTTCCAAAACTATGTATTTTTTTTCTTTAGAAGAAGTTACGCTATCGTCTTTAGAAGGAGTTACGACGATGGCTTCGCCAGGGAAGAAATTGTTCTCCCCAATTGAGGTCATCAAATCCTCAATACCGGTTTTTCTCGCCAAATATTTGATAATTTCGTTTTCTTTTGGAGCTACCGTTTTAGGCAATCGAGGATTTTCTTTATCAAACTCGAGATCGTCAATTTTGAGCACTTTAAAGTTTTTGGGTACTTCAAAGTCGTTCATGAGAATACCTCTTCCGGTAGTGCTTCGAAAATTTGCCGGAAAATCATTGGCGGTACTGCATTGCCAATGACCTTATATTTGCTCAGCAATCCCGCTGTGTCTGGAAATTCCCAGCCGCCGAGGTCTTGAAGGGCTGCTGCTTCCTTATAGGAAAGCCGGCGAGCTTTATTGGGATCTCCTTCGAAAACCCACTGATCTGTGCCTATTTTTTTTAATGGCGGACTCATTGGATGCAACGGCAGGTGGCGTGCGTTTGCGAGTATTGTTTTGCTTGGTTCATCCCATCCGCGGTAGCGGTCACGGGAGAGATAATACCAATGAAAATCCTGATCACAAAACTCGCCTTGAGGCCATTCTTCTTGCAAGTCTTTTAAAACTTCTCGCTGTGTTTTAATCGGTTTCAATCCCGGTCCATGTGAGGGTTTGGGAAATTGATATTTCACTCCAAAATCGGAGCGGATGCCGACAATAAAAATCCGCCGTCGCTCTTGGGCCAAACCGTACTCAGCGGCGTTGATGATGTCCCAGGTGACGCGGTATCCAGCTAAACGGAAACGCACGAGTTGTGCATTTAAAAAATGTCGATTGTCGCTTCGTGCCATGCCAGACACGTTTTCTACAATAAAGATCTTAGGGCGGATTTTCCGCAGAGCGCGATCAAATTCGCGATACAGTACATTGATTTTGCGACCAGTATCGCGTGCCCCACCTTGACAGTAGCCTTGGCAGGGATAACATCCGGCCAGAACGTCCGCTGCCGGAAAAGATTTGATTTGGTCAATACTATCGGTTTTGAAATCGGTTTCGGGCAGATTGGCTTCATAGACATCCTTAGCATAGGTCAGAATGTCATTTGCCATCAGAATTTCGCAACCAGCGTCGATCAGTCCCTGATCGGAGCCTCCGCATCCTGTAAAAAGAGAAACCGTTTTCAATGGTTGTTTTAAAATGGATTTATTCAGCATCGCCTCATCCGCGTCGGTCAAACAAGTGTCCTCTTCAATCTGGAACTCAGTCGCATTCTGAATGCTCTGAAATTCTACTTTGGTAAATTTCATGCCTTACTCCCAATCGTATTAGATTCATTAAAAATGTAAATTGAGGGTTAGACGTGAGCAAATATCAGCCCCAATATATAAATAAAAGAAATTGTGTTTGCAACGCATAATTTCCACCTGATTGCCGGATATGATCGGACAGCGGCTTATGAACCATAATCCCAGGGATGAGGATTATATACAATAAGTGCCGAAAGCCTGTGTTTTAAGAGGCTCTCGGCA
>CAZURU010000718.1:0-2421 GCA_964623585.1 uncultured bacterium
TGCATCTGCCAATATAACGAAGTATGTTGCCATCGAAGTATGCATACACACCGGTCGCGGACTCGAATTCTGACGTTGCAAGAGAAAAAGTAGAATATTGCAGGTCGCCGTAGGGATTAAGAAACCGGCGGTAGATTTGCTCACCATCATGTTTTATGCGGAGAAGCGCCATTCCTAATGGCTCGTTTAAGATATTTGGATAACGTCCTTTCACCTCTTCAGAGAGTCGCCGATATCGGCGATGTTGAAGGGTTTCACCAACAGTCTTATTGTTCTTGAGGCCAAAAACATCCTCATAAAGCTTGCCAGCGAATTTCAACTCGATTATCGAGAAGTCATGTTTTAAATCTGGTAGATTAAAAACCATTGTTTAAAAACAGATTACAGATCTAAGAGTCTATTGAAATAACAGCCACTTGAGCATATTGGCCGTGAGTGTTATGCATGTCTGAAAGTGTAAGCTACGGCGACAACTACCCTTCCCCGATCCAAGGCTATTCATTCAAACTCCTAGGGATAGAGAATGCCTGCACAGCCAGGAAAAGGTCTCTAGCTGAGTCATCTTTCTGTTTGAATAAAAACCGTACATGGGTTTCGCTGACCTTTCTCAACTCCCGTTTGAAGTTTGGATGTTCAGGGATAGCTTTCGCTAGTTTGGACAGGGTTTCAGTAAAATCTGCGGTTTTACAGAACACGAGAAGCGCCGCCTTGGTGTCTCTCCAAGTGATGTAACCAAGAATCTGATCTATCGCTTTGTGTACCGATGCCGGTCCTGCCCAAAACTTGCATTCCGCGATAAATACATTTCGCCCATCTGCTCGAATTAGGATGTCCGTTTTGCCGTTCGCATTAAAAGTCTCTCCGGTTGCGTCACCTTCATAATGTCCGTTCAAGTTAACCAAGATTAAGTCTCGGATTTGTTCTTCCTTCATGTGAACGAAGGTGCGTGGGTTACGCTCGATATTTTGTGACATGTTGTCGATTACGTTGAGAATATAGTCGTACTCCGTATCGGGCAATGCTGGTTCAGGCCGGAACGCCTCTTTCGGCGAAGGGGGCAATTCAACAGGTCGTTTTTTTCGAACTACCGGAGCTGCATTGGTAACAGCGGAATCTGGACGCCTCTTCATTGGCAACCCGAGAGCACTTACCATGTTGGCCTGCTCGAGAAGACGGTTTTTACGGTTACGAATACATTGCTCCGCTACACTCGCAACGCGATCGTTCCAAACATTGCAATCGTTCTTGATCCAGCTCAGATGCTGTTCAATACTACCAATAGCATTATTGATTTCATCTCGCGTCCGCTGGGCATCTAGTTTTACGTCCTGAAAGGAGATCAAAACGTTCGAACCAGACACACGACCCCGAGGCGGATTTAAATTAAAGGCGGAAGCTTGAAATTCGAACAGATCACCCTCCCCCTCGAAGGGGATTGCCACAGTCACATAGGAGCCAGGAATCAAATGTGGACCGTCTCGATCCCACACGTCGTAATCAAAGCGTCTGCTTACATCGATCTCCGTCTCTCCTTCGCTATCAATGTGAATTTGATCGCGGAGGAGTCGAGGCGCGTCAAGAGTGTATTTCTCCACCAAATAAGTAACTAAATCGGATTCGCTGGACGTGAGAACTCTGTTCCGTTCCCACTGCTCCACCTCTTCTTTGAGCGTAATCTCGTACCCGCGGATCAGGGCAGAAAGATCTTTTCCGTAAAATAGTAGATCACTTCTTGACATGTTTTTTGGCGTTATCTCTATGCTTACAAAGCAACCTTATCAGAAATCAACAGCTAGTATGGCAGGTTGTTCTTTTCCTGCATCTGACGTTCCGTGCTTCCTTTATTCCTCATCTATAATACGTCTTTCACTTTCATCGTAGGTCATGTAGCAGATGGGAATGCCGAATGTTTTTCGTAGATACTTCAGGTAGCGCCTCCCGTCGCTTCCAAGTTTTGCGGGAGCAACAATAATCAGTCTCTTCACTTCTTTCCCTTTACCAGGCCAGTAGGCATACTCTATTAGCTGGGATAAGGCTTCTCGTATGCAGGTTTTAGCGAAGTTCCCTGTTTTGATTTCGTAGAAATCATATTTCTTGCCAATGCGCACTACAACATCGATTCTCGCCCCTGCAGCTGTTCGATTCTCTGTTCCGACATTTTCCGCCCCGTATTTTTTTCTAAGCTGCTTATATATGTGATTCTGCATTCGGTTGTGCAGAAGAACGGTTTCTCTGCTTGCACCTGTGGTAATTCTAGTCTCATCTACTTTTTTCCGATTGTGACCAGATGAGAAGTTGAAGCCGACTCCATCAGAATGACTTTCTGGGTCCTTATGCCAGTCACATAATGTTGTATAACGGAATGATTTGACAGCACTATCGCGCTTACTGAACTCCCTTGGACTATCCAGCAACTCCAGG
>CAZURU010000719.1:0-2418 GCA_964623585.1 uncultured bacterium
TAAGTACTTGAGCTTACTTTGGAATGCAGAAGATGCAAATGTGCGATTAGTTGTAATGATGATCAAACATTCGGATTTGTCAGAGTCGATATTATACAAGCGACTATTGAGCAAACCATCCCAACTTGAGCGAGACTGAAAAGCAAGAATCGGGCTGAACCCAAACTTGCGGGCTTCTTCGTCCCATTGAGTGACAAGGTGGCGAAAAGGGCAGACAACAATGGCGACCTGAAGCTGGATTTTCTTAACCAATCGCAAGATTGCTGATAAAGCGATAATGGTTTTACCGCTTCCTGTCGCCATTTTCAAAGTGCCGCGACCGTTGTTTCTGAACCAGTTATTGATAGCCTCTTTTTGATAGTCTCTAAGTATTAGGCCATAAGGAATATCTGGGCCTTCTGTTGCTGTTGAATGTCCAGAATCAGATATATAGATAGTTGGAGCTGTGTCAGGAGCCAGTCGGATCAATTTTTCTTTACACGCTGTAGGAAAAGAAAGTATCTCTAAATTATCGGTTGTATTTGACCACAATTTTTGAAAGTTATTCCACTTTCTCTGAACACGGTCAGTTTCTACCCATGACCGGTATACATCAATAGATTCAAAATTATTAACCAATCCTCCGGCTGTTTCATTTGCTGAGCCAGAAAATGCTATACGGCGGCCTTGTGAATCTTGGAACAAACCGATTTTTTCGTGGTAGATGCCAAAATCACAATTATTATTGCGAGGAACGGCAATCTTGACTTCTAAGTTTCCATTGGCAATCATCCACGATAGGCATTCCCATCTCCGGGCCGAAAGTACTTCAGAATCATTAAGTAGATCTGGGATTTGATTTGCCAAGGATTGAGAGATTATATCTTCCCGTTTTGAATAGCCTTCTTCCAATGCCTCAATATCTTCTTTCTTCATAAAAGGAGAGGCAACGAGAAACATTCGTCCCTCTTTTTTTATCAAGGCTTCGAGGCCTCTTGCCACTAACTCAAGACTATCACTGGTAAAATAGCCTACCGCCCGATAATATTCTTTCGATACGGAAAGGCAGGGAATATAGAACTCTTGAACAATATCTTGAGTATCTGATCTATACTCAAAATCAATATTCAGATTTTGCAGATTATCAGACATTATAGGTTCTAATTTGGTGAATAGAGGATATTTCTTAGACCGCAAAGGATGCGTCGTTGTGTTCTCATAAATAATCAGGCCACTTCCAACAGCGGCTCGAGCTGTGAACGACGACTCGGATGACGCAATCTGCGAAGAGCCTTTTCTTTTATTTGTCGGATGCGTTCTCGGGTCAGCTTGAACCGAACCCCGATCTCTTCAAGGGTAAGCTGTTCACCGTTTTCAAAGCCAAAGTACAGGCGTAAAATCTCAGCTTCGCGGGCATCTAGAGATTCGAGCACATTTTTTACCTGCTTGCGTACTGAATCTTCTACAATTTCCTCATCGGGTGCCTTCTGCATTTGATCGGGCAGCGTATGCAACAAGCTGTAGTTATTGTATTCGTGGGGAAACTCATCTAAAGACCATACATTACGCGCAAGCATCAGGGTATCCTGAACCATATTGACCGATATACCTAGTTTTTTGGCAACTATCTTGGGATCGGGTTCAGTCTCGTTTGATTGCCAATGCTCATCCGATACTTGTGAAATGCTATTAAATAAAGTAAAGCGATTCGATGGCATTTTGATTGTTTTATTGTTTTCAAGAGCTGTCAATATCCTTTGCCGCACCCACCACCAAGCGTATGTTGAAAATCGGTAACCTTTTTTGATTTTATATCGTTCAATGGCTGTAATAAGCGCCAAAACTCCTTCCTGGAAAAGGTCATCAAAATCTAAAAGATATTCTGAATCAAGGTTTGGACGGGAATAATTCCTCACTATTGGAATAACGAATTTTAGATAACAACAAATGATTAAATTACGTATGTCAACATCATTCGTAGCTTGGTAATTTTCAACAAGTATCCTTTCTTCATGGGCAGAAAGGATCGGTTCTCCGTAAATTTCACTCGGAAACCAAGGCAAGCGGGGAAACAAAGACTCGAAAAAGAAGATCATAGCCTTTTCCCATTGATTCTGAGCAGCTTTCTTGTCTTTTTTTAAATTCTCGACAATCTTTTCAAACCGTTGTTCTTTACGAGTATCAGGCTGTTGATCCAAGAACTCAAACAACGATTCGATATAAATCCCACTATCACTGTTTTTTGGAATTGCCATACTTTGATTTCTATAGGAGAAGCCCTGAGTTTTTGCGCTCAGAACTCATAAACCGTTTTGTTTTATAGAATTTATTAAGTAAAAAATGAATCATTTGTCCAATGAAAAATATATTCAAGATAAAGTAATAATTGACCTTGAGCAGTTGCGATAAAGAAAAAGAAGACTTATTCTTTTGTGAGTG
>CAZURU010000720.1:0-2413 GCA_964623585.1 uncultured bacterium
CCGTTGAACATTTTAAAAGACCTGCGCTTGTTGTTGCGGGTCCGGGTAGTGGAAAAACCACGGTTATCATAGAGCGAATTTTGAATTTGGTTCAAAATCATAACGTGCCTCCGGAACAAATCCTTGCTATAACTTTCACCAATGCCGCTGCTGAGGAAATGAAAGATAGACTGAGACAATCCGATTTAAAGGGCAGTGAACCCACAATCTGTACGCTTCACCTATTTGGCAAAGATCTTATCACGGAACACTATAAAGAGGCCGGGCTTGACTATGAACCGAATGATATATGGAGCGATAAAAAGATGAGAAAAATCATTGAAGATGAAAAGGAGGCATTAGATAAAGAAATAAGAAGTACAGATGTTTTTATTTATAAAATTGAAGACATGACAACACATCAAGGTTACATAGGCCAAACGACAAATCCCTGCCGGCGAAAGAAGGAACACTTTAGTCGTTCATCAAACCGTGGGCTTCGTGAGGCAATCCAACAGAAAGGTAAAGAAGCATTTGATTTTACATATAAGTGGGTAAAAGGCTCAGAAGCTGACAAAAAAGAATCATATTGGATTAACTCCTATAGGAACTGTGCGGCGGTTAACCTAAACAAAAAACAAGAACCGATTGAGAAAAAAGATCTTCACACTCCTATAACCATCTATAAAATTAAACCATCTGCCACAGTTACGTGCTATTTCGGTCAGACAACAGATATAGAAAATATCGACAAACCGAAAGGTTTTGAAATCATTTGTGAGAAACAGACTTGGGAAGAGGCCTCTAGATGTATAGAACAAGAAATTGAAAAATACAAAAAGTGGGCAGTGTTTAATCGAGAGGATCCACAAAAGGCAAGATATAGCAATCAACTCCTTATTGAGATGTTCTGTGATTATTTCAAAGTTTCCTACGACGAAGTATTAAAATCTCCTGAGAAATTTGAAAATTTGACAGACAAATTCGATAGATTAAAAGACGATATAGAAAAAGAGAAACAACAGGTTTTCACAGGTGTGTTTAAACCAGATGAAATTGCAGATCCAATTCTCCGAGCATTTGCGACAAGATATGAAGATACAAAAAAAGAAGCAGGATCTATTGATTTTCCTGATATGCTTATTTATTCGGCACACATGCTTGAGCTCGATGAAAACGCAGATCTTCATAGTAAATATCAAAAAAAATATCGCTATGTTTTCGTCGATGAATTTCAGGATATATCACCCGTTAGTTTTCGATTGATAGATATATTTTCAGAGAATCTTTTCGCTAAAAAACGAGGCATTGCTTACATAGAGGCCGGAGAGTATGAGAAGGCTATAAGTCTTCTTCTTGAAGCTCGATGTATTGTTCCAAATGATAAAGACGTTTGGAGTAACCTTGGGCGAGCCTATTATTGGATAGATGATTATACTAAGGCCGCAAGTTGCTATCAGAAGGTTACTGACATAGATCCAAATGATAAAACGACACATACTAATCTTGGAAATGCCTACTATTGGATGGGTGAGTATAAGGCAGCTATAGATCAATTTCAGAAGGCAGTGAACATTGATCAGAATTGTGAAAAAACACGTTATTACCTTGCACGTGCTTACTTCAAATCGGGTAAATTAGAAGGAGCAATGTTGGAAGTCGAAAGATCTTTAGATATTAGTCCGACCTATCAACCTGCTTGTAAATTTTTACAAAAAATAAAGCAAGTTTCCCCGGTCCTTGACGATGAGAGAAAACTAGGGTGCTTAGATACTGCGATAATCCTTATTCCTATAAGTCGAGGTTTCTATATTGACAAATACCCAGTTACAAATGCACAATACAAAAGATTTCTTGATGCTAACCCGCAGTGGAGAAAAGACTATATTGATAGAAAATATGCCAACGAAAACTATTTAAAACATTGGAATGAGAATAACTATCCAAATGGAGAAGGTTATCACCCCGTCGTTTATGTGAGTTGGTATGCGGCGATGGCTTATGCCCAATGGGTGGGCAAACGCTTACCAACAGAGATAGAGTGGAAAAAAGCTGCGCGAGGTGGTTTGAAAGGCAAGTGTTATCCCTGGGGCAATTCAATTGATGCTAATATGGCAAATTATGGATTGCATATAGGGAATTCCACTGCTGTCGGAAGTTACCCTGCCAATAACTACGGTTTGTATGACATGACAGGCAACGTTTGGGAGTGGTGTTCTGATGAATTGCAGACTTCTCTCCATGTTTTGCACGGCGGATCTTGGAAAAGTCGCGCAGAGTACGTGAGGATTGACTATCGCACCTGCATTAAGCCACAGGCTACGAATTCTGACTTCGGTTTCCGTTGCGCGAAGTCTGTAATCGATTAAATCTTTACCACTATGCTATCTTGGTAGCTCAACTAAAATCGATTTGAAAATAATAATTAGATGAA
>CAZURU010000721.1:0-2412 GCA_964623585.1 uncultured bacterium
GGAGATCGCTCCTACAGAAGAAACATTTCTCAGTACATGCAATTTACCGACAATTTAATGCCTCTATCTACCAATGCAGAGTACTGCTATTATATACACATCTTAAGAATAAGTATTCCGTACCCATCAACCTCCGCCATAAAATTAGGTGGGACAATAATTGTAGAACTAAATTCAGTAATTACTGCTGGTCCTTTGACGCGATTACCAGGTTTTAAGGACTCGCGACTGTAGAATTCAGTCGGACAATTTACTCCATCAAAAATGACCTGACCTTGATTAATCATCGCTTTGGCGGGATCAGAACTTGAGAGTGGTGATTTTTCCATTATGGGTTTTTCAGTTTCACCAATTGCGCTGAGTCTTAGGTTAACGACTTCTACCACAGCATCTGGTCGTGCATAACTGAATCTCTGTTGATGCATCGCGTGGAATTTTGGCAGGTAGTTTTTCTCATTGGAATGATATGGTATACACAATTCGTAGGATTGTCCCTCATAACGCATATCCAATGAACAATTGATAAGAAGTTCGTCTAATGCAAATCCTTCTTTCTCCATATCCTTTACTGCCAATGTTAATAAGGATTCAAACCCGATTTCCAACTGTCTATTTAGTTTTTCAGTACGATTATCTGTTTTCCATAAAACAGTCTGTGAATAATCTTTGATTACATCAGCAAATAACATACCGTATGCCGATAGTAATCCACCGTTAGGGGGAATCAACACTGTTTTTATACCCAGATTCTCGGCAAGGAATGCAGCATGTAATCCTCCTGCACCACCAAATGAAACGAGTGTAAAATCACGTGTATCGTAACCCCGTTCAACTGAAATGACTTTAATTGCCCGTTCCATTGTAGCATTAGCAATTTCTAATATTCCTTCTGCCGTTTGCTGTAAACTAATGGCGACTTTATCAGAGAGTTTTCTTAGATGATAATCAATAGCATCGACCGAAAGGGACATATTCCCACCTAAAAACAGTTCAGGGGATATACGACCTAAGAAGACGTTTGCATCAGTGACTGTGATGTTTTCTCCACTGTTTCCGTAGCATATCGGGCCGGGCACAGCACCTGCGCTTTCTGGACCGACCCGTAAAGCTCCACCAGAATCGACAGTTGCAATGGAACCACCCCCTGCACCAACTGTATGAATATCAATTAGCGGTACTTTAATCGGTAAGCCGCTGATAGTGCTTTCGCTAGTCATTGAAATCCCTTGATCACATAGACTAACATCTGTAGAAGTGCCGCCCATATCAAGAGTGATGATCCTGTCGAACCCTGCGGGTTTTGCGATGTTGTAAGCACCTATGACACCACCCGCTGGACCAGAAAGTACGGTATTTATTCCTGCGGATTCAAAATTATCTGTTGAGATGCATCCCCCGTTTGATAACATAATGTGGAATGATTTAGGAAACTTGTTTGAGTTTGACAGTGTTGACAGATGTTTTTCCAGAACAGGGCGGATATATGCGTTAGCGATGGTCGTACTAAACCTTGCATATTCTCTATATTCTGGTAGGATTTCATAAGAGCAAGAGATCGGTATATCCAGGTCATGAAGAAAATCAGCAACGCTCTGTTCATTTTTTGGATTTATGTATGAGAATAGAAAACAGATTGCTATTGCATCTAAATCTAATGTCTTAAGTTTGCAGGAAAGTGTTTTTAGTTCATCCTGTGATATTTCCGTTTGGATTTCACCAGTATGTAACGTTCTTTCCGTAAGACCGAATCTTAGTTTAGCAGGTACTAATGGTATAGGACGTTGCACACACAAGTCGTATATATTTTCCCGTGCTTGTCTACCTATTTCTATAACATCTTCAAATCCTTTTGTTGTAATGAGTGCAATGTGTGCCCCAGCATGTTCAAGTAGAGCATTAGTTGCAACAGTTGAACCGTGTACAATAGCGATATTTTCATAAGAACTGATATTGTGCATCGTCATAATCTCGCTGACACCTTTAATGACTGCGTCTGCGGGATTTTGTGGAGTTGAAAGCACTTTATGTGTCAACAGATAATCTTGTACAGACAGAACAATGTCGGTGAAAGTTCCACCTGTGTCAACACCAATTTTTCCTATAAGTTTCTCTTTTTGCATCAATTGCCTATATATTAAGGTAACGGCGTTCAGTTACACCAGTTTTTACACAACTACATTTTGCGGTTTATTATTTAGAAATGCGATGATATTGTCTACGGCACCTTCGTTAAGTAGGTCTATTCCTTCAGGTGTCATGTCTGCACAGTGGGGTGTTAAAATCACGTGTTTACATGTTAGGAGTGGGTGATCGGGAGGTGTTGGTTCTTGATCATACACATCAACTGCTACTCCGCCGATATTACCGTTTTTGAGAGCGTGGACAACGGCGTTTGTGTCAATCACTTGTCCG
>CAZURU010000722.1:0-2409 GCA_964623585.1 uncultured bacterium
TCTCCAGAGCGATAACTCATAAAAAATGGATTTCAAGCAGAGAAAACGCAGCCCCAGCGGGGCGGCATGTCTATAGAAACACAGGTACCCCTACCTCCGAAGCCCCAGCGGGGCGGCATGTGAAAAGAAAATGCTATTGCCGCTCTCAGGTGTTTGGATAGATGCCAATGTAGAGCGCAAGCATTCTTACAGCTTGTCCAAAACTTAGTAAGAGTTAGGATTATGCAAATAGTGTGAAAAGCAATAGATTTGACCGAAAAATGCCTCGCAGTGAGCGTATTTCAGTGATTTAACCCCCTAAAGAATCAACGGTATGAAGGTTCTTCTTATAGCATTCCCGCCCCCTTATCAGGGGACTTTAAGGGTGAAGTGCGTAAGTCCCAAAGAGTGTTTTTGCTTGGGCGTTTTTCATTTCTGCGGATTTCTACCAGGATTCGGACAAATCCTGATGGGTCAGGGCGTTAGGAGATGTGATTCTGTTAGATATTGAGGCTCAATTGGATATTCACGAGGCAGATAAATTTCAACAGGAATTCCAATATCATGGAGGTACTTGCACATGAGTGGAGCGACATCTGCCCAATTTAAACCTCCTAATGCACACCCTAATGCAGCCATCGCGAGAGACTGGACATCCTCTTTTTTACAGTTTTTCTTTAGCCATTTCAACCCGTCCTCAATGTCTTCTATGCGTGAGTTTGACCGCCAATGGCGTTTTGTTGCAAAAAGCAAGAACCATTTCATCGGATTTATGATGCTCACATCATGTGGTTTAATATCCATCAACTCATCTACGACCGGCACTTCTCGCTTATAGATATAAGGACGTGCAGACGTGACTTTCTTCGCTCGACATGCTTTCTCATACGCTACATAGACATCAGGAAATTGTTCTTTAGCGCGCAATGCTAACCCTTTTCCCATAACTCCTTGCAGATTGACTGTAACTGTTAATGTCTGTAGTTTAGAGAAAAATATATCCCCCCCGTCAATAAGCGAAATATTCTGACCGATTTTTATGCAATTACGGGGTTGAAAGAACATGTCAGGTTTGGAGTCAACTTCAATTTTAGGATTGCCAACAATTTTCTGCACAAGATTTCGCGTTGTATCATCAGCCACGTAAACTGAATGAATGTACATCGGTTTGACGTAATTGGGAATCAAACATTCCGCCATCATTTTACGCTTTGACCCGTCAAAATTATTCCACCAGTCGTTCTGAATGATTGACTGTTGTTTCTTAAGGATTTTTAGTCCATCAGATAGGCAGTAAGATTGTGTAGTTTCATTAGCAGCATCTCCATCAGTGATGACAACATCCTGCTCATCCAATATTTTTTTATTAATACCGACAACAGCAAGATCCTTTAAGTTTTTTTGGTGAACAATGCGATACATCATTGCATTACGGGGTTGGAAGTATAAGTTAGCATAAAACCAAAGTTTATTTCCCCCTATAGTTTTATAGTTACGCTGCCCAATAATATTCCCATCATAAATAGGAATAGGGCATAGACCTTCTGCTTCGACCATATCATAGGAAAAAATCCCGCGATCAAGAATAGATGGTAAGTTGTCTATATGCGTAATGTAGTAAAGACTCTTTATTTTCATTGTTTCTCTCTTTTGAATGTTCATTCTGCTTATTGACTCAGGATGCGATTCTCCGTTTTTATTAACGCTTGGTTTCTATGCTGGTTGCAGATGTATAGTAAGTCGAAATAAATCTGACATTTAGTTAAAAGGTGTGAATATGTTACTATTTCTATCACTCGCAACAACAAGTTTCCGGCTATTGAAGAATGATGGGTGAGCCCTAAGTAGGTTAGAAACGTTCTGATCGGCAACCATAAATTGCTGAATGTCATCAGGATTAACTTGATTAGGGACTAAACATTCCGACATCAACTGACGCCTGACTTTGTCGGAATGGTTCCACGAAGTCCATGAGTCGGACTGAAGCATTTCCTGTTGTGCCTGAAGTGCCTCCAGCCCTTCAGATCGAGAGTAAATTCGCGTTAGTTTATTGGATGCGATACCATCTGCAATGAACACTCCGTGTCCCTGCAACACTGTGTTTGAAATGCGCAAAACGGTAATATTTCGTTTACCTTTTGATTTAATAACATTGTATAGCATTGGATTACGAGGCTGAAAAAATAGATTCGCATAATGCCAGAGATTTTTGCCATCAGAAGTGTATCTATTCCCACGCTTGTTGACAAGGTGCTCAAGATAAATTGTTGTGTTCTGAACGCCCTGTGTCTTAATCCTGGCATGAGAGAAAACCCCTCGCGAGAGGATAGAAGGTAGGTTGTCTATATGCGTAATATAGTAGAGTGCTCTTATATTTACCTCTTGCACAATTGTTCCTCTTTGTTAATAGTTAATCCTCAATCACCTCTA
>CAZURU010000723.1:0-2393 GCA_964623585.1 uncultured bacterium
TGTAACAGTATAGTTCGGTTGCTGATATATCAAACGGTATATTACAAATATCCGTAAACTGTTGTGTACCGTTAAACGGGTCGATGAGAAAAACCGCGGCATGGTGAGCCTGAACGAGTTGTTGCGGGATTTGTAACCCCTGAGCAGGCAGCCTGCCACAATTATGGGGTCAGAGTAAAAATCCTGGCGACACTTACTCTGACCCCAAGTATCCTTGTCTGATTCCAAAAATTGAACTTATTTTAGAACTAGATATTGATTATAGTCTTATTTTGGGTTATATTTGTCAAAACTGAGATTATAATTTGATTTATATCATGCTTATCCAATTCAGCGCTAAAAATTATCTCTCCTTCAAGGAGGAGCAGACCTTGAGCCTGACCATGGCAAAAGGTGGAGAATTGGTTAATTCCAACACATTCAAGTCCAATTTATCCGCTCCTGCCAGATTACTTAAAACAGCGGTTATCTATGGTCCCAATGCGAGTGGAAAATCCAATTTTCTTGCGGCCGTGGTAGCTATGAGACGCATAATTCTGAGATCCGCTACCAAATGGCAGCGGGGTGATAAACTGCCCGTAACTCCTTTCCTTCTGGATGAGATGTCTGCTGAAGCGCCTTCAGAGTTTGAAATCGTTTTTATTGCTGATGGAATTCGATATCAATATGGATTCATCGTCACTTCGGTAAAAGTAATGGAAGAATGGTTGGTGGCGTTCCCTAAAGGAAGGCCTCAACACTGGTTTGCACGATTATGGAACAAGGAAATCAACGCATACGAATGGGAAATGGGCAACTCATTCACTGGCCAGAAACAACTCTGGCGAGATGCCACTCGCTCCAATGCACTGTTCCTGTCTACGGCAGTACACCTCAATAGCGAACAGTTACAACCTGTATTCGACTGGTTTAAAAATCTCTTAAGGGTTTTATCCGTTGGAGAGAGTGATCCTAACTTCACTGCATCTCTATGTAAGGAAAGTAATGAACGTAATAAAGTAGTCAAGTATCTTAAGGTGGCCGACCTTGGTATTGATGATATATCAGTCGAGTCGGAAAGAATATCAGCAAAACACCTACCGGATGATATGCCGGAAGAAATTAAGACCATTTTCCTTCAAAATGTGATAGATGCAGATATACTTAATATTCAAACCATACACCAAACAAATCAAGGCAAAAATGTATCATTTGACTTTGACGTTGAGTCAGAAGGAACACAGAATTTCTTCGCTTTGGCAGGCCCCATTATTGATACCTTGGAAAACGGTTATGTTCTGTTCATAGATGAGCTGCATTCAAATTTCCATCCAAAAATGGTACGGTTTCTGGTGGATTTATTCCATGATGAAAAAACCAATCCCAATAACGCCCAATTGATCTTTACCTCTCATGAAACCTCTATCCTGAGTCAGGATATATTCAGGCGCGACCAGATCTGGTTCTGTGAAAAAGACGAGGAACGGGCAACCATACTTTACCCTTTAACTGATTTCAGCCCGCGCAAAGGTCGGGAAAATCTTGAAGCTGGCTATTTGTCAGGACGATATGGGGCATTGCCTTATCTGAATTTTGCTGAACTTCGCTAGGATTGTCATATGGGAACGGATAACCTTTTTCATACACGAAAAGCAAAAGGGACAAGGGAACTTAAGCGCAGGAAACACAAACGAGCACCATACGATAAAGTGTTGATTGTCACTGAAGGGAAAAAAACGGAACCTGAATATTTCAACGGCCTGAAGAAGTATTACAGAATACACAGCGCAAACATTAAGATAGACGGCAGCGGTGACTCAAGCCCAGAAAGTGTAGTTAAATACGGCAAGAAACTCTATGAAGAAGAGAGAAACACAGGCGATGCGTTCGATCGTGTTTATTTTGTCTTTGACAAAGACACTCACCTTACCTACCCACAAGCTTTGGATGAAATTAAACGCTACAGACGTAAAAACACCTTTTTCGCGATTAATTCAGTTCCATGTTTCGAATTCTGGTTATTACTGCACTTTATTTACACAACTGAACCTTTCTCGGCAACGGGAAAGTTTAGCGCAGCAGATCAGGTGATTCGTAAATTAAAGAAATACTGCCCGGACTACGATAAATCCGCTTCCGGTCTATTTACCAAGCTATATGAGAAACTCGAAACGGCTAAGAGCAATGCTGTAAATGCTCTTCAAGCGGCAGATCAAACTGGAACTGATAACCCATCAACCCGTGTCCATGAGCTTGTAGATTATTTACAAAATATTAAAAAAAGTTAACTCTCATGCCAGACTAAATGACCCGTATCGGATTTGTTTCGTTTGGGGCAAGGCAATGCATATCAAGTTGAAATCGTTGATTATCATTAGGTGAAACAGGTGGCTAAACTGAAAAATATCCATCCC
>CAZURU010000724.1:0-2391 GCA_964623585.1 uncultured bacterium
ACGAACTGTGTTTGTTACAAGGAGCAGTGTCTCTTTAATTGTAGGTTTCACTATAGTCCAGCCGTGAAATCAAAGACTGATTTTGTTGATGGCAATGCCGACATTCGATAAGCAGGGGTTTAGATGAAAAAGAGATGGCGTGATCGCAACTATAAGCGATTTTTCATCCGATTAACATGGGCTGTCTCGATGATCGTTTTTGGCATTGCGGTCATTGGATATTATATTATGCTTAGAGATGAAGGTTGGAATCAACCGGGTTCCTTTTTGTTTTCTGTGTGCGCAGCTTTTTTTTTTTTGCGCGGTGTTTGTGTGGGGACTTTATGGGGTCGGCTGGCTTCTGTGGCGGGTGGTGAAATGGATCTATCGCGGTTTAGATGACGACGACTAACTTGAACTCGTTGCGGGGAAAGAGATCAACAACGAGGCAACCTATGTTATTACAAGTAGGGTCTTCGACGCTGCCCGTAACAAACTGACATTTGAGATGACCTTCACAACGAATGACGGAGTTTAGGAGGCGTTCCGATGAACAGTAGGTTTGTATCGCAAGACGATTCGGGTGGGCGACATTATACAACATGGACCGGATCTATTCGGAGCCTGCGAAAGAAGATACGTCATTTCACACAAGAAGAATTTAAGATTGAAAAAGGCATCAACAAATAACCGAATTTCTTCTGCCTCCCTACACAATAGATGCTTATACCCTCAAAGTAACTTGCCACAATTCGGTAGACACAAGTGGAGCACTGACGATAAACCTATTTTTTCAGAGCGCCGATGGTGCGGACTTATTCAAACCCGACATTCCTTTCTATGGTTTCCATCACGTTCACACGAACAAACTCCCTGATAATGCCATCCGGATTTTTATGTTCACTGCAGTTAATAGATTTTTACAAGGACGCTGGAGAACGGATGAAGTCGATTATGATGACTTATTGATAATCATAGGTAAAACCCGAGGCATATCGCCTGAGCGGCGCACCGCGATAATAGATAAACTCGACCATAAAAAAAGACGGTAAACATCCGGCGTTTCCTGGAAATACTATCCGAGTTGACGTTCGAGGGGGTTGATATATTCAGAAATCAAGAACGAAAACTGAAAATGTTAGCAATACTGACAGAAAAGTTACGTAAACTCACACAATAAAGCGAAACACAACAAGACCTCATATCTCGCTGTAGTTTCTAACATGAATCTCTCCTATAAAAAAGTTGAAGGTTATCGCCTTCAAAGAGGGTTCGGTTTTCAACGTTCATTAACAATCAAAAATGGTTAGGTTCAAGCGTTTTTTAGGCGTTTAACAAGATCACGTAGCTCTTTCGGTGTGCCATGAAAAGAAAATATTGATCCATAAGTGGGTTCATCGACGAATTCAGAGGAACAACACAGCACTTTTATTGCGTTTCCAAAGATAAATTTTACCGTTGCAGTGTAAGGTCCGGTTTCGACAACTCTGGAAATCCTGTTGACGGATACTTTTTTAGCACCTAAATCGATCTTCATGTTTTTCTCCATGTAATCTAACGGGGTTGTCTCACTTTCTACTTCTTCTGAATTCAAAAACATACCAAAGTCCAATGACAGGTATGAGTATTAGAAACATTAACACCAATTCCGTTGTAAATAAAATCGGGATTAGTCGTTTAGCGAAAATTAATCAGTTGAGTTAGAAAATATAACTTTCGTTCCGTTTGAATCCTCGAGTATTAGACCGGATTCATATTTCTTGCCTTCTCCATTGATAACCGCCAAAGCAGATTCAGCTTCGGGACGTATGGTATCACTTGCTACTCTTACTAAAGCACCATCATTGTTTACCGTTAGTGAGATAATAGGTGAATCTCTCATAGTCACTTTCCGATGTCATTCGGTTGCGGTATGGACTGCCTCATGCAAGGCAGATGACATTCCCTACCAAGTGACGTTCCGATTATTATACAATTCTTGACATTTTTTGTGAAATTAAAAGTTTTCAAATTCTGTAATAAAAACTGTGAAAACGAATTTAACCAATTCCAAAACTACTAATTGCGTTAATTTTTGGCACTGTAAATACATAACGTGCAGTTCGTTAGAGCCATTCAGTTTTCGGTTTTTTGAGTGCAGTATTGGAGATAGGTACGCGCTGTTATCCGCAAGGATTCGGTTTACAACCCCCTTGCACATAAGTGATTCGTAGCATTTGTCTAACAATCAGATTTCGCTTGCTTTAATTCCGAAAACTCGCTATAATTTTCCAAGTTTCAGATAATTTTCAGCGGGGCGGACAACCTAAGAAGAAACACCCCAGCAAAACCTCTTATGCAAGATACATAGCACTCCTAATGAAGTTTAACAAATAAATTGGGTAATTGTGGTTACATGACGTGCGATGAATC
>CAZURU010000725.1:0-2390 GCA_964623585.1 uncultured bacterium
AGATAGGACTTTTTTCCATCCTCTGCTATCTTTATATGGACAAAGTCGAGTTAAACATCCTGAGTAAAATCAGTGACCTAAACAGAGGAGAGTAGCTCATGTGTGCAAAATTATCTAACGAGGAGCTCCATCTTCCCAACCTATCGGTTAAAGGCTTTCAGGGGATCAAAGACCTTTTGATTCCACGGTTGGGGCGCGTGACGCTGATTGCCGGGAGGAACGGGGTTGGCAAGACCACTTTGCTCGATGCTGTCCGTATCTATGCTGCACGAGGTAGCTTGCCCGTGCTTTGGAGCATATTGCAGAACAGAGAAGAGCTTACTGTTATTGTTGATGAAGATGGCGATGAGGTATCTGCGCCCGACCTTGAGGCTCTTTTCTATGGCCGGAATCCTATGTCAGATTCTCGCATATCAATAGGTCCAAGGAGTGAGGCACAACAACTTAGTATCATGGTAAGCCCGAGTAAGCAGCAACAACTTTTCGCCGAAGAGTTTCCTGGTGGGGATGAGTTATTGCTCATTATTGAATTTCAAGGAATAAAGCAAGAAATTCCTGTGAGTTTTTTGTCGCGGACATCTCGTTACTCATATCTCAGATCGCGGGATGACAAATCTAAACAGCTATCTCAAATTCGATGTGTGTCTATGGGGCCGAGTTTGCCGAGCAACGATGATATGGCGCGATTCTGGGATAGCGTAGCCCTTACAGACGATGAAGCCCGAGCAGTACATGCGCTGCGGCTGATTTATGGGAATGAAGTGGAAGGCGCTGTCGTGATTGGCGATGAAAGGTCAAGAACGCGTTATAGTCGGAGAGCGATTGTGAAGTTCAAAGGTCAAGAACATCCGGTTCCTTTGAAAAGCCTTGGAGATGGCGCGGTGCGCTTGTTCGGCGTCGCTTTAGCACTTGCCAATAGCCAGGATGGTTTTCTGGTTATTGACGAAGCGGAAAACGGTATTCATCATTCCGTGCAGCGCGATCTCTGGAAGATGGTGATGAGGATAGCTGTCGAGAACAATGTGCAGGTTTTCGCTACAACTCATAGCTGGGATTGCGTGGTCGGTTTTGCACAAGCGGCAGTAGATTTAGAGGAAGTGGACGGAATGCTTGTTCGCCTTGAGCGAGATGGTGAACAAATGCGTGCTGTAGAATATTCTGAGGAAGAACTCCGAATCGCGGGCGAACAAAGCATTGAGGTGAGATAGGTTATGGCTAATCAAAATACATCAAATCGCGTCCTTTTGGTCGAAGGGGATAGCGATAAGCATGTCGTTCGTCGTCTTTGCGATCGTGATCCATCTTTTAAAATTGTGGACAACATTGACCATCTGCTTGAATTCAGTAGTCCAGAAAGCGAATCTCCAGGATGGCAGACCATTGATATTCTGAATAAGTTTAACTTTGAGCAACTGCGTGATTCCATTACCCCTGAAATCAAGGTTCCGGGACGGCAAGCCATTGGTATTCTCGTGGATGCAAATGATAATCTGAGGTCACGTTGGGATGCTGTAGGATATAGACTTCGAATGGCGAACATTCAATTTCCGCAGTCTCCTGAACCAGCTGGAACAATCATCGAAGGCAAGCCCCGCGTCGGTATCTGGCTGATGCCCGATAATGTGTCAAGTGGCGAACTTGAGGATTTTGTTGTGCAAATGATTCCCGACGGTGATCCAGTGTGGCCGTTGTCTCAGCAATACATTGACGGGATTCCGAAAGATGATAGAAAATTTACTGAGAAGAAGATGTTGAGGGCCAAGCTCTATGCCTGGCTGGCTGCCAGAAGAGATCCCAAGCAGATGGGCTCAGCCATTCTCTCGCGTGATTTGAAAGTTGATGGATCTCTCTGTCAGGGCTTTGTTGAGTGGCTTATAAAACTGTTCAAGTAGAATTAAACAAGTCACAAGGATAGCAATGTTAAAGAGAAGAATATGGACACGACAGGAATTGCTTGTAGCATTTGGACTTTACTGTCAAATACCATTCGGCAAATTCCATTCAGGAAATCCAGAAATCATTAAATTCGCTGAACTGATTGGGAGAACGCCATCTGCACTGGCTATGAAATTATCGAATATAGCGAGCCTTGATCCAAAGATAACTTCAACTGGTCGTAAGGGATTATCGAGTGTATCTAATGCGGATAGAGCAATGTGGCAAGAAATGCAAAATAATTGGGAGGATTTTGCAATAGAGTCAGAAGACACTATCAATTCTATTCTGCAAGGTAGCGAGTCGTACGTTGCGGAAAATGAAAATGCATTTGAATACCAGGATTACACTGGTCAGGATAGGATTGTGATAACCAAAACACGGATTGGTCAGAATTTTTTCAGAAGCTGTTTTAAAAATGCATTATTTAAGCGAGTCTGTTGATTAAGAGGTAA
>CAZURU010000726.1:0-2388 GCA_964623585.1 uncultured bacterium
TGCTCCCACTGAAATTTATCCGGGAACAGTACGACATTCCTGTTGTACCGATTTTTACCAATGTGTTTTCCCCACCACTGACAACATGTAGCCGGACATTTGATTTTGGCAAAGCGATCCGCGATTGCCTCGAGGGTAGAAAAGAAAGAGTATGCTTCCTTGCAACCGGAGGTCTTTCGCATTGGCCACCCATATGGAAAGAGGATTCACCGGAAGACATAAAAATACTGCAACGAATGAAACGCTACCAGACGGAAGGTAAAGCTGCTCTCAAGGATGATCCAAACATCTTCATGGATGTTGGTATGTATGAAATTGAAATGGCAAAAAATTCAACTGTCCCACTAATTAATCCGGATTGGGATAATAAATTTCTTAAGGCCCTGGCTGAAGGTGATGTTGACTATATGCGCTCACTCACTTATGACGATGTTGAAAGAGATGGCGGAAACGGTGGTCACGAGATTTTTAACTGGATTGCATTAATGGGCGCAATGGATGGAGCAAAAGCAAACGTACTTAATTATGAACCGGTGAACGAATATATTTGCGGCATGGCATTCGCAATATATGATATCTAGGCGGTCGTTCTCCGTATTTACCAAGAAAACGACATGAGCTGGATTAGTCTTGAAAGCCAAGCGACAAAAACCAGGCACCAAACCTGCTCTCAAATCCTCAGAATATGGCGCTAAAGTAAAAGAGCTTTATACCCGAGCGTGGAAAGCATTCAAAAAAGGAGACTTTGGCAATGCGGGGAAATATTGCTTCGAATTAACTAAACAATTTCCGAAATTTCCTGATGGTTGGTATTTGGCAAGCCATCTGGCGCTAAAACAGAAGCTGCATGATCAATCACTCTCGTATGTAAACCAAGCCATTGCTTTAGAGCAAAATAATATTGCTTATTGGATACAAAAAGTACGCTGTCATTTAGCGCTTGGTAATGTCGCTGACTCGGTAATTCTATTAGATGGAATAAGGGAGAAATGCCCGGACAGGGCCGAATGGTTGGATACTATAGGCAATCTTTATAGTCTTTGTAACAAGCAATACGATGCCTTGCATTGTTTCGAAAAATCGGCAGCGCTCGATTCGAAAAATGCGCACTATAAATATAATCTGGCAACAATGAGGCAGGCTGTTGGAGATATTGAAGGTGCTGAAAAAGCATTTGACGATGTCATCAACCTCTCATCCGATGATTATGATGCTTACCTGCTACGTTCAAGACTCCGTAAACAGTCAATTTCAAATAATCATATCAATGAACTAAGCGAAAAACTTGAAAATACATCAAACCGAAGTGGAAAAATAAAGTTGGGCTTCGCCTTAGGCAAGGAATATGAAGATTTAGAAGAGTATGACCGTGCGTTTTTGCATATAAATCGTAGTGCAGAATTACGTCGTTCCGGCATGCAATACAACGTGACCGCAGAAATAAACAAAATAGAGGATATTATCCAATATTATACAAAGCAACTTCAGAATAGCAGCCCCTTCGGATACAAAAATAATAAACCTGTTTTTATAGTTGGTTTGCCTCGGACAGGCACCACATTGGTGGAACATATATTGGCGAGTCACAGTCAAATATCTACAGCTGGAGAACTTGATAATTTTCCTTCAGAAATGATGACATTAATGAAAGAACAATTTTCAGATCACGTTGGCAAGTCATACAGGTTGGTTGAATTAACAACTCAATTAGATTTTGGAAAACTGGGCGAAAAATACATAAACAGCACAAAACATAATGCAGGAGACGCGAAACATCTGGTCGATAAATTGCCTTTAAATATTCTATATTGCGGACTGATACATTTGGCATTGCCACAAGCAAAAATAATACACGTCACACGGTCGCCTATGGATGCCTGCTGGGCAATTTACAAAACCCTGTTTGAGAGGACTTATGCATTTTCCTATAACCTGGAAGAACTGGCGAGCTATTATGAGGCCTACTACAAATTAGGGAATCATTGGCGCAACACGATACCTGCAAACATATTTCTTGATGTCAGTTATGAAGAGCTGGTCAGAAATCAGGAAGCCGTAAGCAGAAAAATAATGACACATTGTGATGTGGATTGGGAACCGGAGGTTTTGACGTTTTATAAGCAGAATATCCAGTCAATGACTGCAAGTGCGGCACAGGTGCGCCAACCCATAAGTGACAGGTCGGTTGGATTATGGAGGAATTATGAGAAGCATCTTCTGCCGCTAAAAAACAGATTGGAACTGGCAGGAATTAGTCCTGATGTTCACAGGCCAGGCCCGAAAAACTTGATTGTTTCAGCGGCGCTTCCCTGATGGTTTACATTCGGGATATGGACTACCCGTCAATCCTCCAAAGATGATGGTCAAGAACGTGGGCAGGATCTCTTC
>CAZURU010000727.1:0-2387 GCA_964623585.1 uncultured bacterium
CAGAAACCACCTCGTTTCTGGAGATGACGATTTGGAAATCTTCGTGTTGCAATCCGGAGACATCTTCAAGTGATTTCTTAATAGCAGGTGTATAATTGGTCGTAATTTTCAGCTCCAGGGTATCCTTGTCCCGATAACCACTGACCAAGGGAAGCAACGCAATATCAGGTTCACCATGTCTTGTTATTTCGCTCCCGAGAATTAGCCCGATATAAGACTTCCTGCTCTTCAGTGAAAGTTCAACAAATTCTTGCTCCTTAACGGACTGTGCCAGAAGCAGATCCAGGCGGTAACCATTTTTTTCCGCTATGTGCGTGGTCGACTTTTCCCGATCGTAGAACATGTTGCCTGCAAGCGGCAACACAAGCCCTGACAGGGCGCTCCCAATAAATGGGGCCGAGCTGGAAGTCAACGCTGATGATACAAATATCGAATTGTCGGCGCCGCATAACTTCAGAAGAAAAATTATCATTGGTGCGAACACAAATAAAAACCCGCCGGCAATCGCGGATTGAAAAAAAACGTGGTATCCCGAAGCTCTGACCACATTATAATTTGTGTAATGCAGGTGGGTAAGTAACCAGTAACCACTTAGGACGGGAACAAGATACAGGCCAAAATCCATGGGCTACGACTCCTCAGGGAAAAGACTACTGAATTGATGTCCTACGACCGTCCCTCAGGGGCAGCAGGTTTGTTCTGTTTGAAAAACTGCGCCATTTTATTCACCGCGGCGCGGCCTCTTTTACTTTTCAGTAATTCATCCGCCTTGACATACATCGTCCCCGAGTTCGTGAAATAAACTTTGGGCCGTTCCTTCTGTACACTATCTGACATAATCTTCTCCAGCAAAAATCAGGTTTTTATTTTTTCATAAACTCTAGAACATTTTTTGTGATCTTTCAATGGAACTTATAACCGCCATCCACTTAACGATGAATTCCAGTTTTCCGTACAGACAATTATCCTGTACGCTGGCTTGCGCAGAAATGAACTGTTCAATGACCTACTCAAAAGCATGCACGAGATGGACCGGATAGTTCACCGCGAGTTGGCGGCTTTTTTTTGCCAGGGTTAATATTGGCGGGGAATATTTAAAAACCTTCCAGGATAAAGCCAGTTAAATATTCAAACATGACAAATACCACGACAGACAACGTCTTTGAAGATATCGGTTTCGATAAACAGGAAGGCGGCTTGAGACGTGTCCTTCATCTGACTAATGCTATTTATCTGTCCGGCAATTGGAAGACGTTCATGGCCGGATTGATTGTTATGGAACCCCGATTATGATTTGGGCAATTATCCTGATTGTTCTGGCTATAGTAATGGCCCCTATCCTGCCTCCGGTCTTGATAGGCACTACAGGATTACTGTTTACATTTTTTAAGGAAGCGTTTACAGACCCCGATATCCTGATCGTGATTTTCGCGACAATCGCTGCAGTAGGGATCCTGCATTTATGGGCAAGGGCCAGGTATGGCAAGGGTCGAAAAAAGAAAACCGAATAGGTATCTGAGAACCAGGTCGAATTCCGATACTTCAAGTCTTCAACCAGTCAGTCTCCTGGGAGAAGGCTAAGATGTTAACCAAAAAATTACTTCTTTGCGTAGTTACCGAGTCAACATATCAACAGGCACAGATACAATGGAACAGGAACGCATAATTTATTCATTAAATATTGAAGATGTGCAAACGGTGGCATCCGAGATATTGGACCGTCATTTGTCAACAAACAAGATTTCTCAGATAGAAGAAGCAGACGCCGAAAGGATCGACTGGATAGAAGAAAACGCCGGCCCTAAATCAGAAAAAATAGAAGAATCTTGAAACTGCATGCAATACAATTCGGTTGCAGGTGATCTGCCTTTCTGACAAATGAGGTTTCTTCTTTGTATGAGTTTTAGGCATGAATTCTAACGTAGCCGACACCCTGATGCGCGTCGCATCCTTCACACACGTACTGAAGCTGACCTAAACACAAAACAACATTTCAGCGGAAGATTTGAGGCGCATGTTTACTTTTGAAGGTAAAAGCATCCCATTGGTCAACCCGCAAAGAGGTATTTTCAAGCCAAGGCAAATGCAATATCTTCTATCGATCAGGACGGTGTTTCCTCGTCCCGGTAAGCGTGTCTGGTACGATGATCAACGACAGGTACATAGCCAGATATTCGAAAGCCGCGAAGCCGTCGACTATGCCTTCATGGGGAAAAATCCGGATGCCGCCGACAATCGTTGGCTCCGTGAAGCCTTCGAAAACCGGGTCCCGGTGATCTATTTCCTCGGCGTCGCACCAGGGCTTTATCAGGCGATAATACCCACAAAGCGCCAGCGAACGCCGTTATGCGCTTCAGACAGTCAAACAACGTCTCCATCAAGCGTCT
>CAZURU010000728.1:0-2386 GCA_964623585.1 uncultured bacterium
GCCACGTTGAAGGCATGCTGCTTGATGGTGAAACGATTCCTGAAGCGAAAGAGATTGCATTCCACCAAGATAATCCAGACTATGCTGATGGGGTGTGGAAGTTAATAACAATAGTTCTGCCCGACATTTCCGAAATTCGGATCTCTCGCCCTGGTCGGATTCAGAAATTTTTCCAGTGGTTCAGCCAAACAACGCAAATTTTGCGATAAAATCAATTTGGACTACGAAATTAGGCGAGTGAAACTTATGTGCCAAATGTTAAGTTCATTTGTTGGGAAGTTCTGCTTCCAGATTGTGGGTTAACGAAGTAGCTTTCTGACTGGCGCAAGGTCATTTTTATCAATATTACCGATTGCTACCACACAATATTCGCCCAAACCATCTTTGGGATAGAAAGCAGGAACCGGCGAACTTGGATAAACCGGATGCTTTTTTAATATCTTAAGCCAATTTGCCTGAAAATAGAAATCTGGTATCCTCTCATTCAATACACTTGTGAGTGTCAGCCAGCCCGTTTTAGTGCCATCCGTATATATATTTTCCAGATAGTTGACCTGAAGTGTGAAACGCCAATTCTCATCAACTTCTACAATATCAACATCCCCCAACAAGCGAAGCTCTCTTTTAAGATTGCTTTCGAGGACATTGTTTATGTGATTATTGTCGCCAAATACGTGCACATTCACCTTAAATCTGTGTTGTGTCTGTGATGCTAACGTCAATGGCAAAAACACCACCAGCATTACACAAATCAAATTTCTCATAGAATCACCACCTTTCAACTGTTTACTGCTACTACTATAAGCAAAGCAACAGAGATACCAAACAAAATCCAGCCCCATATTGCTCTATTCCTACTCTCATCTAATGCTGTCTGTTGCCATTTTATAATAGATTCCTGTTGGTTTGTTTCTTCTTGTAGTTGAGATTCCAATCGCTTTATTTTTTGTTGCAGTTGCCATACGACTGCGTCTCGTATTGATTTTTCATTCACGCGTATTTTCGCTTCTTCGTCTATCATCATATCGGCGCGTTTCTCTATAGCCTCTGGAGTTACGAGTTGCTCGGCGCGTTCCGAAATACGCTGCTGTTTTTGTTGTTGTGCCTTTTTTTCAATGTCGCGTTTGGTGTCGAATGCTGCACTTATTTTTTTCCAAAATGTTGAACGGTTAATCTTATCAAATCCGCTGCTATTATCGTAATACGTCCATTTTTGGGGATCATCGTTGTTAGCAAAGATACCTAAATTTGCTCTTGACGCGTTGAGATAGGATTCTAATTGTTCTTTACCTTCGCTGATAACCGCCTGCCCAACCCCCGGTCTTTTGCATTCCACAATCATGAACGGCTTGCCATTGATCAATAGAGTAATATCTGCGTATCCTATCCGATCACGACCAAACCGAATTAGATGTTGCTCCACAAAATACCACTTTTGCCCAAAACTTGTTTTTTTTAAAACATGTTCGGTGTACCGTTGCAGGCGTTTAAGAACTTTTTCTTGAATTTGGTTTTCAGTCATTATAATGGGGTCTCACATTGTTAAAGTTAGCACTGTTTCCAGTTTCAGCGGGTCGGGCAGGGATTACCTCAGGAGAGGGAGCCGAAACTCCCGGCCAACAATGCTGATAATATCATACAACTTTTTATTTTTTTTTCGAGATTAGTCGTTTTGGACTTGAAAACAGTTATTAGAAAAATGCTTTAAACCTTGTAAATATAAGAGTTTTCGCTTGATTTAATTCACCAAATTACAGTAAAATACAAGTAGTAAAACAGAGGATTGTCAGTCCGCAGGTGTCAATTTAGTGATTTTTCACGGTATTTTATAGGAATGTCTCTACACATGCCGCCCCTACGGGGCTGAGGTCTTTTGGTCATGCGCTGCTATAAACATTCTGAAAAAACACCCAAGCAAATAAACGCTACGCGACTGAGGAGGTTTTTGAAGGTTTCAAGGTTTCTGTTTAGAATCCGGTTCGGTTGCAAACCGAACCTACCAGGTCTGGGTCTGAAACGGTTGTTATTGCTAAAATTGACACTTATGGAGCATCGTTAAGAATCTCCAGCCCGGCCTGAGACAACATCAATATAAATTTCATTGCGAAGGGCTTTCGCAGCATAGCCAAGCACAGCTCGAATGCTTTCTTCACTTAATATCGGATAAGATTCAATAATCTCTTCATTTGTCATACCTTTTGCCAATAAACCCAACACCTGTTCCACGCTTATACGCGTGCCTTCAACAATCGGCTTTCCGCCAAGGATTCCGGGATTAGCAACTATTCTGACCATAATAATATCCTCCATAATTAAATTTGTTAATCTTGCACCAATATATTATCATAATTTTGGGTTTATATCAAATTATTTGAAATTCATCTTC
>CAZURU010000729.1:0-2382 GCA_964623585.1 uncultured bacterium
CCGCCAACGCACCCCGTATGCCGACCCTTACAACCAACTCCAATTGTTGAACGAAACCCTCAAGAAACTCGCCTATCAGTTCAAGCACGCCGACGACCCGAACCAGTTATGCAAACTTGCCAACGCACAAGTCCGTGTAGCAGGAGCCATGCACGTCATCAACGAGAAATTAGAGCGGAAACATCACAAAGCGATTCAGGATGCAGCACACATCGCCTTGAACGCCCCCAATACAGAGAGATGAGCCCATGCCGATCTGAAGGTTTTAATTCATCACTCTTTTGGAAAATTCCCTGAAACGCAGGAACACTCTCATAGTGAGAAACTCGGGGGTATTGTTATCGAAAGGAGAGGCTTTAAAATGAAGAAAAGAAAGAGAAAAGGACAAAGAAAGTTACTGCTCTTGGACAAGTCAGCTCTACGCTTATTAACTCCAGAACAGCGTAAACAATTGGATTCCAAACATAGAATCCTATATCCGCCAATTCTTTTCATTGAGAATGCCCAGCATGGACTCGACAAACCGAGTGCTTTATTTGACTTTGAGAATACAGTAGGTGTTCTTTACTGGGTGCAACGTGCCAAACTGGATCTGATTAAAGGGGCACCATCAGGTCGCTACAGAGTCGGAGCGAAAATACCAACGCTATCAATCTATGAAGAACCAAAGGCAGATCGTGAAGAAATGGAAAAACAAGCAACTCAGATTGTAACGGAAATGGAAGCAGAAGAAAAACAACTCAAAAAACACATATCTCTACTTCGTGGCACAGACCCAAAGCTCATGCGATTGATTATGAATCATAGAGATATTCCTGACGAAGATATATTACGGGAATTTAACCGAGTGATCAACCATGCTGATTTAAATTATTCACCAAGTTTATTTGCTTCTCTCATAGGAGGAGGCAGAGGAAGCATTTCAAAAGTCAGAAATGTACTGGACAGCGAGCAAGATCGCTACGCAAAACTCGTCATCGTCAATACGCTTGAAAAGGCTTACAGGTGGGTTCAGCACAGATTTTACTCTGATACCGAATCCATAGTATACTTTTTATCCAAATCATCCTTTATACCGTTTTCTATTGACGAACAAACGGAAGTTTTCAATAGATTTAGCAGTGAAGGAAAACCGCATATTAATAAATTTGCTCCATACGCGCGAATTGCCACGCAATTGTATCTCACGATTTTTTTATATCTTGTCGAGAACAAAGAAAATTCATCTCCGCAAGGAGCACTCAGAGACTGTGAATATCTATATTATGCTATCGATACTAACGTCGTTTTTATATCTTCCGACAAGTGGCACAAGAGGTGCATAGAAGAAATCCCGCTTCTAAAAGGTGTTCGTGAGCGATTCATGTTCCTTCCCCCAAAAAACAAAAATGAGAAGGAATGCAAAAAAGTCTTGAACTCAATTGGTATCAAGGCATGAGGGCGGATAACTCCAGAAAGGAGTCAGTCCGTTGTAACCTTTCCGTGAACCACAACAACTGGTGAAATATCAAGAACACTTTGAGGTGAAACACATTTGAAAGCGTTGTAGGGCATTCTCGAAAGGATTTTTTTAGAAACGGAATAGATAAATGATAAGCAAAGGAGTTGAAGATGAAAGTGACACCTAAACAAACACTAACAGAAGACAGATTGAATGACCTTGGCTCTGCTTTCGCAGATTGCGTTCAGGAATCATTTAAAGACACATTGCCAAAGGCAAAAATCACAGTATACATGAGGACCCCGAAGTATGATGACAAAGGGAACATGTCAAGTACCTTTAAGTATGATATTTCTGATGATACTGTAGATGAAGAAACGTGCAAAGAACTAATGGATATCCAATATGAACCATTGCGTCAATGCTTTTTGAATAAGATATCTCCAAACACAGGGAGAGAGCCTGGGCGCAATTGGGTTGGGTATTTTGGTCACGTTTTAAGTTTAGGTGAAGTACCAGATTCCGAATCTGATGAGGAACTTACCGAACTTTTTTCATTGGATGAATCTCAGTGGATTGAAATCATTGAGTTTGCCCAAAAGAAGAATTGGTACTCCAAGTTTGAAATAATTGGAGGGGTGGTTAGACAGGCCATCATACAAATATCTGTACGCGAATTATGGGGACTCCTAAAAGCACATCTAAGTGAAAACACCGAAAGTGGAGACGACCACTCAACCGATTTGATAGAAAAAATTAAGGACTTACCGATTGAAGAGTTTTTGGAGGAACTCAGAAAACATCTGGGTGATTTCATTCTATGAACGAACTCTACCTTATCAACCTTAGTATGTCTCATCTAAGTATGTCTCATCTAATATTTTTGATCGGAAAAGGAGCGAAAATTGAATGAAAGGCACAAGACCCCTTGACAACACCGA
>CAZURU010000730.1:0-2377 GCA_964623585.1 uncultured bacterium
TACTTAAGACAGGTCCTGTATCGATTTTTACATTCTGTACACTCACGTTTACTCGCAGCCCTGCTTTTTTTGCAAGTGATACAAGAGCATCCAGGCTGAATTTATCAATGCGGTCTTTGAGCAAATCATTCAAGCGAGGCTGGGTTATCCCCAGCATTTCAGCCACTTGAACCTGTGTCCCGACGATGTGGTTTTGCAGGTGTTGCTGCAAGTCTGACATCAATTTGGCGCGTACCAGTATATCTGAGGACGATGCGCGTCTTGCAGTATGTTCCTTGGTTACAGTATTTGTCATATTTGATTATGTCGGATGATAGTAATATATCTGACGCTGATTTAATTATATCAGCTATGATATAAAATGTACAAAGGTAATTCAAATAATTGGAGGGAAATAAAGAAATTGTTTGTTATTGCCGAATTAACACTTATAATTACAATAGGTTATAACTTATCAATTTAACAGTGATGGCATAATTTAACTGGTTTTAAATCATATGTTCACTAGTTAACATATTTTCAATAATTATTGATTCTATCCATTTTAATGATAAAAGAAGATATTCAAATCGAAGAAGCCAGGAAAGTAGTTTTGTCTACCTTGCAACGAATTCCGGAGATAATGGATCTACGCGTTGAGCTGGATAGCTGGACTGAAAATTATAGAGCGGATTTGCTTGTCTCGTTCCGAAAACGGAATGATAGGAAGACCTTGCTGGTTGAAATCAGCTCATCCGGTCAACCTCTTTTAGCGCGCTCTGCTGTTAACCAATTGATCGTACTCCAGCACAAACGGCCTAGTGATTATGGTGTATTTGTAGCGCCATATATTTCTGAAGCTTCAGCAGAGATTTGCAAGAGTAACGGGGTCGGCTACATCGATTTGTCCGGCAATTGCTGGTTAAATCTTGACTCGATATTTATTGAGATAAAAGGGAATCCGAATCGCTTTTCCAGGAAAAGTGAATTGAAATCGCTGTTCAAACCCAAGGCTGAGCGGGTATTGCGAGCATTATTATTCAAGCCTGGATATGAGTGGTCAGCAATCGAGCTTTCGAAATCTGCTGATGTCAGCGCTGGCCAAGTATCAAATGTTCGTAAACTTCTGCTGAAACGTGAATGGATAGAGAACCAGAAGATAGGGCTCAAGTTGATTGAACCTTTCCAAATGCTCACTTCCTGGCTGACTGAATATCAACCTGACAGGAGTACCACATACGAGCTTTATGATATGGGATCGGTGGGAGATATCGAGTCGACGATCGCAAGTTTTTGTAACCGTACAGGAACTCGTTATGCCTTCACTGGTTTCTCCGGCGCCTCGCGCTATGCTCCGTTTACAACTTACAGGACAGTCGCTGTTTATATGGATACCTCACAGGAAAATATAAAGGATTTGCCATTCAAACCGGTGACGTCCGGCGCAAATATCAGGATTATTTCTCCCTATGATGACGGGGTATACTACGGAACCCGCAACCTCCGGGGCCAATCCGTGGTATCACCTGTACAGTGTTACCTGGATCTCAAGGACGAAAAAGCAAGGGGAGAAGAAGCGGCTGAAACTTTGTTGGAACAGGTGATTAAACCGTCATGGCAGTAACAAAGATTGACTATCCCGATTTGGCAGTGCGGGCTGCCGAATCGGTGCTCCTGGAACTTGTTCACATTCTCGGGGAATATCTTGATCATGTTGTCGTAGTTGGCGGTATGGTTCCAAAATATCTGGCGATTGGTGCTGAGGAAAAGCACATCGGGTCAATTGATGTTGACCTGGCCCTGGATCATCGCGGTTTTGATGAGCCAGGTTATCAGACGTTACATGAATTACTCACTAAGTATAGTTATCGATTGGATGATAATCAGCCATTCATCTATCGAAGAATAATTGTCATAGATAAAAATGAAATCACCGTACAGGTCGATTTACTTTCAGGCGAGTACGGCGGGACGGGCAGGAGCCGTAGAACGCAGAAAGTACTGGACGTTCGACCTCGCAAAGCGCGCGGCGCTGATCTGGCGTTTGATGATCCTGTGCATGTAAACATTACCGGGGAATTGCCCGGAGGCGCAAAAGATACCGCAACAATACGTGTTGCAAGCATAGTCCCATTCATCGTGATGAAGGCCATGGCCATGCGGGATCGCCTGAAACAAAAAGATCCTTATGACATATATTATTGCCTGAAATACTTTCCGAATGGAATTGAAAAAATTGCTGAATTATTCAGCTTGTTAAGAAGGAATAAGCTGGTAGGGGAAGCGCTGGAAATACTTGCAGAAAAATTCAATTCTCCGGAACACGTAGGCCCTGTCCATATTACAGAATTTCTTGAAATAACTGAGCCGTATGAACAGGAACTTACAAAACGTGACT
>CAZURU010000731.1:0-2374 GCA_964623585.1 uncultured bacterium
ACACTGGATACAACAACTCGATGAATAGGGAGAAAAACATGAAACAAAAAATCCGCCATGTACTGGGACTTTCCGGGGGTAAAGACAGTTCTGCGCTCGCCGTCTATATGCGCGACAGAGTGCCAGAGATGGAATACTTCTTTTCTGATACAGGCAAAGAGTTGCCCGAAACCTATGAATATCTGGATAAATTAGAAGCGTTCCTCGGCAAACCCATCGTCCGTCTCAACATGGATGCTGATCGCGATAGGAACCGCGATTTCGATCATTGGCTGGATGTTTATAAAGGGCTCTTACCATCTTCACAAGTGCGTTGGTGCACAGTCAACCTCAAAATCAGACCTTTCGAGGAGTACATCGGTGAAGACAGAGCGTATCACTACATCGCCATCCGCGCAGACGAAGATCGTGTAGGTTACAAGCCTCCGTCAATCTCCTCTCTTCCGAACATTCAACCGAAATATCCATTTAAAGAAGACGGCATCACGAAAGCGGATGTTTACCGAATTCTTGAGGAAAACGGGATAGGTCTCCCCAAGTACTATGAATGGCGGACGCGTTCGGGGTGTTATTTCTGTTTCTTCCAACGCAAATCGGAGTGGGTCGGACTGTTAGAGCAGCATCCTGACCTCTTTGAACTCGCCAAAGCGTACGAAGAGACTCCCAATAAAAACGCAAAGACAGATGAACAGTTCACATGGTGTCAGGGTGAAAGCTTAGCGGAACTCTCACAGCCAGAGCGTATCGCGGAAATCAAGGCGAACACTGAAAAGGCACTTGCATTCAAGAAAGAAGATAAACCGAACCTGCGTCTGGTAGAAATCTTCACGGACGTTCTCGACGACGAAGATGATGAGGAACCGTGTTTGATTTGTCATAAGTGACCTTTCTACTACACAAAATCATTTATACAGTCGGAGAATAATTGATAAATGAAAACTCGACCAAGGCATTGGACAATCGAAACAATTGCTAGAAGGAAACCAAAGATAAATCCGAGGCCTCAGTATCAACGAACTCCGGTTTGGAATGAGTCAAAAAAGCAATTGCTTATCGATTCAATACTTCGACAGTATGATATGCCTAAATTCTATCTCCGCGTATCGCTTGATTCCGAGTACGAACATGAAGTTGTTGATGGTCAGCAAAGACTCAATGCCATTTGGAATTTTCACGACGACCAATATGCATTGGGCGAGGCATCAAAAGATATACCTGACTTTGGAGATTTATCAGGCAAGAAATTCTCGGAATTGCCAAGCGATCTCCAAGATCGATTTGCAATATTTGAACTTAATTTGGTTGAGGTTGAGGACGCATCAGATCTAGAAATACGAGATTTGTTTCTAAGACTACAAGAAGGAATAACACTAAATCCTGTAGAAAAACGAAACGCCATGCCAGGTAATATGCGAGATTTTATAGCGGATTTAGGAGAAAACCAACGTGTTTTCCCCTTAACTTTACTCTCAGAAAACAGATTTGGATGGCACGATATAGCTGCTGTAGTGACATGTTTAGAAATGGCGCAAGGACCGACTGATGTCAAGGCCCCAAGTCTCAGTAGGATGTACAGGAATAATCAAGATTTTAACCTTAATGGATCTATTGCGAAAAAAGTTCGACAGCACTTGAAATATATGGAAAAAGTTTTGGCAAATCGTCCTCCTGAAATGGATGTTAAATGGGGTTTTGTACTTACTAATTTCACAAATGAATAAGTCCTATGTTATTCAAAACCGTGAGATCGACTTCGCTGATTTTTACGTTGCCTTTGAGAAAGAAAGACGAGCAGCTATCTCGGATCCTAGTGAATTACTTGCTGCAGGCAAAAATTATTGGGATAGAGATATGTATGATTATATTGAAGCCTTTATCCGTTCTGGAGGCACAAAACCAAATCTTGAAAAGCGTCATAATGTTTACAAAAGACGATTTATCAAGGAAATCCAAGATATAGTGCCAAAAGACTCCCAGCGAGCTTTCACCCGAAGTGAGCGGATTGTCATTTGGCGTGGAGATAATGAAACCTGTCAAAAATGTAATAAGAAAATCACATTCGATGAGATGCAAGCCGATCATATCACTCCTCATAGCAGAGGTGGAAAAACAATTATTGAAAATGGGCAAGCACTTTGTCAGCAATGTAATGTGCATAAAGGAGCAAGTTGATATAGTGGCACAGTTAATTGAATCAGGATATATTTATGCAACACGGTTGGACACTTAAAAAGCAAGAGTGGGATCTGCTACCACGAGTCGTAGATGGCACAAATTGGTCAAAAACGAAGTTGGGGCAACTTTATCGCGATCGTGTCCCTAAAAGTTCAGGGGTCTATGTTATCTGCGTCAAAATACCTCATTTCAACCAACG
>CAZURU010000732.1:0-2369 GCA_964623585.1 uncultured bacterium
ACACTACATGGAGTCCGTAGCATGGATATTGGATTTATATGGGATGAAGACAAATACCAAGAAGTCCAAGAGAAGCACCGAGTCCAGTTTTATGAGGCCGTTTCCGCATTTGACGATCCAGACGGATACGAAGCCGCAGACCCAGCGGGGCATGAAGATCGGTGGATTCGGATAGGAGCAACCGCTAGTGGTCGGGTATTAGCCATAATTTGCTCCGAAGAAGATTTACCGCTCTACCGTTTTATCACCGCATTTGATGCAGAAGGAAGATTGCTTAATGAATACTACACAAGAGACAGAATTTGATTATCAAACGTATATGAAAGAAGGTGCACGAGAGCTAAGCGGAATTAATCGTGGAACAAAGGCACGTGAAAAACGACGCGAGGCCGCCAAGGCGCGGCTTTCCCAAAACGGCCAGTTAAGCAGAGTTCTGGAGAAGATTCAGGAGATCGCGGAAAAATCGGCTGATGGAGACTACATCTATCGTGGAGAACCTGAGCACTATGAGAAAGTGTCCTCAAGCCTTTATCGCGAACACTCGGATATTGATGCCGAGCATTTTGATATTGAGATTATCCAGAACGAAATTATAGAAGCAGCCAAAAGATACACTAGCGAAACCGATGATTTTGAAATACTGACCGAACTCCAACACTACGGCGGTGCAACCAATCTGATAGACTTCACTACCGATTTCCATATCGCTCTTTTCTTTGCCTGCGATGGCTCTGACTTCCTAGACAAAGATGGTAGGATCATTTTGTTACAAAAAAACGAGCAAAGAAAAAAACAGGTTAGATCCCCTCAGAATCCAAGAAATCGCGTCATAGCCCAGAAAAGTATATTTGTTCGACCCCTCTATGGCTTTATTAAACCAGATTCAGATCATGTAATCAACATTCCAAAAGACCTTAAGAAGCCGCTGCTAAACCACTTGAGTAAGTATCATGGTATATCTACGGAGACCATATACAACGACCTTCACGGCTTTATAAAAAATCAGAACATGCACCATAAAGCCTATAGGAAATTTACTAAAGGTCTGATTAGTCAAAAAAGTAAGGATTATGAAAATGCCATTAGTCATTACACTGAAGCTATTAAACTCAATCCGAAACTCGCCCGTGCTTATCTTAATCGCGGTACTGCTTACAGCGAGAAAGACGAGTTTAAACATGCTATTGCAGACTATAGCGAAGCTATCAAACGCAATCCGCAACTAGCTGTTGCCTATTTCAATCGCATTATATGTCGGCTGTACTTGCAAGATTGGCAAGAAGCCAAATCTGACCTGACCACTACTAGGGACATGGGCATTGATATTATTACGCTGTTTTGTAACGCTTGTGTAAATGTTAAGGCATTTGAAAAGAAAAATGGTATTAAATTGCCGGAAGACATCGCGGCTATGCTGACGCCATAATAGAGACACGACGAGATGAAGAGAACATTGACCATTGACTACAGCGATGAAATCCTACTCGCTCTCGGATGTTCACCTGAGCAGTTCAATGAAGAGGCCAAGCTCCTCGTCGCCGTCAAACTCTGCGAGTTGGGCCGATTGTCATCGGGAGCGGCAGCCAAGCTAGCCGACATTCCCAAGCTACTGTTCCTGATGAAATTAGCCGACTACGGCGTCGATATCTTCCAACTGACCGAGGGAGACCTGCAACAGGACTTGACCAGTGCCCGACGTCATCTGTAATACTTCTCCTTCCAGTATCTATTATTCGAGCCCTGTCAGAGGTCGTGTGTTCTTCTGTACGATTACTTCGTCTGCTTCATCCACAAGCTCAAGGCTCCGAATTAGCACAGGTGTCAACAGAAAAATTGTGATGCTTCACAGCTTTGTGAAGAAGTCTCAAAAGACACCAAAGAAAGAGCTTGAAACCGCGAGAAAACGACTGTCAGAACTCAGGGCTTCTCAAAATTAGGAGAAACTAAGATGATGACGCACAAAGAATTGATCAAAAAGATGCGGTCGCAGCCCGGATACAAAGAAAAGTATGATGAAGCAGCACCCGAGTTTGAATTGCTGCGCAAGATGCTCGAAGCTCGGAAACGCGCTGGCCTGACTCAAGAGCAAGTAGCTGAGAAGATGGGCACGAAGGCGACGGCGATTACCCGCTTAGAGTCTGCCAACAGCGAGCACTCTCCCAAAGTTGAAACACTGCGAAGATACGCTGAGGCTGTAGGATGTCGGCTCAACATTGAGTTGATCCCTGATTGATCCGTGTCGGCGTATATGAATGCACTGGTGGAGTAGAGACGCACGGCGTCGCCGTCAAGCTCTACAAGTCGGGACGGTTGTCCTCGCCCTCCCCTCGGTACGCCAACATATCCTCGTAGCGCAGCCCCGTGCCCCC
>CAZURU010000733.1:0-2344 GCA_964623585.1 uncultured bacterium
GTCTATACAGGGGAATCACATTTCTCAGGTAGCATTCTTCAGAATGTTATTGACGCATACAAATCAGGAAATCGAATGACACATGATGCCTTGAAAGCACTTCGTAGGATTGCAAATGAAATGAAGCAGTTGTTTGAGATTCCCATTTTCTCTGACTTAGGTCAACTGCTTGATGAGAATTGGCACTTTCAAAAACAGTTACATCTTTCTATAAACACGGAACGGATTGATGAATTGTTTGATATTGGAAAAAAAAGTGGTTGTAGCGGTGGAAAAGCATGTGGCGCTGGTGGCGGTGGGTGTTTGGTGTTTTATTGTAATGCAGATCGTATAGATTCTGCAAGGAGGGCGTTTAGAGCGGTAGGTGCACGTGTCATTCCTTTTCGTTTTGACTTTGAAGGTCTTCAGATGTGGTTTCCTGAATAGCTGCCTCTCAAAACGTGGCTATGATTAAAAAGGTTGACGTACTCCCACGCTAAGCAAGTGGATTCTTTTAGAGGCTTATCAGTTCGCTGGGTGGCTGTATTTATCGCAAAATTAATTCCAACGGAACAAATCAGAGATGTAATCACTGGAGAATGTACCAATGGGAGAAGAAGAACGATCTTCCTGCGCTTGTTATATACCGGGGCGGTGTGAGATAAATGCAAACGAGCATTGCTATGAACACGTGAAAAAACTGTTGAGTAAACTTCCAGAGAATGAGCAAACTGTCCTCGTACTCTATTCTCTCGGCGAATTGACAACCAAAGAGATTGGAAAATACTTAGGTGTGTCAGCGAATACAATTACAGATAGGCTTCAGCGGGCGCGAAAACTTTTACAAGAGGATGAGGTACGCCTAATCCAAGAAGTGCTCGGCAGCTTACAAATATCTGAAAGTTTAGAATACAACGTTATGCGGCGAGTCTCGAATATAAAACCAATATCCCTTTCAGTTAGGAAGGGGTTCCTTTTTATCTTTTTTCCAATTTTGATGATCGCAATTATAGTTGCTTTAGTTCTCAAACTACTATAGTAGATTTTAGAATTATTTTTATATCACAGATAGGACAGTAGAAGAAGTCGGGATTGGGAAATTCCTCCTACAACTCCTCCTGAAATGTAAATGCTGGTGTCTACTTCCTCAACGATACAATCGTTCATAGATTTCCCAAGAGCGATGTGT
This sequence comes from uncultured bacterium, assembly GCA_964623585.1. Lineage (GTDB taxonomy): Bacteria > Poribacteria > WGA-4E > WGA-4E > WGA-3G > MSPOR6. Next base: position 1,169 of record CAZURU010000733.1, read on the forward strand.
TCTCTCTCCTACGATATCCTTCCCAAATTAGAAACCTCTATGTTCTCAAAACGGACACCGATTGGATAGATATCGGCTCACCTGAACGCCTTCAGGCAGCGCAACAACTTTTTTAGGGTAAATTTGATATACGGAACTCCGGATTGATATGCTGGAGGCGGAACATCCCATTATCTTTTGTGCCTACGTAGAGCGTGCTACCAGTCGCGGCAAGGGAGGTGAGTGTGGTGGATGGTACTTCTGAAGTGATCTGCCGCCACGTATTTGTATGATTGTTTACCTGATAAACACCGGTATCACACACACCGTAAAGTCTTGAACCATCCGTCGCGATCCGATCCATAAGGCGTATATTCCTATCAGTATCGCCGAGAGCATGCCAGGTGGCATCATCGTAAGAATTCATCACACCTGCATCCGTTGAGATATAGACAGTTGAACCCACAAGTATAATATCTTTAAAGTAGGTAAAGGGAAAGGCGAGGTTTTCGGTGATGTTGCTCCAAGTGTTTCCATTATCTAAAGACTGAAAGAGATGTCCGTCCCGTTTACCCGCATAAACAACATTTCCCGAAGCACCAAGCGTGAACCCTTTTCCGTATAGCGGAGGCTCTCCCTGATCTTCTAAACCGGTGTAGTACCACGCTGTCTCGCCGAATCGCCACCTGAAAAGTTTCCGTCGGTGTTCCATAAAAACGGTTTCTCCAGCAACGGTAAAGCCTCCGTTGGTTCCGTCTTCTTCAGCGATAAGACTTATACTTTTCCGCCATAACTCTTCTGTTTCACGCACCTTGACCCCCGTTTCTCTCGCTTTTTGGAGTCTTTTCCGCCATTCAATGGATAGATGGTCTTCCTCAAAATCTGGCATATCCTGAACAGGTCTGAGCACATTATCTCCAACAGGGATGTGAAAAAGTTGAGTGCGCTCACCAGCAGTGCTGCTGACATAGAGGTGTGTATCGGTTGATTGAATCTGTGTAACCAGAAGTTTCGCATCATCAATCACACTAATGGTCTCCCAAGATTTACCACTGTCCGTTGATTTAGCAATGTTGCCCTCAGCAGGGACTGCGTAGAGGACATTTTTAGCGGTGCTTAGATCTTCAATACTGGAATTCGCGATCCCTGTCATAAAGGGGTGCCATGTAATACCGCTGTCCGTTGAGCGCGTTATTC
>CAZURU010000734.1:0-2340 GCA_964623585.1 uncultured bacterium
TAGATTGGTTTTACCGCCGTAGTGTTGGAGTGCGGTGAGGATTTCAAATTCGTCCTTTTCGCCTGTATATACTCTTGCCGCCTCTGCAATTCTGGATTGGACATCCGCTATATTAGAATACTTCGCCCTCACCGCCTTAAGCTCGCGGTAAAGTCCGGAGGAAACTTTATCATGGCATTGAGATTCTCCACGGAAGATATAGTCGCCATCCGCGGTTTTTGCCTCTATCGCGTGGATAATATCCTCGACTGTACGTGGCGCGTTTTGGCAATCGGATTGTTTCTGTATGCTCATTTGCTTTCCTCCGAAAAAAGATTTACTTTGCAGTTAATGATAACACATTTACGAAAGAATATTAACCGAATTTGACAAAAGATTTAAGGTGTTACATCCTTCACACAACGAAAACCGTTGTAGTCGAATGTGTTTGCCGGCGAAATGAAGTAACGAGAGGTGACTCGAACGTTTCGACCTGTATTGAACCAGCAACCACCACGCAGCACGCGGGAACTTTTAACATTTGTAAAATTAGATATAATGACTGAAATACTATCACCTGAAACAGGATTTCGGCGAAGAGAACGGACGTAGAAATCCCCACGATATTCATCAAGACACCACTCCGAAATATTACCAGCCATATCGTGTAGACCATAGGCATTAGGAGCATATCGTCCAACAGACATAGTATCGCCAATACCCCTGTCATAGTTCGCCTTACTAAAATCTATTGAATTGCCCCACGGATATTTCTGACCAATCAAGCCGCCGCGCGCAGCCTTTTCCCATTCTGCTTCCGTCGGCAAACGCTTACCTGCCCATTGGGCATACGCTATCGCCGCGTACCAACTTATATTAGTAACAGGATGATTGCCTTTCCCGCTTGGATAACTATTTCCATTCCAACGTTTTAAATAGCCGCCATCGTGGTATGTGTCTGGAATATGATCCTTCTGCCATCTTGGATTTGCATCAACAAATGCCTTATATTGTGCATTTGTGACCTCGTATTTATCTATATAAAAAGCATCAACGTAGACAGTATGAACTGGTTTTTCATCTATATCACCTTTGTTACTTCCCATCTGAAATTCTCCTGCAGGAATCAGAACCATGTTGGTGTAGGACGGATCTAGCTTAAATTCATAGGGTATCTCAACTATCAAACTCACCGGTTTTTCACCCTTCATAGCCGGGTGGAAAGTAGTTTTCTTTAGTGCTTCAATTGCCGCCTCTTCAAGCCCAAATCCAAGATTTGTCCGCGATACAATGTCTCGCGGTCTGCCATGCACATCGACAGTCGCTTGTAAAATAACTGTACCTTCCTTTTCTGCTTGCTGTGCATCTTTCGGATAGTTAGGTTTCACTTGGCCCTTGTATCGAGGTGGAACAACACCAACCCAATGAGATGTATCTGTTTCATCCTTGTATTGAGGTGGAACAATAGAGTTTTCAAGTAGGGTGTTAGGTTCCTCGAGCCACTTCAAATTAGGTGATTCCAAATCGGATGTCCAGTCCGGGGCAGTCCGTTCAAGTCTATCAACGCGTGATTGCAACACAGAAATTACTTCTGTAAACTGCGCCTCCCAAGCATCCCGCTTAACAGTTCCACGCTCAACCCCTAACACCAGCAATCCGGCATTCTGGAGTGTGCTATTTTCACGAATCTTTTTCAGAAAATCATCAGTTAACGCGTAATATCCTCACGAACAAGGTTATCCATCTCTGATTTTTCCGCATAGAGACGCAACGCTTGTGCCTTGTCATAAGAAGGGTTCCGACTCTGTTCAATCACTGAACGTACCTGATCCTCAAACGTTTTCATTCCTTCCGTGTGGCAGCCCATACAAGAGAGGCCATTACGGACAACAGGGTCTCTTGCTCCGGCGTTTGACACGATGTTAATTGGTGCCTCGTCAAGCCGATCGCCTGTTGCTGTGGAGAGATAGTATGCCTGTAGCCCATTTGGAAGATTGAAGATTATCTCGCCGCCGTCGTGTGTGAAATCAAGTGGATGTGTGAAGATGTTCTGTGTACCGATATTCCCCGCGAAGTCATAAGATTTCCAATAGGCACCATACCGAGATTTATGGCGTTCTACAATGCGATTGTTGACTGACACACCAGACTCATTAAAACCCGCCCGCCAGACACGAACCCCCGGGGCATTTTTTATATTTTCGGCAACGTCTACCTCAAGTCGAGTTTCTAATTCCTTGTCTGTTTTTGGGAGGTCAAGGATTTCATGGTACAACGGCGGTAAGGATGCGGTAGCGATGAACCAATCGGCACGGATAAACGGCAGCTCACAGTCCGTTTCTTGGCACAACGTTGCATACG
>CAZURU010000735.1:0-1745 GCA_964623585.1 uncultured bacterium
AAAAAGGTCAAGAAAACCATCTTGGTCGTAATCAGCCATAGTAACGCTCTGTCCTTTTCCGAGTTCGCTACCAAGTGCTCCACCTCCAGCAGTGTGTTCAATAAAAGTTCCATTGCCGAGATTTTTATAGAGGACGTTCGGTAAATTTCCGGCACTGCTTGACCGGACAGCATAGAGGTCAATATCCATGTCATTGTCAAAGTCGCCTGAAGTGACAGAAAAAATATCGGTGGCAAAAGAAAAATTAGAGGGTACAAAGTTTGTGCCTTTGTTAATTAAGAGAATAGATTGGGGTCTATTTGTCAATTCCGATCTTGCAAAGTTAATAGGTTCTACGTCTGAGATGGGTTGAGAGGTTTCAATAATTGCGCCCATGGTAATATTCCCAATAGTTTGTGTGTGCGGCATTGTATGATACAGTACGGTCCATCTTTTCGTTTCTCGGTCATAACCGACGTAAATCCTGTGGTTCTCAAATTTCGGTCTCTCCTTGAGTCCGGCAGCTTTGGGATCCTCCGGGGATAGCACAAATTTAAAAGATGCGGCATTGCGAATTGGATCCGTGCCTATAAATTCACCGTCAAATTCTGTTAATTGATACCCTTTGGCTCCAATCCGTAGATGTTCTTTCCAAGTTGCCCAAACTGAATAGATTTCAAAATAGACATCACCTTCGGCTTTGAAACTAACACCTTTTTCTTCGCTGTTAGCAAATATGCTTATTTTTAGTGTGTGTGGATTTAGCGTGTCAATATAGGAGTTGGATCTTCCTCTTCCGAGAAAACTATCCGGAATCAAATCGCCGTTGAAATCAGCGTATATGACATCTTTAACATCAAAGCGTATAGGAAAACGGGGAACTGTTAAAGGGTTCAAGAGTCCATGCGATATGTCATATATTTTACGTGGATATGGATTCCCATGAAGCACCAAATTCATAGTCCCATCATCTGTTATATCTGCTAGTTGTGCTAACGAAGCCCCATTTTGGATCAAAAAACCTGAGGCAGTACTTACATCCTGAAAACCGCTTGGTCCCTGCTGAAACAGTGCCGGTGTCACCAATGCGCCATTTCCATCTGTTCGGAGTATTCCAGTTAGCAAAAGATCTAATTGTCCATCGGCATTCCAATCCAACCAAAGTGGTGTTCTACCGCGTAAAAGTGGGAAATCGACCCCCAATTCAGATGCCCGTTCTACGAGTGTGCCATTTTCATTGACGTAAAGATGGTTGTCCTGGGTTGGGTTTGTACCACAACAGCTTCTTCCGCCTCCGCTACCTGATAAAACAATCAGATCTTGGTCGCCGTCATTATCAAAATCCGCCCAGGCGACACCGTGTGTGTCTGTGTGCGGATTCGCGGCCCAAACATCATCAATAATGTCGGTGAAGGTGCCGTCTCCATTGTTGCGATAGAGACTCGGTTTGTGCCTATGATTGGTAGCCCATAAATCAAGGTCACCGTCTCCATCAAAATCACCCCAAGCGTTTCCCCAACTCTCACCGATTCGCGTAATCCCAGCTTGGTGTGATACTTCTTCAAATTGAATTTCACTCCACACAGGGATTAGAAAAGAAAAAAATGACAACAGTGTTACAATTCGCATTTTTTCTCCATACTGTAATATTTACAAGCGTACTTCAGTTAATAAACGATAGACCATGAAAAATTGAAAACGAAACGGTTCTGGCGTAACTGGACATTACTTCTGGATAAGCATTTTGCCAGTAGCTGTGAAATCAT
>CAZURU010000735.1:1755-2339 GCA_964623585.1 uncultured bacterium
TTCGGCCATCCCAATATGCTGCTCGGGATTTGTCGTGATAGATACCAGGCGGTAAGTGCCCCAATTTCAGCTTGCGAACAAGCTTACCGCCTGCAGAATGGATGGAAACACTAACCTCCGCTGTCTTCGACAACTGATATGGTATCCATGTTTCAGGGTTGAACGGATTCGGATAATTCGCCAACAGTGCCGTTTCGTTGGGTATTTCTTCTAGGGGAGTCAAGGCTGCTAAAAGCTGCTCCAGAATAGTAATTCCTTTTTGTATATGCGGTTCTTGGGTATCAAGTTTTTTGGCAAATCGTATCCACTGCGTGAGATTCTCAACTGTGAGATTGGGGGTTTCAACTGAATTTTTGCTGAGGGCTGGCGCAGCAGCGGAACCGATCTCTGCCGCAACAAGAAGCAAATCTATCAGATCAACAACACCATCGCTGTTGACATCTGGATAGGTATTTGATTGTGCAAGAGCCGCCAAATCAGGTTCGTGAAAATTTGATGCGATTACAGCAAGATCCTTAATATTTACAACACCATCCCGATTCACATCCGCGGGCCTGATGGGCGGCTCCGTTTGGCTACTGTCA
>CAZURU010000736.1:0-2328 GCA_964623585.1 uncultured bacterium
GTAGGCACCCGTATACCGCCTTCGTACATCTCACCTTTTTGCCCGCGTAGTGGACCGTTATTCGCGCCGACTTGCATTGCGCCGCCGTTATCAGATGTATAAATCACGAGCGTATTAGAGAGTTGATCTGTTTCTTTGAGTGTATCCAGAACGCGTCCTATACCGTTGTCCATGTGCTCAACGAGTGCAATATATTTTGCACGTTGCGGAGAAATATCGGGTTCCCGTTCCATCACGCGTTCAATCCAGTCTTCGGGTGGCTGAATCGGTGTATGCGGTGCGTTATATGCCAGATAGAGGAAGAAAGGATGTGATGTGTGTGCATGCGTCCGAATAAAATCCACGCTCCAATCTGTGAAGATGTCTGTCGCGTGTCCTCTTGGATCAATCGTATCAAACCCGTGTCGCATATAGTTATTTTGATGTCGCAGATGTGTGTAATAGTCATCCATCATATCGCCGAGGAAGCCGTGGAAGTGGTCAAAACCTCTTTTACAAGGATGGTTTTCATCCTCAAGTCCCAAGTGCCATTTCCCGATGAGTGATGTGCGATAATCTCTCTGTTTTAGCATTGCAGGCAGAGTGATCGCGTCTTGGTGGAAATATCCCCAGTTGTTGTGTGGATGGGTGCGAATGACCCCGGGAACACCGACTCTATCGGGGTATCGTCCAGTCATAAGCGATGCGCGACTCGGAGAGCAGACAGATGAATTAGCATAGAATTGTGTAAATCTTGTGCCTTCTGAAGCGATTCTATCAATGTTTGGTGTTTGTATTGAGGGGCCGTTGTGTGCGGAAATATCGCCATAGCCGTGATCGTCAGCGAGAATAAGTACAATGTTCGGTGTTTGTGCCATAGTTATCTCCATTCTATTTTTAAGGATTTACCCCCCTTTATCCCCCGCAAGCGAGGGGAATGCGTAAGTCCTGAAGACGTAAATGACTACGTATTCTATGGTAGGTCAGTTTCCTTTAGGTCTGCTGTCTCTGTCTCATTTACACTGAGAAACAGTGTATCAAATTTTGGAACAAACCGCTGGTTCGCAATAACCAATCACCAGCGGTCCTAAAGGTGTATAGAAAAGGTCTCCAACACATTGTTATGGATAGTCCAGACTAAAGTTGTGGGTATAAGTAATAGAATGAAAATACCGATTGGTGTTGAATGAACACAATTGTAGTAGACATCCAGCAACACCGGAAGGTGACATATCGTCAGATGTGAAGGTTCATGATCAGGCATTGCCGGATGTTGGAGGGTGTAATTTCAAGCATTACACCTAAATTCTCAAAAAGAGGATTTTACCGGGACTTAATGTTTCCCCAAGTAGTAGAAAGTTTATCAAGGGGTTCAACGGGAAGTAATGTCTTGATCCCGTCGTCCATTAATGTTTTTATATCCTCTTCAGCCAGTGCTACACTGAGAACTGCGACATCATAGAGCATACCGTTTAGCGTTTCAGAGGTATTGGCTGTCCAACCACCAATATTAACCTCAGCAGTGTCCCGAGGTGCAGGACCACCGTGACCACCAACAGAACCAATCTGGACTGCATTTTCGTAAATCGTGATATTGTCTACTCCATCATAGGTCGCTGTCATATACAGCCAAGTGCCTTTTTTTACATTACCTTGATTCCATGCACCTTTCCAACTGCCGCTACTATAATACGCTTCCCAATGGGCTCCATTACCGCTTGTTCTAAAAGCGTAATTTGCAACTGTTTCATTTGCTGCTCTTTTCCCAACAATATGTCCAAAACCGCTCTCAGCACTGTTCACATTCACCCAGGCAGTGATTGTCCATGCGCTCTCTGCATATAAACTATCTGAATCTGGAATAATAACGCGATCGTTTACTCCATTTAAACTTAATGCAGATCGTCCAGAGGGTGTTTTCACCCAATTTCCCCCTTGAAGTTCACCGTGATTCTTATTTCCAGAACTATCGTTGATAGTTGTTCCAGTACCCTCATCAAGCAACCAGATGCCAATAGCAGTTCCCTGTTCAATTTTTGCATCAATTTGTCCAGAGAATGCAAGCGTGATTATGAGGGTAATAATTCCGATTATCCCAATGTGATTACTAAGTTTTCTCATTTTTTCTCCTATAGGTAGTTTCTTTGATTGTTACTGTACAGGTTTAAATAATAACTTGCCAGCATATCGTGGCGACAGTAGCATCGCCCTTAATTTTATAATAGCACACCCTTCAATCAGTAGCAACAAAAAAAGTTGGGGTGTGTAAAGTTTTTGCACTCTATTTGTCAGAATCGCGGAGGACGCGGAGGACGCGGAGGACGCGGAAGGGGTTTCTTGTGCATTTCA
>CAZURU010000737.1:0-2328 GCA_964623585.1 uncultured bacterium
GAGACTATGAAGAAGCAAAATCTATCTTCCAAAAACTTGTTGATGAATACCCAAATTCTGAATTTAAGATAGAAGGTGAACGTCGGATTGCTGAAATAGAACGGTTCGTTATTGCCGAAAAGGAACGGTTAAATCCTGAACCAAAACAGAAACAATTAGCGGAAAATAAAATGCGCTCTGAGGTGTTTGATGAATCGGAACTAACTCCTTCCAAACCGGAACCGGAACTTCAAGCCGAGGTAATGTACAATGAGGCTTTACGCTTAACAGATCAGGGAAAACTTCACGATGCAATTCAAAGTTACACTGACCTCATCACACGATTCCCAGAAAACTATCAATATGTGACGGATGCTTATATCCGGATAGCAGAAATATATCTTGAAGCTGAGGATTACGTGAATGCGCGGGCGAACTATGAAGAAGCAATGTACACGACAAATGATGGAACACGAAAAATAGAAATCTATAAGAAATATCAATTCACTTATCTTGTTCCGGTGTATGCTAATCATGGAAACGCGCGAGGCAATAGTGGAGATGTGCAATTCTTTATTCAAGCGACGCGACTCCGAAAGGAAGGTAAATACTTAGAAGCAGCTAAACTATATGAAAAACTTGTCAATAGCAATCTTTCCGCTGAAGATACGGCGAAGGCAATCTATTGGACTGGCTACTGTTATTATAAGGAGGGACTCACCAATCCTGTTTTATTTCATAAATCAGTTAATGTTTTCAGAAGACTTATCAATGATTATAGCGAGAGTTCGTATGCAATTGAAGCATATTATGGCTTAGTGTTGGTATATTCTGATTGGGCACAAATCCTTAGCTCTGAATCCAAGTGGGAATTAGTAATTACCACAGTTGACGATGCTATCATAAAATATACCAATAGTCGTGATGTTAGGGAGCGCGGGTGGATCAGTCGTATGCAAGAACTTAAAGAAATCGCTGTTCAAAAGTTAAAGCTAGCTCCAGCTCCAGCTCCAATACCAACTCCTAAACTACTACCAACCAAAGAACGTCATGTTGACCAGGGATACATACACTTTGGACGAGGTGAGCTTAAACAAGCGACAGAGAAAGCGAGACAAGCCTTAAAGGATGATCGAAATTATCAGCGTGCCCACGAACTCTTATCAGAGATAAAAGAAACGTACTATGGTCGCGGTTGGACGTTCTTTGATGAGGAACAGCACGACAAAGCAATTGAAGCATTCAAAAACGCTATCAATATTGAGAGGCGATTTAAGGAGGCTCACTGCCACTTAGGTGTAATTTATATTAAAAAGAAAGAGTACACTGTGGCGATAAAAAGCCTAAAACAAGCAATAAGTATTGATCAGAGTTTTAAGGAGGCACATTTCAACCTGAGCCTTGCTTACCTAAGGCTTGGTAGATTTGAAGAGGCCAGGAACGCTGCTAATGCTGCCTTAAGAATTGATCCAAATTATGAGCCAGCAAACAGACTTGTAGATTACATAGCAGATTAATCTGAATCTTAAACCCGCATTTAACGATTCAAAAATATTCGTAAAGACTTGTCGGTAGATTGATTGTGTGTTAAAATCACCGGATAGAATCGCTCTCTGGCAAGTCAAAACTTTAAAAGGATCTGGAGAACATGAAGAAATTTTATTTATCAGCTATTACCTACTTACTGTTGTCAAATCTGTTTTTATCACTTGCGTATGCTCAAGATCACTCTGAATTAGATTTACCAAAAGGAGCAAAAGCCCGATTCGGTAAAGGATGGGTTCGTGATATAGAATTTTCTCCTGACGGGAACCAACTTGCCGTTGCAACTACCACTGGCATCTGGATTTATGATAGTTACACGGGTAAACAAATTAACCGATTTGAGGGGCACATGGGTGGTGCCAATGCAATTTCATATTCTCAAAATGGTCAACTGCTTGCTGCAGCACATCAAGATCTGACTATTAGGTTATGGGAACCTACCAGTAAGAACCAAAAAGAACCTATACCTGCCCTTAGGGGGCATAAAGATAAAATATATGCGGTTACATTTTCATCCGATAGTAGAAGCAGCATGTTGGCAAGTGCTAGTGCTGACAAAACGATCCGACTTTGGGACCCGCACACTTTAACCGATGACGAGAGGCTTATAGCGATCCTACCTTACAAGGATGCTGTTCGGACTGTGGCCTTTTCATTTGACAATCGGATGCTCGCTGGTGGAAGTGCCGATGGGATTATTCAAGTTTGGGACGCGGGTACAGGTGACCGAATATACGATTTTAAAGAACACACTAACTCTGTTCAGGCAGTGCATTTTTCACGTGACAGGACCAAACTCGTAAG
>CAZURU010000738.1:0-2324 GCA_964623585.1 uncultured bacterium
ATTTTTTATTACGATTTTCGCTTCATTGTATCACAGAATCAGGATTTGAGCAATAATTTAGAGACGAGAAAGGTCATTAGTTCTCCGGTAAAAGCGAACACCGAATCGCAGCAATCTTTTGTAGGAGCGACTTCCCGGTCGCGATCTTCCTGATGTCACCGAAGCGAAGTTTTCCTGTTTGTAGTAGGGCAATTCATTGCCCGTCCGTATCTGACGCTGGCGAGGTTTCCTAGGGGAAACGCCCTATCAAAAACACCTCGCCTCTTTTGTAGAGGCAATGTTTTTACATGGGTATTTCTGCGGATTTCCACATGCTCGCGATCTTATTGACTGCTGATTGCTGATCGCTATTTCTGTAGAAGGGAACTCCGAATCCCAACTTTTCACTGCTATCTAATACATAGGTTGGGTGGAGCGGAACCTACACGAACCACGTCACATCTCCAAACAGATCCCTGACACTCGACAATGCATTCTTGAAAACAAACCCAGCGAAACCCAAGAAAATAAACTATGGAACGCGGAGAAAAACTTGCCAAGCAATCCAAAGCGTGATAGACTATTAACGCTTAGAGTTTACGCATTCACCGAAGTACGCAAGGAGATATCCAGATGAAATTTTCGGAAAAAATGTTGGCATTCATAGGCTGTCTTATAGTAGGGATTTTATTGTCTTGTGGCTCAAGCATCAAACAGCAAACTGCGCAAAGCGAAAAAACTGTCGCACAGGCAAACCTTGAACAAATCGCGGAAATCGGGAAAGCCACTACTGTACAGATAGGGAGTTTAAGCGTTGAGGGACCTCCAGCATTGGGCAGCGGGTTCTTTATTACACAGGATCTGATCGTCACGAACATCCATGTTATTAACCAAAGATCTTTCGATGGAGCGATCAGTGTGGCTAAGTCGGTTAGCAAACCGACATGGTATACTATCATAGGGGTCATGGCGAGTGATCCGAAACGAGACTTAGTTGTCTTAAAGGTTGCGAAGATGGGAGGTGAGGATCCACACGTTCTTTCGCTTGGTGATAGTAATACCGTAAAGGCAGGCGATAACATTGTTGCCATTGGCAGCCCGCTTCAAGGGAACAAGTTTGTGCGCGGAGATGTCTCAAAGGGGACAATCCGTCGGCGCACCCCTAATTTTCTCGACATTAGAGTCAGGAATATTCGGAAAGGATATAGTGGTGGACCCGTCTTAAACATTCACGGAGATGTCATAGGCATTACGTTCCAAGCCCATCGAATTGGGGCTGGCTACGCGATTCCTTCAAATTATCTCCGAGCATTGCTCAAGGACATACCCACACAACCGAAATCGCTGGAAAAATGGCGTGAGGATCCCCTCATCCGCTACTATAGTGCGGTGGATACGGCAAAACGTGGGGAAACTACGAATGCGATCAAAGACTTTGATACGGTGATCAATTTAGCACCGGATTTTGCTGATGCTTATATCAATCGTGGATATGCGAGAGGAGAGTTGGGTAATTTTGAGGATGCGATTAGAGACTACGATACGGCGATCCGCTTGGGGGCAGATTATGCTTATGTTTACTTCTATCGCGGTATTGTGAAAGCCGACTCAGGCGATAAAAGGGGGGCTATCAAAGATTATGATAGAGCCATCCATCTTGACTCAGGATATATTGAGCCTTACAGCCGTCGTGCCAGCGCGAAGTCTGATTTAGGAGATAATAAAGGGGCGATTGAGGATTATAATACAGTGATTCGTCTAAAACCAGATGGTGATCTTTTAGCTTTAGCCTACGTCAATCGTGGCGTTGTAAAGTCTGATTTAGTGGATGAGAAGGGCGCGATTGAGGATTATAATACAGTGATTCGTCTAAAACCAGACGGTGATCTTTTAGCTTTAGCCTACGTCAATCGTGCCAGGGCAAAGTCTGATTTAGGAGATAATGAGGGCGCAATTGAAGACAGCAACACAGTGATGCGTTTGAAGCCTGGGGATACTATTCTTGCTGCGGCTTATAACATCAGAGGCAAAGCAAAATCGGATCAAGGTGACAATACAGATAGCATCGTAGACTATGATAAGGCTATCCAATTAAAACCGAATCATGCTGAGTTTTACTACAATCGAGGGGTGGCAAACACTGCCTTGGAACGTACTTCAGAGGCAGAGATAGACCTCAAGGCTGCTCGGAAACTTTTAGAGCAGGCAATCAGTATCTCAAAGTCGGATGACGAAGAAGCAATTTCCGAAAATTTGACGGTACATCTGGATGTACGGTCTGATCTCAAAGCTGACATTGAGGAAGCACTTCAAAATTTAGAATAAGATTATTCAAGTCTCTGGAA
>CAZURU010000739.1:0-2323 GCA_964623585.1 uncultured bacterium
TTCAGGTGAAATTCTTGCGCGTTTTGGAAGATCACAAAATTCGCAGGCTGGGAAGCAATGAGGAGATAGAAATCGACATCCGTCTCATCTCAGCGACCAATCAGCATATTGAAGCGTTGATTAAAGAAGGCAAGTTCCGAGAAGATTTATTTTATCGAATCAACACATTTGAGATTCACTTGCCACCTCTCAGGGAACGGCAGGGAGATATTCAACTTCTTGCTCATCACTTTTTGAACTACTTTGCTGAGACCTCTGAAAAAGCGGCTCAAGGTATTTCCACTGAGGCGATGGATGTATTGTGCGAATATAATTGGCCGGGCAATGTGCGAGAATTGATGCATGTGATGGAGCGGGCTGTCGCCCTGTCAGATGCAGATACAATAAAGCTCGAGGATTTACCTGAAAATTTGGTCACACAGACCGCAGATAACATTGTTTCCGTGCAGACCGATTTGCCTTTTCAGGAAGCCAAAGACGCTGTGATTGAGAAATTTGAGCAAACTTTTATTGATCGTCTCCTCAAAGCGCACAACGGCAATGTATCCCGTGCAGCCAGACAGAATGGAATGAATCGGCACAGGCTGCAACGGTTAATCTCCAAATATGCAATAGATGTATCTACTTACAGATAGCGGTCAACTCCTACCCAACCAGCCTTCAATCTTCAGTAGTCATTCCCTAATTTCACATATCCATTCCCAATCTCCCGTATCCAGCCTCTCGCTTTTTAGCGGTCATGGTTGGTCAACGGACAGCCACAAGTGCTACATGAATGTTCCAAAAGTGTAACATAAATGTTGCACGCAATTCCTTTTGCTCTTATAGCACTTAAAACATAAGAATTTTATCTTTTTGTTTTTCAAGCACTTGATCGTTTTCAAGTGCTTTTTTTTTGCGTTAGATAATTTATGGCACGCATCTTGCTCTATAAAACGTGCAGAGACAATAACAACAATCAGATTTTACTGAGGTGACTGATGACTGCTCAAACACAAATACAAAAACGCGATCATGTGGCCTATCTCGCCTTGCTCTATGCCATCTGCCGCGATGAAGTTCGATCTGAAGCCTTCGTGCGATGATGCGTACCTGCCTGCCGCGCAGGACACGGTGCAGGCAGGGAAAGAGCCAGCAAAATAGAGAGATAGAACAGCAATCTTTACCCATTGTGTGAATACGACTCTGCAAAACCTGCTTGGCGAACCACCGCACACACATTGAACGCAAAACACAATGGATCGTCAGAAAAATAAAATAAAATAAAGTTATCGCTCGGGTCATATCCGGTCTTATAAAGGTTTATGGTATGAATAAAAAAATTTCACGACGAGTGTCGCGTGTATTAGAAACGGTGTATCACTCTTTATTGGTTGTCAGTAAGACCCCGAAAGCAATTGGGCTAGTTTGGGAAACAAGTGTCCCTCTGACACTGACGGTAGGGCTATTTGCGATTGTTGGCGGCCTTGTACCATTGGCTGGGCTTTATATCAATAAGCTGATTATTGATACGGTTGTACTTGCTGCACAAACCCCAAGTTCTGAGTTGATTGTGCATATCATTTTTCTGCTTGGAGTGGATATCTGCATACAAATAGGTTCGCACGCGCTCAATGGCATTGAGACCTACATTCACTTTGTGCTGAGAAACAGGTTGTCGCTCATGCTACGTCGAAAAGTATGTGAACATGCCCTCGCTATGGATTTACAGACATTTGAGAACCCAAAGTTTGGAGATACCCTGAGCCGTGCAAACCAGGAAGTTGGGACCCGACCGATGGAGGTCTTCGGGACACTGATGATGCTGTTGCAGGGTCTCATTACTGTGGGATCACTGTCAATTATGTTTGCATTTTTTCAATGGTACATCGTACCACTGATCTTTCTAATTTCAGTACCAAATGTCTTAATACAAATGCGTTTTTCCAGCAAAAGCTATCAAATTCAATATGAAAGAACACAGGATAAACGTCTTGCAGATTACTTCATATCACTCGTACTGGATAAAAATATTGTGCAGGAAGTGAAGCTGTTCAATTTGGGAGGATATCTTCTTAACAAAGGACTCAGCTTAAAAGAACGGTTTAATAAAGAAGACCAAGCACTCGAAAATAGCAAACAGCGGCATGTATTTGGGGCAGGGACGGGTTCTGTCATCACTGTTTTCTTAGGGGTGGCGTATTTCACACTTGAAGCCGCAAATGGACGTATTACTTTGGGAGATTTGGCGTTATATACGGGTGCTTTGAAGCGTTGCCTTTCTACTATTGCGAGCCTGCTACGGGGCATAGGCTCTTTATACTCTCTAAATATTCAGCTACAA
>CAZURU010000740.1:0-2322 GCA_964623585.1 uncultured bacterium
TGGTTTAGCGCGCCTGCCTGTCACGCAGGAGGTCGCGGGTTCAAGTCCCGTCGGGTCCGTTTATACTATAATGAATTAGCCACAGGTTGTGACCTACAATGCTGTGGTTTTTTCGTTACATGAATCATTTCAAATATCACTTACTTATGTATATCTTGTAAAATAACATTCAATTATAGAGGAGCATTATCGTAGTGCTTGACCTTAAATATATCCGGGAAAACATAGAGGCAGTAAGAGAAATGTTGAAGCATCGTCAGACAGATGCTGAACTTGATAGGTTAATTGGTTTGGATGCAAAACTGCGCGAGAATCTAACATACACACAGACTTTGCAGGCGCATCAGAATCAAGTTTCACAACAGATTGCTAAACGGAAACGTGAAAAGCAGGATGCATCTGAGACGATCGCGGAAATGCGTAAACTCTCTCAGGAGATTAAAGAACGTAATGCACACGCAAACGAACTACGAGCATCATTAGATTCCATCCTATTGACAATTCCAAACATGCCTGAAGCAACTACTCCTGTTGGTATTGGTGAAGAAGATAATATTGAAATCAAGACATGGGGTGAAAAACCGAGTTTTGACTTTGCGCTAAAACCGCACTGGGAAATTGCTGAGACGTTAGATATTGTTGATTTTAAACGGGGGGCAAAGGTTGCTGGTAGTAATTTTGTCGTTTATAAGGGGTTGGGAGCCCGCTTGGAGCGTGCATTAATTCAGTTCATGCTTGATTTGCATACGACACAGCACGGTTATACCGAGATTTCCCCACCATTTCTTGTCAATCGTCCTACGATGACTGGCACAGGTCAGATCCCGAAATTAGAAGCGGACATGTATCGGTGTGATAGAGATGAGGAGAATCCTGATAGTGATCTATTTCTTATCCCAACTGCTGAAGTGCCTGTAACAAACCTATTTGCAGGTGAGATATTATCCGCAGAAGATTTGCCAATTTATTATACCGCTTACACCCCCTGTTTTCGGAGAGAGGCTGGTGCTTATGGCAAGGATACACGGGGTTTGCAAAGGATTCATCAGTTTGATAAGGTTGAGATGGTGAAGTTTACAACACCTGAAACTTCTTATGTTGAACATGAAACGCTATTAAAGAATGCAGAAAGTGTATTGCAGGCACTCGGTTTATCCTATCGTGTTGTGCAGCATTGTACGGTGGAGCTTTCATTTGCAGCGGCGAAGTGTTACGATATTGAGGTATGGGCACCGGCGGGTGAGAAGTTTTTAGAGGTTTCATCTTGTAGTAACTTTGAGGATTTCCAAGCGCGTCGTGCAAATATCCGATACCGTCCTGAGGCAGGAGCAAAACCAGCTTTTATCCACACGCTCAATGCTTCTGGCACGGCTTTACCGCGTGTTGTTATAGCACTTCTTGAGACATACCAGAATCCTGACGGGACAGTTCGGGTGCCAGCTGTGTTGCAGTCGTATATGGATGGGTTGCAGCAGATTAGGTGACTGAATGGATAAATTTCTCAACAAAATCATACATGGTGACTGTATAGAAGTTATGCAGCAAATTCCTTCAGATAGTATTGATGTTACATTTGCTGATCCGCCTTTCAACTTAAAAAAGAACTATAGCTCTTACAAGGACGAAAAGGATACAGACGATTATCTCAATTGGTGCAAACAGTGGATCCTTGAAATGGTGAGAATAACAAAACCGAGTGGCTCTATCTTCCTGCATAATATTCCAAAATGGTTAACTTATTACACTGAGTTTCTAAACGAAGTTGCAGATTTTCGACACTGGATTGCCTGGGACGCGCCAACTGCCCCTATGGGTAAAACCTTACAACCTTCACATTACGGCATTCTGTTCTATGCAAAGAATCAACGTGAAAACAAGTTCTATGAAATTCGTTATCCCCATAAGCGATGCCGAAAATGTGGATACTTGCTAAAAGACTACGGTGGTAAAAAGAAGATACTACACCCTTTTGGACCACTTGTCTCTGATATCTGGTCAGATATTCACCGCATTCGTCATAATAAACATAGGGACCCACACCCATGCCAACTACCAGTACATCTTTTAGAACGTATTCTCTTGATGAGCACAGATGAGGGAGACGTCGTCTTAGACCCGTTTATGGGAACTGGTACAACTGCCGTTGCTGCTGCAAGATTGGGAAGAAACGTAATCGGTATAGATATTGACGCTGAATATGTAGGAATCACCAGGAACAAATTAGCACAAGAAACGGCAAACTCTAAAATCGAAGATATTTGGGTAAGTTTTTATCACTCCCCCGTGTCAAGACACCGAAGCTTTAGCTCGGTGATGTAGACA
>CAZURU010000741.1:0-2318 GCA_964623585.1 uncultured bacterium
TTGAGCAAGCAGAAGAGTAAAAGGATAGTCCGCTATGTACGTGAGATTGCTTATCACCCTACTTCTGGGCAGTCTTTTTATCACTGCAAATGGTATTGCGGAAGATGCGCTCAGTGGCGTTCGGATCATAGAAGGAATTGTCCAGCAGCGTCCACCGAATACTCGACAGACACTTGGAAAACGGTACGTCTGGAATTTTAAGGGAAAATCTTATACCGCGCTAATGACAATCGACATTGAAAAGTATAATTCCTATGACGGTAAAGAACGCTACGATATTCCGCAATTGGTCGAAGAAGGCAGAACAACGCTCGGAAACCTCACGCGTGAGTTTCAGAATATGTTCAGGCAGCGTCGTGAGTGGTCTAAACAGGATCGCGTGGACTTCGTGCTCAGTTTCGTTCAATCCTTACCCTATACACACGACGACGTGACCACAGGATATGATGAATTTAGACGTTATGCGATCGAAACGTTGATTGATGGGGGTGGTGATTGCGAAGATACGACCATCTTGGTTGCTGCTATCTTGCGAGGTTTAGGTGAAAAAACAGCACTCATTTTCACACCCGGACACATTGCGCTGGGGGTCAGTGGCGATTTTACGGGAGCCTCGGTCACCCACGGTGGTACAACCTATTACTACTGTGAGACAACTGGAACAGGATGGGGCGTTGGTGTTCTGCCGCCTTCCTTCGGCACACAGGTGGAAGCGGTTGTGCCTTTAGCACCTTCTAAAGTAGATCCTGCACCGAAACCCAACAAGATAATAACTCCCGAACCTACACCTCGCAAACCTCCACCAGAAATAACGACACCAACACCACAAACGCCCCCAATTAAGACAACACCTGAAGCCTCCAAATCTGAAACCCAAGCCGATACTAAGTCAAAGAGTCGCCTCGGTACTGCGATTGTTATCCTTTTTATTCTCATCGGTCTCGGCATCTCTACAGTCTATTTCCTGCACCGAGCCTTCAAAGAACAGCGTGAATACTAACAAAATGATGGAATCGTAATGGAGTTTTCTATATGCCATATTTATTATCAAACTCACGTTATTTAGTAATTGCCCTTCTATCTGTGTTTCTTTTCGGTTGTGAAACGTCATCTATGAAAAAGGGTGCCGAAAATAAGAAAATCGAATCACAACCAGAATTTCAACTGGCTATAGCTGAAGAATCAGAAAGAAAACTACCATCCATGGCTTATATTAATTCGCTACCTGCATTTAGGTTAGCTGTTCTGGAACAAATTCAACCAATGCTTGATACGGGTATTACGTCTAAAATGGTTCAAGGAAACTACGATTACATAGAAGCTCTTACGAGTATTCTCGTTACGCTTGCAAGTTATTATTCTCCAGAACACTTTGAAGATCAAACGCCGCAAGAGTTTATTTCTGATATAATAGATTGTCGTTTCCGTTGGTATTATGCTATGGTTGAACCGGATGGCCCAGGAACAGGTGGAACAATCGTTAGAGTGTTACAGTCTGCCGGTGTAGCATCTGACATCGAAATAATGGTTGAAGACATGGTTTTTTACTTAGGTATGGGTTTAGGTGATGACTTTGACTTTGGCGCGTGGCGAAAATCATGGCGTAGTAATCTTCATGAGGGCGATGAGTAAATGCCAGAGAATCGTCCTCGATTGTGGAAAATTTGATTTTTTGCAGTGTTTATGGTATACTTTGAAATATGTTTACACCTCAGACACTGGCGAGAACAATCGGAGAAAACAATGCCTAAAGAAATCTCGATAACGGAATTACGGGGAAAGCTTGGTGAATTGCTTGACGGGGTCCACCATAACGGAGATAGATTAATCGTCAAACGTGCCAATAAGCCGCTCGCTGCCATTGTTCCAATTGAAACCCACGAGAAAATGCTTCAGCAAAGGGAGAAAGCCTTTTCTGTCTTGGAGCGAATATGGAGAAAAGTACCGGCAGTGAGCGAAGAAGAAGCACAAGCAGATATTGAACAGGCAATGATTGAGGGGCGCGGAGAAACCTCATAAAAGGAAGAAGTTATCTCCCTGATGCGTGTTGTACTGGATACAAATCAGCATATTAGCGCGATTATCCGACCTAAAGGGCACCCAGCTCAAATCGTGAGGCTCCGACAGAATGGTCTGACGGGATTCCAATTGTCACAGCAGTAGATTTTCTGAATAACTATAGAACTGAGTCACGCTGAAAATTTGACTTTTCGTGGTGTTTATGGTATACTTTAACGTGGCAATTGTCTAAAGTACACGAGCGGAATGAACATGAAAATCGCTAAAAATCTGACAGACCTCATCGGGAATACACCGAC
>CAZURU010000742.1:0-1039 GCA_964623585.1 uncultured bacterium
TAGTATTGAATGTTGCAGTAAACATAAATTTGGAGGAGATAGTAATCCGTGAGGGCTACATTGGTGATGGATACGGGATACCAAGTATTGAAGGGAATGAAGCAATTAAAGATGTTGCAATCAAGCAAGGTGTTTTTTTTGATCCGACGTATACGGGAAAAGCATTTGCTGGGCTTTCAGATTTAATAAATAATGGTTTCTACAAGGACATTCAAACAGCCGTGTTTTTACATACAGGAGGAGAGCCGGTTTTGTTTAGTTAGTATAGGGTCAACAAATGACAGAAGTTAAAACTACAACTAGTCCTGATTTGCAAACAAGTGCAATGTCGACGGATAGCGATGAGCGCGAAATTTTAAAATTGGTGGAGAATGCCAGATTTGCACAATTGCAAGTAAATTCCTATACGCAAGAACAAGTAGATGAATTAGTGACATCAATTGCCTGGAGCGTTATCAAAAATAGAGAAGAATTGGCACGCATGGCTGTTGATGAGGGTGAGTTTGGAAATTACGCTGATAAAGTGGCAAAGATTTACAATCGCGTAATAGGAACATTGGCGGATATGCGTTCAGTCAAGACTGTTGGTGTAGTTGAAGAGGACCCTGAGACCGGAATAACAAAGCTCGCTAAACCCGTGGGTGTAATTGGTGCACTTATTCCGGCAACAGGTCCTGATGCAACGCCGCCCGTCAAGGCATTAGGCGCGATTAAAGCAAGAAACGCATTGATCATAGCGCCACACCCAAGGACAAAAAGAAGTTCGGCTAGAGTCGTCGAATGCATACGAGAAGGTTGTACTCGCGTTGGTGCTCCTGAAGACCTGGCACAAGTGATAACCAGCCCTTCAATTCAAAAAACAAAAGTGCTAATGGAAAATGTAGATCTCATCGTGGCAACGGGGGGCATGAGTATGGTGAAAGCCGCATACAGCTCAGGGAAACCTGCATATGGAGTAGGTGTAGGGAATGCGGTACACATAGTGGATGAAACCGCAGACCTCAACGATGCCGCTGATATGATTGCAAAGGCAAAGACA
>CAZURU010000742.1:1049-2317 GCA_964623585.1 uncultured bacterium
CGGATAACGCCATAGTAGTTCATCAAGATATCTACGAAGTACTGGTAAACAAGTTGATAGAACTTGGTGGTTATTTATGTAATAAAGCAGATAAAAATAACCTTGAAAAAGTTATGTGGCCAAAAGATGCCCATATCCCATCTCCTGAGATCATCGCGAAATCTGCAGAGTCAATTGCGAAGAAGGCACAGATTGATATTCAGCCTGGCAAAAGCTTTCTGTTAGTAGAAGAAACCGGAATTGGAGAAGGCCATCCGTTTTCTGGAGAAAAACTGTCCGTTGTCTTAGCCGTCTATCAATATTCGGGTAGAATTGAAAATGCGGTCGATGTCGTAAATAGAATTACGAATTATCAGGGCTTGGGGCACACATGCGGAATACATTCACAATCTGAAGCAAACATCAACTATGTCGCCTTAAATACAAAAACAGCAAGAGTCATCGTGAACCAAAATCTTAATGAAGGAGCAGGCAGTCCCAGAAACGGATTGCCCTATACATTGTCACTTTCCTGTGGGACATGGGGAGGGAACATCACAACCGAAAATGTCAATGTTAGAAACTTTATGAATGTAACCTGGGTTTCACGTCCAGTACGTCCTCGTGCGTTTAACGAAGAGGAGCTGTTTGAAAATTATTGGAACAAATATGGCAAGTAAGAACCGGTTATTGAGATTTTCTCGGCTATACATGGGTGCATGACATGAAACATTATGAGTTAGGGACTGCAGAAGACCTAAAAAATTCTACCCAATTAAAACGAGAGGGTTTTGATGAAAATTCTTTAAAAGGAAAACGCCCTTCACCGATCGAACCGGTACAAAATGTTATGGATTTGGCCGATGATATTAACAGCAAGAAATATGATGCCGTAATTGTTGGAAGTGGCCCGGGAGGATCAGCTGTTGCAAGAGAACTGGCAAGGGCAGGGAAAAAAGTAGTCGTACTGGAGTATGGAAAAGATCATCGAGGTAAATGGTATTACGGAACTGTCGCAGGACCTTTTATCTACACCGAAAAACGTGGCTTTTTAAAATCTAAGGAAGGGGTAACAATTGTCCGCCCGATGCTTACTGGGGGGGCAACCAACATGTTTGCAAGTGCTGCTTCAGGCCCTCCATCCTGGTGGTTTGATAAAACGGGTGTAGATATAGAGTCTGAAGTTAACGAAACCATTGATGAGCTTCGGATTGAGGCGTTACCTGAAGAACTCACTGGCGCTGCATCACAACGTATTGGAGAAGCAGGCAGGGATCTAGGCATGGACT
>CAZURU010000743.1:0-2315 GCA_964623585.1 uncultured bacterium
ATTGCTACAGGCGAACTCTCTAAGGAAAAAATTGAGTTTGCCGTATTTCAAAAAAACAAGAATACTCTATTTCGTTCAGAATACTTGGCTAATGGAATTTCTGAAGGAAACGGAGTATTTGTGCTGGGCTTTCCATTAGGCATTGCTGGGGAAGATAGAAATTACGTTATTGTGCGTAAGGGAAGCATCGCCCGTATTCGTAATTGGCTAGATGAAAAGGAAAACGATTTTCTGATAGACGCTTCTATATTCCCCGGAAATAGTGGTGGCCCTGTATTAACGATACCTGAGAATGTTCATATCACGGGCTCAAGTTCATTTATGCAATGTTGTCTCATTGGTATGGTTTCTTCTTATTTGCCATACCAGGAAAGGGCAATCAGCATTCAAACTGGAAGGGAAAGGTTACTTTTTGAGGAAAATTCAGGCCTTAGTACTGTCGTACCGATGGACGTAATTCAAGAAGTTGTTGACTTGGCTGTAAGTTCAATTGAGACCGCTGAAGAAACCAAATGTAAGGAGCAAGGATAGAAAGTGTTGCACAGTGGTGCCCCCTGACCATTATTCTGTTTGTAATAATTCCTATAATCTCGAATTTATAGGTGTTACCACCATAGGCGATAACATTGGCAACAAGAACCATTCTGAAAGCTGGGCAGTATCCCCTGCCAGGTCGATTTAGCATGTATTACCAGCTTCAGAAGTTCTGTAGGAATTTCAGCTGTGATTAATTCTCCCCCTTAAAACGTTGGTATGCTTCAGGATGGAAAAGACGGGTGGAGACTATTTCAGGCATGGGTATCACGATTCGAAAGTCTTCATAGGCCAGATCCAGGGACTCTTCGAGAGATTCCTGTACTACGGGAGCATAGTTTGTTGTGATCTCCAATTCTTGGGTGTCTTGATTCCGGTAGCCGCTTACCATGGGGATAAGTGAGATGTCGGACTCATCCTGACTCGTTATGCCGCTTTCAAGGGCAAAACCGATATTATGACTTCCCGCTTTTTAGAGAAAGTTCAATGAGTCTCTGGTATTCAATGGATTCAGCTATCATCAGTTCAATAAGGTCGCCACTTTGCTTTGCTGCTCGTCGAGCAGCTCGTTCTTTTCCGTAGAACAGGTTGCCGACAATCGGAAGTAACCATCCCAACAGAACGGTCAGCATTGCCGTACCTGAGTGAGGGATTGGCATGAAGGACTTCCATATCGTGATGACTTCAGGCATACAGGGCCTCAGAAGAAAAACGCTCGTATAAGCAATGAAAGCCAGCGTGACGCCGGCAATGACGGCCCGAAAAAAGACGTGATAACCCGAATCACGCAGGGCGCCATAACGTGTAAAGTGCAGGTGTGTCAGAAACCAATATCCCGTAACGGCGGGGATAAGAAACCATCCAAGAGTCAAGACGTGTCCCTACGGAATGATGATAAAGGTTTACTAAGAGGGGTCTTTCGAAGCCGTAGCGGCAGAAGCCCGCTTAAAGTCAATTTTTGCCAGCGCGTCGATCTGGGCGCGTGCGCTTTTGCTGCGGAGCAACTCATCAGCTTTTACGTACCGTGCGCCCCTGTAGGTGACGTATATCTTAGGGCGTTCTTCGTCCGTTCCGGATTGTTCGCGCGCTGGTTTTTTAAACATCTCAAACTCCTTTCCTGAAATCTGTTCAACCGAGGTACTTCTGATGGGAGTATAAAGCGTATTTTATTTTTTGCACTATTTATTTCAAGCAGATCCTCTGGCGACTTTTTATGGCTACTCGATGTTGGAATTACGTCCCGTATACCCTTCTTTCGCCCATCTTCTCTGCCTCGGCTTCAAATGCAGGGAGGGCATTTCTCAGGAAACTAAGCAACTCGCTTGTAATGAATACAAGCACAAAAAGCGCCAGGATAGAAGACAACGCCAGCGCTACGGGCGAGGTTTTCACCAGGTAGGAGATGATACTTGCATTCGCGTCGTCCCGAATACCATCGACCTCTGAAATGACGTCATCGGGCAGGTCCTTGTACGCCTGTTCAAGTTCCTGTTTGTATGCCCGTACATTTTTTTGTTCATTGATTACATCTTCTATGCCAACGGCCACAACAAACCGTATGAAACTGAGCTTATCCAGGTAACGGATCATTCCGTTGATTACGAAGCGGTTCATGGTATAGGCGCGTTTGTCAAACATCTGGTGCTTCTGTCCGATGTAGAACAATTGCCGCCTCAGGCCGTAGAGCTTCTCCCGGACCTGTTCCAGTTGGAGCGCGGGATACTCAACCATAATTATCCACAGGAGTAATCCTGTACCTGCCAGACTGTAAAATACTGTAA
>CAZURU010000744.1:0-2311 GCA_964623585.1 uncultured bacterium
ACCCGCATTATGAGATTGACAAGCAGATTGTTAGCAGGTATAATTTAAGAACAATCCCGATGGTATTGATAGCAATCGGGAGAAACAGATCAACTCTACTCCAAAAATTGATAAATGAAAACTAATACCTTTACTTATTTTACTTGACCCTCCAACAACCCATCATTCAACGGGTCTTTAGAAGTTTACCTTTGTTAAAGTGGCAATTTTTGTACTTCCTACGGCTGCCACAAAAACATAACTTGTTTAGACATTGTTTAAAAAATTCAACTTCCTTAAAATGACAATTTTTGTAATTCTCGCCACTTCCACATGGACACGGTTTGTACCTGCCTGGATTCTGCCTCACAAAATTGAGGAGCTCAGCTTCATATTCCATCGGACCCGCTCTACCATGAGAATATTCACCCCAAAGGTTGTTCCGCGCAGCGACAATGCCGAATTTTTCTGTGTAGGAAAGGCGATAGAAAAACGGAATAACCAAATCGTAAAGAAACCTTTTAATGGGCAGTCCTCTGTTATTCCCGTACTTGATACCTAAACAACAATTGCCATCATCCGAGTAAAAGTGCAAATCAACGACTTTGACATTGTTTCTTTCAGCAATTTGGAGGTACCGTCCACCAAGTTCGTACACTTTCGGCCACCCGTTTCTATCAAACTTATTCAAGTAAATTTCAATTTCAAAGATATCATTAAGAAATAAGTCTACCTCTCGGGCTTTCTCACCAATTATGATTTTTCCCGATTTGTTATCATACGCGGCATCAAAGTCAAGTTCCCCCACGATTTTTGAGGAACTTGACTCGTAGCGTAAGAACGGGAAGCGTGAGGTTAACCATTCTCTATCGCGTTTATTTATTTTCATCGTTGATATTACCCCCCGAAGGGTTTTCTCGGAGTAACCCTTACTGTCTCAGTCCCCTTATTAGTATCTTTTCTTGAGGGACTGGATGCTTTGGCACCAAGGATTGCGGCAGAGCCCTTCTGTGCTTCATGGAAACTTCGGAGTCCCTCGTCAATAACTCGCTCACCCAAGCGCGATTTTAAGGATTCCGCTGCCCTCTGAATATCAGGCTGCTCCAGTGCTTCTTTAAGGTCTTTCTGCACCGCCAACAACCACTTATAGAAATTCTTTTCTCGCTGCGGGTGCTCCGCCCATTTATCCGCAAAGTTCTCAAGTGGATTCACAGGGTTCGGTATCCATACCACTCCATCGTTTTGCTGTATGTAGCGTGGCATGTCTGCTACAATATTCTGTAGAGCAGCTAAAATATCGGGTTCGTTGTTGTAGGCATGACCCGCAAGCGTCGTAATAATTATCGAAATTGGTTTGTCGTCTGGTTCATTGGTGAACATAATGTCCCGGTGCCGTTTCAATATCTGGATCGCCCGTTGAAGGGGTGTTTTGATCTTATATTCAGGCACTTCTTCAACCCGTAACTGCTGGGATTCAGCGAGAGACCTGCGTTGTTCGTTGAACCGGACTTCCATCTGACTTCTGAACCACGCGGCGTATCCTCTCGGATTACTACGAGGCCATTCAGAACCAATCTGGTTATAATTGGGAAGAGTGTTATCTGTAATTGCAATAGCGAAATCTAACCAATCAGAAGGCTCGACTCCCCTTGCTTCAAGAAATTGTTTGAATTCCACTGCATCTGGAACCGCAGGCAAGATATCCATGTGGAATTGGACACCATCAGCATAATGTAATGTCCAGCAACGTCTACCTTCTTTCACCGGAGACTTCATACTATGAGCATTGGCATAAGACTTAATTTCATATCCGACTAACCTCTTTAGATCGGCTTGACTGATTGAGTTTTTTAGAATATTTAACTCGCTGACAAGATCTAGGTCGTACTCATCTTTCTCCGAAATAGGTCTTGTAACCGTCCCAAGTAGAAAGGAGCCTTGTGGATAAATCAAAGGAGTGTATTGAGCCACAATAGATACTTCGCGTTCAAGCCACTCGCCAATGGACTCATAGCGTTTTTTCGCTAACTCATAGTAACTCTCAGGTATGTCCAATTCTGCAGCTATTGCTTCAAGGATTGGACTGAATTGTTGTGCATAAATGTTCATTTTAAATTTCTCCATTATTTGCGACAAGGAACAAATTCTGCCGCGTGATCACCGAGAAAAACCTCACGAAGTTTTGGTAGGGCGTGTCGGGCTTCTGAAGCCCCTATACCCCTCAACGAGTCAATCTCCTTTGTTTTATCTAAACCAAACTTCCCTCGGGCCACAACAGGATCAATTCTAATAACACTTTCATGCCCCGCAAGAAGCTTGGCTGTCCCAAGAG
>CAZURU010000745.1:0-2308 GCA_964623585.1 uncultured bacterium
GCAATTCAGGTCGCGAATTCCTGACCGGCCCGAAAACGCGCTTCTGACAGGTAACGGGGTCAGGTCGCACAATGCACACGCGGAGGCGTGGCCACAATGTCACATTTATGACTTTGTGTGTGCATTGTGCGACCTGCCCCCAAGTATGCTGAACAAGTCTTTGTTGTCTATTGCCAACTCCCGCATGCGTTCGAGAACCGCAAGGTGATAGGCTTAGTGACATAGTTTGATAGGCATGACTGGAAATGTTCCCATCAGGGTTTGGCTAACCCAGCACCGAATGAGGTATACTACGTCTGCCTGCGCTTGCTTCAAGCAGATTGAGCTTGGTTAACCCATAATATCAGAGCCTAATTTGCCCTCAGATTGTCTAGTCTAAGGGAGCCACTTCAAGTGAATTTTCTAGAAGAACTTAGAGCTAAACGAGAACAATTTCTGCAAGGTGTCAAAGCCAACGAAGATGATATTAATCTCGACATATTCGGAGATTTTTATCCAGACAGGGCTCATTTCATATACGAACTTCTTCAGAATGCTGAAGATGCGGGAGCTTCTGATGTTATTTTCACTTTAGCTAAAACGAGCCTCCTTTTCGAGCATAACGGTCGCCCTTTCAATCGAACAGACATCAAAAAAATTACAGGCATTGCTGTCAGCACAAAAGAAGATAATGATGAAAAGATTGGACGGTTCGGTATTGGTTTCAAGGCGGTATATGCCTACACGGAAGAACCGCATATATGGTCACCAAAATTCTCGTTCAAGATTTCAGATATGTTGTTGCCTTGGGAATTGGACCCGGATCCCTCGCTGGACAAACAAACGCGTTTTAAACTACCTTTCAACTCAAAAAAGAAACCGGTTACTGATGCCTTCTCAGAGGTTAAAGTCTGGCTCGAAGAGATATCGGACGATACGTTACTTTTTCTCTCAAATATACAATCAATTCATTGGCAGATAGAAGGAGGACAGGAGGGGAAGATACTTCGGATGCCCCATAATGAGAACCATATTGAGATACAGCGGGAAATCGGTGGTAAGTCAACGAAAAGTTCTCATTTTCTTCGGTTCACACAACCAGTCGAAGGGCGGGGGAAGCAATACACTGCTATTGCATTCGAGCTTGAACCATTATCAGATAATAATTCTTCCAGCCCAAACGCTCCCATGAAGACACAGTTTCGTATTCTCCCGGCTAGACCCGCACGGGTTGCGGTGTATTTTACAGCCACAAGTGAGACTTCCGGGCTTCGTTTTCATCTTCACGCGCCATTCGTGCCGGAACTTAGTCGAGCTAGCGTCAGGGATACACCTGCGAATGCTCCGCTATTTCATCAATTGGCGTCACTGACAGCAAAGTCACTTGTTGATATTCGCGACCTTGGTATGTTGGACCGAGATTTTCTCGCGGTACTGCCGACTCCCAATGACGAATTACCCGACCGGTACAGGTGCATACGCTTTTTGTCGAAGCAATGAATGAACGGGAGTTGACACCAACCTATAGGAAATCTCATAAGCCTGCTAAAAAGCTTTTGCAGGCATCAGACTCCTTTAAGAAATTCATGAGAGTGAAAGACATAACGGCTATTGAGGACTTCGAAGCCTCGCCCATCGCGTGGGCGGTCGCCGCAACTCAAAGAAATAGTGACATTGATCGTTTTCTTTCCGGCTTGGCTATTACCAATTGGGGAATCGATCGTTTCGTAGAATTATTGGAGCAAGGTTTGAGTGCCACTTGGTGGAAGGAACCTGATGAACGCCTCCTCAAATGGCTGCGCCCAAAATCTAGACAATGGCACCAACAACTATACGCGTTACTGTATGAAGAATTGGAACCGAAGGACAAACTGAACCAATTTAGGAATGCAAATATCGTACGCATTTCATCCGGCGTGTACAAAAAGGGGAGTGACTGCTACTTTCCGACAGAGGAAGAGCAAGATGACCCTATTCATCCGCGCGTGGATGAAGGCACGTATACTTCGGTTGGCAGCAAGAAAGAGCAGGAAAGAGCTAAGGAGTTTCTGAAAGCCGTTGGCGTCAGCGAAGTGGGTGAACGCGAGCAGATTAAAGCCATTCTGGAAAAAAGATACTTGAAAGAAGCTCCCGTTCCAATTAGTACTGTGCATAGGAGAGATATGCAACGATTCATAGCTTTGGTGAAGGATGATCCAAAAGAGGTATCATTATTTGAGCAGTATCGGATTTTTCAAGCCGAGAATGGCAACCTAAATTTGCCAAGCCAGATATACCTTGACGCGCCGTATTATAAAACCGATTTGCACGTCTATCATAAGGCTGTCAG
>CAZURU010000746.1:0-2306 GCA_964623585.1 uncultured bacterium
TTATCTATGTCAACAACTAAGATCACCAACTTTGAAAATGGAATTTGCGTAAGTCTTAATAAGTCTATCAGAATTCGTTGTGGTTTTCAAGTGTTTTACTTTTTAGTGGGTATGTAAAGTTTTTGTTACTAAACATTTAATTCATTCACCAATAATAGACATCCTGTTAGATCGGCTCTATATTCAATGTAGAATACCAAACGCGTATTCTGTCACATTCTGTTAGTTTGTGCTATCTTCCTCCACCCCATTCATCCCTCATTCCCCCCTAGACCATCCATTTTGATATTGCTAATGCAGAATACCAAACGCGTATTCTGCCACATTCATCCTTGATTGTGCTTCTTACTACAAACTCCTTATGCGTCAGTTTAAGCATAATCCCTCTGGTTGATCAACAAACACATTAGTACCGTCCGGATCGGTAAATAACGTCAGTTTAAGCATAATCCCTCTGGTTGCGTAGGCTATATAAGACCGATTTTAGTCCCATACCTTTTGCATCGCTGGGGTTTGGATTTTCCGGGATTCGTGTTCTATATACACCTTCCGCACCGATGATGCTGATATGTGATTTTCCAAAGCCTCAGAGAGGCGAAAGGTGTATAGTCCGCATTAATTCCAACCAATAGCAAACCCCAGAGGGGTGAAAGGTGTATCAACGCACTAACGTTTTCCACTAAATTGACGCCTAAAGTTTATGTACAGAAATTATGTATTGAAACCATTGCGATTTTTCTCTTTATATGGTATCATTTATGAAACAAGCAAAAAAATGTCAAGAGAAGTGAATGCACAAACCACGTACAGTTAATGGAATACTCAGAAAATTAAAAGAAAAAGCCAATACTGGCGAATATCTATACCGTGGTGAACCGGAACACTTTCAGGATGCCCCGTATTGTGGGAAGGTTTCCTCTAACTTCTATCGTATTTTCCTTGATGATAAAAACTTTGATATAGAAGCGGAACACTTTGAAATAGAAGATCTCCAAACAGCTGTGTTGAGTATATCAGAGCAATTTTCACGAAAACCAATCAGCGAGCTTGAACGCTTGTCTGAAATTCAACATTATGGAGGAAAAACCAACCTCATTGATTTCACGAAGGATTATCTTATTGCGCTTTTTATGGGATGTGATGGGTCTCCTGACGAGGATGGTAGGATTATCTTGCAAGAAAAGGAATTGATAGAACCCTATATTGAAGAACCTTACGAACCAATAAATCGCGTCATTGCCCAAAAAAGCGTTTTCGTTAGGCATCCAGATGGCTTTATTCAACCGGATGAAGAAAACATCATCAATATTAAATCGGACCTCAAAAAGTCAATGTTAGAGCATCTACGATATTCCCACGATATTTCTTTTGAAACAATCTACAACGATATACATGGCTTTGTAAAAGATCAAAAAAACCACAATCAATTCTACAAGACGATTTATGAAGGTATACTCCAAAAGCAGAAAGGAGATACATGAAATGGCTAACGAATCTAAGATGGCACACTATGAAGAAGCAGCCAAACATTTTAGCGAAGCCATTCGTATGAGACCCGGCTTTGCTATGACCTATATCTATCGTGGTGAGGTATACCATAAGATGGGTAAATATGAGCTTGCTATTAAAGATTTTACCGATGCTATTTTCTGGACACGCAAACCTGCAAAAGCATATCATGGTCGTGGTATGGCGTACGGTGCTAAAGGTGATTTTGACAAGGCAATTGAAGACTTCACAAAGGCGATCCAGCATGAACCTGACTACGCTGAGGTTTACTATTATCGCGGTAACACATATTTCCTTAAGGGGCAGTTAGATCTTGCAATCAAAGATTGTGATAAAGCAATAGAACTTGATCCTGATCTTGCTGAGGCTTATGTTGTACGTGGCAACACTTACAGTCGTAAAGAAAATTATGATCTTTCTCTTATGGACTTTAATAAAGCAATACGACTAAAACCAAAATTCTTTAATGCATATATTGTTAGAGGTAATGCTTATGTCGATAGAGGCAATGCGTATAACAATATTCACGACTTTGAATTAGCAATTGCAGATTATACAAAAGCATTAGAACTTAATCCGAGTTTTGTTGAAGGCTATGTTATTCGCGGAAATACTCACGTACTTCGAAGGGACTTTAAATCTGCCATGGTAGACTATCAGAAAGTGATAGAATTAGCACCGGATGTTGCCGGACATTATATCACACGTGCAACTGTATATAGCCTAATAGAGGATTTTGAGTCTGCTATTGCAGACTGTGAAAACGCAATAGAACGTAATCCGAATGCTGCTGATGC
>CAZURU010000747.1:0-2306 GCA_964623585.1 uncultured bacterium
GAATAGACTACTTGAGGTTCAAACTCGTGCTAGCGCGGTATATAAAGGCGTTTACGCACTGCTTATACCCAACGGATGCCGTGACTTTCTCACGGGATCATCTGTTGATGAGCAAATATCTTCCGGTAGCAGTATTGACATTCATCACATATTTCCTAGAGATTGGTGTCGGAACCAAGGGATTGAACCCAAGGTCTGCAATAGCATTATCAACAAGACTGCCCTTTCGGCAAGCACAAACCGAATGATACGTGAATATGCCCCTTCAGAGTATTTGGAAAAAATAAAAGAAAAAGCTAGAGATAATGTCAAAATAGGTGAGATACTAACTTCTCACCTTATCTCTGCCGACGCTCTGCAAGCTGATGATTTTTGGAGTTTCTTTGAAGCACGTAAAGAGGCATTACTCGATGCAATCGAGAAGGCAATGGGCAAAAAGGTAATCCGTGAAAATGAGTCGGAAGGAGATATATCATGAGATTTAGAAAGTTTTTTGTTGCGATTCTTTTTATGTGGATATTTGTTGCATCTTCGGTAGCAGAATTGTCTATCACAGTGCAACCGAGTAAATCTTGGGGAGATATGGAGACTGCTGAAATTGAAGCGTTATGCACTAATATCGTTGCGCATTTTCAGCAATATCTTAGAGATGAGCATAAGTTAGATGAACCCATAAGTGTTTATTTTGATAGTGACGGACCCTTTATTAATCATCGGGATTCGGGTTTACACTCTATAGCGATTTCGGCGAAAGCTGAAAATATAAGCCAGTTCATTTATCAATTTTCTCATGAAGTTTGTCATGTGTTGCATGATTATGAAGTAACAGCGGTAGATAATCCGAATCTTTGGTTTCAGGAATCGCTTTGTATGATGGCAAGTATATGGGTACTGAAAGAGATGTATGAGACTTGGGAAGAAAGCCCGCCTTTTGTGAAATGGAAGAAGTATAGATCAAATTTTCTACCTTATGTTGACTTGATTATGAAACGACCGGGTGCTCAGTACTACAATACACCGGAAAGATGGATTTCTGATAATGAGCAGAAGCTTCGTGCTGATTTCATAAATCCTTTTACGCATCATATTTTAGTATCGCAACTTTCCTATAACTTTTTGGACAATTTTGAAAATCAACCGGAAGCTTGGAATGCTGTTGCCCAAATACCAAATACGAAAGGAAATATGGAAGAATACATGCGTGATTGGTATAATACAGTAGATTCTCAAGATCAGCAGTTTGTTCAGGAATTGGCAACGGAGATGGGCATAGATGTGTTGTTGCCTATAGAAGTAGAAATTGATGAAGATTTGCTGGTGTCTACAAAGTTAACTTTTACGCATGAGTCAGCGTCATCTCTGGTGCCTATAAACCCTCTCGACGAATGGGACGGTCATATAGACCAGATTTGGGAGCGAAAACCCAACGGCGATATGTCAAAAAAGCCCGGATATGCTCGCAATTTTTCTGAAATGTTTACTTGGGAACACTGGATATATGCAGCTGCTCACGGATTTGTTGAATACGATATATCTGGAAAGGATTACACAAAATTCAGTACTTATTTTGGTTCAGCAAGTCGTGACTGCGGTGGCGCAGCATCAATGCAGCTTATATTTTACTCCGATGATGTTGAGATATTCAGAACACAAGAATTATACCTTGAGCATCATGGCACTTTTTTTGAGTTCCGTATCCCCAAAGGTACGAAAATATTTATGATCGAAATATCCGCGTTAGGTAATAACGGGTGTGATCATTATGTTCTTGGTGAACCGAAACTCTATACCGAAGATTCACAGGCTGTTGACGAATCTGGTATTGTCGTTGATGCGGACGTAAATAATGACGGTGTTGTAGATTTAGATGATGTAGTAATCGTTCGCAAGGCACTAACCGTGAATGTGAATTACGACACGGATATAAACAATGATGGTGAAACGAATATCTTGGATCTACTCATTGTAAAAGCAAAAGCAATGGAAGCCATCGCAGCAGCATCTCCAAGAAAAAGAAAAGTCAAACTAACAACCTGGGGGTCTGTAAAAACAAGATAAAAAACAGCATTTGCGCAAAAGAAGTTAACAGACAGGGCCGCGGAGCAGATCGATAAGGGAAGCATTATGATCAAACTTACCGAAGAACTCCAACAAGCAGTTCAGGATGCTAACGAGCAACCTATACGTCTTGTTGATCCAAACACAAATTTGGAATACGTCGTGTTACCCGCAGAAGTATTTGATAGGGTCCAACATGTATTTTACGATGCAAACCCGCTAACGATAGAAGAACAGCGCGCCCTGCT
>CAZURU010000748.1:0-2304 GCA_964623585.1 uncultured bacterium
CTGCCTTTCCTTGTATTATAAGCTTCCCCGCATTCTGTTCCTGTCCATCGGGCTGAAATTGCCAAGTTCCACGTCCAGAGAGAAGAACCGGTGGTACTACGCTGTTAGGATTTTCCTTAAGAAACTTGGCGAAATTTCTCATTCGAGATCGTGAACCAGGCCGCTGATATCCATCTTTTTCTTCATTAAGATACGTCTGACCGCTTGGCTCAAGAACAGGAACAAAGGTCACGTTTTTAATTTTGTCAGAACTTATTGTACCAAATAAGTACTTTTGGCTGCCTTGAGTTTTTTGAATGACTCCAGAATTTTACCAAATCCAGTAATTTCATTGCTCATTATTCAATTCCTTTCAATTTGAAGGCTTGGGATACGGGACAACACAACCACCATAAAAGAGTAGTCGTTTCGATATTCAAATAACCATTCATTCCGTTGATATAATCGTACAGGAGGTTCACCATTGCGGAAATCCCAACATACCACAAGGTTCACTTGATGGTGAGGATGTCCATGGTCAAAGAAATTCTCAAAGTGATACTCTAATTCGACCGTCTCAAACTGTTTCGGCACATCCACTTCTTTTATTTGATATGAGGCGATTGCATCTATTCCTGCGCGAGATGTGTATTCCCATAAGATAAACTTATGAAAGGGAAGTGCACAAAGTGCTTCTAGTTTACATAGTAAAACAAGAACTTCATTCTCATTTGAAGGAACAAGCATCACTGGTTTGCCATTAAAGGTGACTCTATCTGCGAACTGTGCTCTTTCCTGCCTTTCCTTTAGATTAGTCGCTGCTTTGGTTTGTTGTTTCCTCTGTATATTCTGCTTGTAGGTTTGAAAACAAGCAGACGTAGTAACTGAATCTAGAGCAGTATCAATAGCATTAACTAACTCGTTAATGATGGGAGTTGTGGAATCCCTATTAATGAAAGCTTGCTTCAGTTTTTGGCTATCTATCTCAATGATCCAATGGTGATCCTCACGCCTCTTAGGCAGCCAACTCTTTGGTTCAGGGGCAATTGGACCGAATGTAGTGTATATCTCATCAATCTTAAGTGATGGAGATGTCTGAAAACTAGCTTGACCTATGTGATTCCCGTTTGTGTTGTATAAACAGGTCTTGGTGGTGAAACTGTCTACGGATCCCAGTTTCATTTCATAGCGGTTCCTCGGACGAATCAACACCGATTCCCCAAATACTATCCAACGAATAAAATGCTCGGAGTCTACGAAATCCGGCGACCCCAACCAAGTATTTTCTAACGAATAAGAGCGAATTCCATGAATCTGCTGTATTTCTGGAGGCGTGGAGGGGGCCTTCCAAAAACCCTTTAGAACCAAGAGAAAGTCTGCGCTCTTATTTGAGTTTTGAAGTGTAACCTGATTTGAAGGTGGTGGGTTATTGAGAAATTTAGAGGTTTCCTTGGTGAAATATTTGCCTGCTTGTCTCAAGGCGAGAGCATCAGCAAAAAAGACTTCCTCTAATGAACCATCAAGTAATGTAAGAAGGGTATCATCAGGAATAATGGAATCGCAGTTAATCCAAACATTAGTCCTGCCAGTATCATCAAACGTGAATTTAAAAGTCCAGCTGCATGGCGAAACGCTGTTGATGAGCTCGACTATTCGCAGTGGATTAGGATTGTTACTATTGAGGTATTGGGAAATTTCATAACAAGTTCGACGCAGACTTAACTCAATCATCTATCACCTCAATTACATATTTTGCCATCTGTTCCATGCTCTCTTTACGAATCCGTAACCGGATCCCCTTAAAGATTCCAAGATTACTTTTTCTTAGCCCCTCAAGAGGTTCCGCTAGTGATTTTGCAGAAATGTAAAGTTGATACTCAACACTTGTTCTTACCTTCCGAACTCGTAAAATAGGAGCGTATCCCTTAAATGTTAAAACGACATCGGGTTCGGAAACGATTTCAAGTTCTATCCATCCCGTGCTGACTTTTAACGAAGGGAGAATTTCTCTTGACATAGATTAAATACCTCGAACTGTATAAGTGACGCAAGTTTAATATAAAAATGCTGGAGAATGGTAGCAGCAAATTGCCTATTTTATCACTTACTAAACTTTGGACAATTTTTAGCGGATCCCACATTTCGCCCGCTGGGGCTTACCTCTTGGGGGATGTATTTCTATAGACATTTCGCCCCGCTGGGGCTATGCATTGGTGTATCCGAATTTATTTTTCAGTTAGGTTTATGTAGGAAACTGAAAGAAAAACACACAAACTCTTGAAAGTTCAACTCATACGCAACACCAATTGTCCAAACTTTAGTATA
>CAZURU010000749.1:0-2300 GCA_964623585.1 uncultured bacterium
AATTTCGGGCACTTGTGGATGTGGTGCCGCTTGTGTCTATTGGGTGTGAGCTGCCCTTGCAGCATATCTATAGACGAGTTAAATTTGACAGCACTCCTTAAGAAATATTCAAATATTATGGCACCGTATTAGTTTTGGGAAAAAGGATAGATATGAGTACTTTCAATATTGATAGACCTCCACTTTCCAAAATACTCACAGATATAGGAACTGGAAAAATACAACTTCCTGACTTTCAAAGAGACTGGAGATGGGATGATAACTTGATTCGCAGCCTTTTGGCAAGTGTATCGCAAGCCTTTCCTATCGGAGCAGTACTGACCCTGGCAGTCGATGGTAAAAATTCTCTTAAACCCAGACCTATTGAAGGGGTTAATCTGGCAAAGGATGCGGAGGCACCTAATACGCTCATCCTTGATGGACAACAACGATTAACAGCGTTATTTCAATCCTTAAAATCCGAACAGGGTGTTTATACAAAGGCCAAAGGGAAACCGATTACTCGGTATTACTATCTTGACATAGAAAAGTGCCTGAACGATGAAATAGACCGCGAACAGGCAGTTCTCTCTTGTAGAGAAAATCGCCGAGTACAGAGAGAACATGGGGAAATTATAGATATCGCTTCTCCCGAAATGGAATACAAAAATTCTATGTTTCCAGTTAATAAAATTTTTGACTCAGACGATTGGGGAGACGCATACAAAGATTATTGGCAGTTGGACCCTTCCAAGCGCGAACTGTTCAATAAATTTAATCGTAAAGTGATTAGATGCTTTGAACAATACCAACTGCCTATTATTCATCTTCTCGAAAATACACCCAGAGAGGCTGTTTGCTTGATATTTGAAAAGGTAAATACCAGAGGTGTAACGCTTACAGTATTTGAATTACTTACTGCTTCCTTTGCTATAGACAACTTTCAACTTCGTGAAGACTGGGATAAGCGATCCAAACGTCTGAAAAAGGAACCAGTTCTTGGAAATCTTGATAGTACCGATTTCCTGAGGGCACTCACACTACTTTTCACCAATGCAAATCCGAAAATATCAACTGCTAACTGTACGCGACGATCCATATTGCAGTTAAAGGCAGCAGATTACAAAAAATGGGCAGATATAATTGAAGAAGGTTTTATTCAGGCAGCTAAGTTTTTGAATGGCTTTAAAATATTCAGAGCAAAGGATGTCCCGTATCAAACCCAACTTATCGCTCTTGCAGCAATTCTCGCTGGTGTTAATTCAGCATACGAATCGGCAGTAGAGGCTCTCATGTCAGAAGAGTCTCCCCAGTCAGAAGAATCAATAATAGCAGAGTTCCACAAAGCAGCCAAAGCACAACAAGATAACGACCAAAAAATTTCTCGTTGGTACTGGTGTGGCGTATTTGGTGAGATGTATACTGATGCTGTCAACACTCAAATAGCTAAGGATTTCTCTGAAGCGACCTTCTGGCTAAGAAAGGAAATTGATTTACCTTCAACGGTTCGAGAAGCGACTTTCCAATCGAACAGGCTCCTTGAAGTTCGAACTCGCGCCAGTGCAGTATATAAAGGTGTTTACGCATTGCTTATCCCCAATGGATGCTGTGACTTTCTCACAGGATCACCTATTAATGAACAAATATCTTCTGATAGCAATATTGACATCCATCACATATTCCCCATAGATTGGTGTCGGAACCGAGGTATTGAATCCAACGTCTACAATAGCATTATCAACAAGACTGCTCTGTCGGCAAGTACAAATCGAATGATACGTGGGGATGCCCCCTCAGAGTATTTGCAAAAAATACAAGAAAAAGCTAGAGGCAATATCAAAATGGATGACATTCTTCTCTCACATCTTATCTGTTCCAATACGCTTCGCAATGACGATTTCCGCAGTTTCTTTAAAGCCCGAAAGGAATCATTACTTGAAGTAATTGAGAAAGCGATGGGCAAAAAGGTAATTCGCGAAGATGAAGACACGTCAAATACCTCGGTGTAACAGGGACCAGATAGCACTTAAGTTGGGTTGAATGAACATGAAAGGCTATGTGCTTATGACGCAGGAAACTTTAGCATTTAATTTTCAGCCACGTGCAACATCTGAATAGCAAACCCAAGTCTCATGTAATGCGC
This sequence comes from uncultured bacterium, assembly GCA_964623585.1. Classification (GTDB taxonomy): domain Bacteria; phylum Poribacteria; class WGA-4E; order WGA-4E; family WGA-3G; genus MSPOR6. Next base: position 2,123 of record CAZURU010000749.1, read on the forward strand.
AATGAATTGCGCTACTACAAACCTTATCACTTTTGAGAGCAGGGCACATTTCTTAAAGTCCTTCTGTTCGTAGTGAGGTGATTTATCGCCTCTTTGCATAAGCTCTAAAATTCTTATAGGACAAAATTATGATTGAACTTACCAAAGAACTTCAAGAAGCAATTCAGGATTCTAATGG
>CAZURU010000750.1:0-2300 GCA_964623585.1 uncultured bacterium
TATTCAAGTGTACTTCCAAGGAAAAGATCGACTGGAACGCAGAGACACAATTATGGCGTTATTTCCAGAATTAGACTATCCTTACGAGTATAACGATTCGCCCAAGCAGATAAGGGTACAATTTCCTGTACTTGACAAAGGCAGAAAGGATCGGGACGATTGGGATGAAATCCGCGAGAAATTAGTCGATATGGGCACCGACATCTACAATAAGATTAACGAATCTGAGGCGTAGATCGCGATGGTGAAATTGAGATTTCAGAAACACCCAGTAATGTATGCGAAGGGACGTGTACTGTTATCTGAAATTTGGAGAAAGGAAAATCGAAAATGAAGAATCAAACTTTTACGGCAAGTATCTGGCAAGAAGACGACTGGTTTATCGCGCAATGTTTAGAAGTTGATATTGCAAGCCAAGGTGAAAGTGAAGAAGCGGCTTTGGACAATCTGATAGAAGCATTGGAGTTGTACTTCGAGTCTCCTCAACCGAGTTTGAAACCAGTAATCCGGAAATTTGAGGCGAAAGTCAGTGCCGCTTAAACCGCTCCCGTATCGTCAAGTCAAACGTAAAAATGTGTCCTGTAAGCCAAAAGACCTTTCGAGTAGTGAGTTGGGGGATGGGCATAGATTAGTTGAGGTTCAAGAGGCAAAATGAGATTATTTTTTCTTTTCGTTCTATTGATTGCAGTTTTGAGTTGCTCAACACAACCCTTAAGCGAACAAGAGATTATAGAACACGGTAAATCTGAAGTTCTGAAAATGCTCGAAAGAGAATATGGTGATCGATTGGGAGATAGTTGTCGTTTTGAAATTAAAAACGGAGATGCGTTTATAGAATTCAATATGCTAATAGTTAAAGTATTACTTGCCTGTGATGGTAGCCCTTTTAGTATAGCTGGTAATAAATACTATAGATTCAATATAAACTGGGATGCTGAAAGTGTAGATAAAAGCCTTACGCTTGAAGATTAATTGGGTTATCCGTTAACTAATTAGGATGTATGAACTGCGTCCTGAGTATGACGAAACGCTATTAAAAAACGGCATTCGCGGGAAATACGCGAAGCAATAAGATAATCAATAGACATTATAATAGTTTAAGTGTGTGCGTTTTTATCTATTTAATCGTGCGAGGCAACCTCGCCCCTACGATATATTCGTATGAAGTCTATGGCTACGAAAAGGCAACTTTTGTAAATCGTTATAATGTCTAATAAAGGAAAAATTGACCATGAGAATATATGAATTCACACTCGTTTTAACAACTGATCCGAATGAAGAAGAAGTCGATCGTCTCTATAGCATTTTTGATGATGGAACTATTGCCACAATTGAGGGGGTACCTCAAATTCATTTTCACCGTGAGGCGTTTTCCTTAGAGTCCGCTATTGTTTCCGCACTATTGGGGCTCCGAAAAGCAGGTTTTGAGGTTGTTCGTGTTTACATTAACCCATCAACTATGCTTGGCGCAATAGGTAGTATAGATTTACGTGAACGTGGTATTGACGCAGCACAAGCAGCAGAAATGCGGGCGCGTCTTGCATCCTTTGCTGAAGATTGGGAAAGTCCTGAAATGGATGTCTATAACAACTATGATGAGGAGAAGGCTAAGCTGCAAACGCGGTGATGTGTTTTAATGCTCTGAAAATTGATAAAGCGTTTTCTAAATTGATATAATGGAATTTGAATGGGACCCTAACAAAGCAACAAGCAACCTTGCTAAACATAATGTGTCTTTTCACGAAGCATCAACTGTGTTTGGTGATTCATTAGCACTTACATTTCCTGATCCGGATCATCCACATGGTGAGGAGCGATACATCACGATTGGTGAGTCAACACAAAGACAATTGCTCATTATCTCCCATACGGATCGCGGACAATGCATCCGAATTATCAGTGCCCGTAGAGTGACCCGCCAAGAAAGGAAGATATACGAAAATGACTAACAGAACCGAATTTGATGACGAATTGCGTCCTGAGTACGACGAAACACTCCTAAAAAACGGCATTCGCGGGAAATATACGAAGCAATATGCTGCTGGAACGAACATTGTCCGCCTTGATCCAGACGTTGCTGCTGCATTTCCCAACGAAAAAGCTGTTAACGAGGCATTACGATTTGTGTTAAAAATGATGGACGAAGCAAAACATCTTGCCCGCCATGCCGATTGATAATAGATTTTGGTAAGTAGCTTTTTGCGGAAACCTCCGCTGCTGCTAAACTTAGGCTGGTTAAAAAATAAGATGAATTTTAAGGGAGCCAACTTCAAAAGCGAATCGACACTTATAAAAGTTAT
>CAZURU010000751.1:0-2299 GCA_964623585.1 uncultured bacterium
ATAAATAGGCGCCTGTAAGGTTTTAGGCGTCTGCATGGATAGATTGATATATACTTTGCAGTATCCTATAAAAAGCAAACAAACTAAAATTTAAAAAGTGAGTAGGTATCAATCCTTCATGCTGCCACAAAAAGTAAAGAAACAAGGAACACTGAAGGTTCAGACTAGGGCTGGGACGAACCTTCGAATGTTTCAAAGGTTCGAAGGTTAAGCAAACTTCGAATTGCAAAGCTATCCTTCGAAGCTTCGTAATACACTCATAACCCACTATATTACCAAAATAATTATGAATAAACATTGTTTTCTTTATTGCGGAAGCTTATTCATGTTGCGCGATTGTCGATCGTGTGACACACCCACTTTTAAACCAACATAGTTTAGCTTGCTACCATAGTAGAAGCCTTAATTCGCCTTTTAAAGCAATAGATAATGCATGAAAATGTCATTTTAGCCTTTCGTTGGCATTAATCTATGCATGATTACTGTATAGGGGACACGCCCATTTGCGATCGATCGATCGCATTATTGAGAACTGCGCTATACATTTACCAAATGCCTACAAACTTAGTAAATAGGATTAGAAAGATAAAACTTAAGAATGTACATAAATATAAGAAGCAATATAAGAAAACCTGCAATTCATGTAGTTAACACCGAAGCTTCGAATGTTCGAACATTTTATTAACGAATGTTCGAAGTTAAATTTCAAGCTTCGTCCCAGCCCTAAGTGAGATAAAGGCCTATCTACATAAAATAAAAAGCACATTTAGCAAATTCGCATTCAATTTGAATGAAGCGCATTCATACGCAATGCGCATTGCAATTCACTCCATGAATTACAAGTGTAGTATACGAATGATCAAACGGATAATTGACTGTTGATTGCACGAGAACAATGTGACAATGGAGCTGCTATGTTTAATTGCATTTCTGGTGATCTGGACTTCTTACATTAAGTTGCAAAGATTTCAAAAGCTACAGAGGATAAACGACGGAAAGCATATGAAAGGAGAGCTGCTGACTTTCAACGACAGTGAGACGGGAAAGCTATTTCTTGAGACTTTGTGGCCAAAAGAGACGACGGTGAGAACCAGTAGGATATAGCTATTACCTATCATTTCAAATGCAAGGAAGAATCCAGCGCACATGTTGGTGCATCCCTAGAAGCAAGCTCATGTTTTCTGACACTATCTCTAGAAGGCTTGGAAGTAACTGGTCAAAAGATACCGTATAGCGGGTTTTTACAATGTGACATTTATTTTAGCGTTTGGCCTCATTCACTAAAATTTCATCTGCAACTATTATGTCACATGAATATTTATTAATCATACGAGTTTCGAGGTGTTACCTCATGTTTTGACCCTGTGGAATGTCTAATACTATCCTAGATCATTTCAGCAGAAAGACTGGAACTCTTCCAAATCCAAAGGGAGTTCTCTCAAGTTCGATACCACAGCTGAATAAACATGCTACACATGTGCAAAATTTTCTGTGGCAAATGTCCAACCATTTCCCCAGATTCATTTTCACGGCCACAGCATAGTGTAACTCATGAATTATTTACGGTCATAAATTAACGTCAAATTATTGCCAAGCATATCCGAGGTAGTTTTTGTAAAAATGCAAAATATTGTGGGAAATCTTGTGTGATCTTTGTCTCACCTTGGCACAAAGAATAATCTAACGATTGTCGCCGCTAAGGGTGTTGGCATGGATTAAATGTATAGAATAGTGAGTAATAACCTTTATATACTTTTTGTAATAGTTGTTTATGTTACCGATTCGCATTTTTTGGTGCAGATTGTAGCGATGTTAGTGACTAATATACCCTTGAAAAGGATATTGTCCGTCACAGATAAGCATATAGTGATTGTAGAATAATTGGTTAGCAGAGTTTATATTATTACACTAGTATCTGTTGTGAATTTCTGTCAGTTAGTATTGGAGACGAGTAAGTTGACTTGACACGCACTCACAACTCGTGAGCAAGTGCGACATTGCCTTTGACTAGTACCATATGGCTTAACCCTAGCTCCTTGCTTATCTTGATCTTATTATTTTATTGGCACTACTAACAATAACATCAATATCAAATTCATTATTATATTCAAATACACACATAATTATGCATATTGTACAGGTGTCAGACAACCTATATTACTAGCTAGCTACTACTAAAATTTTTATTGGTTCTTAACACAGTTAGGGCAGAGAAAAGGATCGTATATATCATAGTCAATGCATTTCTCATGCAACCACTGCTTGCAATCACACTCCAGCCATTCACTATCTTGATCAT